>VBGM01000067.1 GCA_005880855.1 Chloroflexota bacterium
GGATGGCGATTCGCCGGCGGCAATTTCGGCGCAGCCTGTCGAACCGCCGGGCCTAGCCGGCTAAGGCAGCGATCGCTGACCTTGTATCGGTGGCTACGTTCCGTGGCTGCTGATCGGTTCGGCGGCGACGATGCGTCGTGTCAAGGGCAAGAAATAGAGACGGTGCGGCGCAGGCGTGAGGACGCCGTAGGCCTTGCCCGGCACGTGAAATCGCTGATCGCCTAGGTCCCAGTAAAAGTCCGGGGCCGTGCTTCGGCCGACATGTTTTGTCTCCATGCCGGGGTTCACGAAGCCTTCCACGCTCGAGACCTTTCCCGCGCGGATGTCCGCCCACAGCTTCAGTGAGCTGAACCCAAGTAAGGCTGCTACGAAAGCAGCCAGGGCCGCAAGCACCAGGAAGCGCACCGACAACCCGGTTGTGATTCCGATCGCGAAGGCCGCCGCAAGGAATCCGCCGGCGATCAGGAGGCTCAACGCGATCCCAACCATTCGCCTGGCCTCGAAGCGCAGCAGTGCGGAGCGTTGATCTGCAGACAGCCGGCCGCCGCGATTTGCGTCGAGGTCGGATGCGGTGAACCCTAGAGCTGAGGCCAGCTCCTCGTGATAGATGGGCAGGTCTACATACTCGGGCACGGCCTGGTCAGCGCCGGCGCTTGAGGACGACTACCGGAATCACGCGCTCCGTCCGCGTCTGGTAATCCGCGAACGCGGGCCAGATCTTCGTCATCTCCTTATATAGGCGGTCCCGCTCGGGCCCGCTTTCGATCGGACGGGCCTGGGCCTTGAACTTCTCAGTCCCGCCGGCGGTCGCCACCTCCACCTCGACCTCAGGGTTGGCCTTGATGTTTGCGAACCACGCCGGATGCGCGGGCGCCCCGCCCTTGGATGCGCAAACGACGTAATCGTCGCCCTCCCTGCCGCAGACCAGCGGCGTCGTGATCGCGTCTCCGCTCGCCTTGCCTGTGGCGGTCATCAGCAGCACGTGGTCGCCCCACATGCCGACCCCACGGCCCTGCTTGGCGTGGAACTCGTCGATCGTCTTCTGATTCCATGCAGTTGCTTTCACGGGATGAAATCTACCCAACGATGTAGTGTGAGGGTTGACTTCATGACCGAGCTGATGGCAGTCGCGAACCCGCCCTTCAAGCCGGTGGGCTAGGCCGGTGCCCACCGCCGGATTCACCCTTTCCGAGCACCTGAAGAACACCCCGGCAGCCGTCCGGCCCACGGTCAAGGCGGCGATCCAGACGGTCAAGAAGGCTGCGCCCAAAGCGGAGGAGATCACCTACCGGAGCAAGCCGCCACGCTCGAGATCGGCCATGTACAAGATCGCCCGCTACGCGCTCGACGGCGTCAACGTGGTCGGGGTGGGCGCCTTCACAGGGCACTCGGCGCTTTTCTTCTATCGAGGCCGCGAGCTGGACGACGGCAGCGGCCTGCTCCACGGCAGCGGGAAGGACTCCCGCTTTGTCACCCTCCGGTCCCCGGCGGACGCCGGCCGGCCGGCCATACGGAGCCTGGTTCGAAAGGCCTTCAAGCTGGCCAAGCAGCCCCCAACCTAGACCGGGCCCCAGGGCCAGGAGATAGGACGTTTTGCACACCGATTTTGACCGGTAGCGGGGCCGAGGCGGGGGTTCCCTGAATGACCGATATGGGCCTCGATTCAGGACTCGGAGGGTAGTTTGGAAGCGGCCTCAACCTGGCAGGATGTATCCCCCATGGAAGAGCCGATCCTCGCCCCGGCGCCCCCTGCCCCAGCGCAGCACCCGACCGTGCTCACCAAGCACGGGGACAGCAGGATCGACCCCTATTTCTGGCTACGCCAGAGAGCCAACCCGGAGGTTGTCGCCTACCTACAGGCCGAGAACGAGCACACCGATGCCGCCATGGCCCCCATGGCAGGGCTCCAGGAGCAGCTCTACCAGGAGATCGTCGCCCGCATCCAGCAGACCGACACCTCGCCGGCCACCTTCTTCAAAGGCTGGTGGCACTACGTGCGGACGGTCGAGGGCCTGGATTACGAGATCCTCTGCCGGCGCAGGGAATCGATGGAGGCCCCCGAGGAGGTTGAGCTAGACGCCAACGAGCTCGGCCGCGGCCACGACTACTTCGAGCTCGGCCTCACCGAGCGAAGCCCGGACGAGAACATCCTCGCCTATGCGGTGGACGTCACGGGCAACGAGCTCCACGAGCTGCGGTTCCGCGACCTGACCACCGGGCGAGACCTGGAGGACGTCCTCGAAGGCGTCTACTACGGGTCCGCCTGGTCGGCGGACAGCAAGACCTTCTTCTATGTAAAGACGGACAAGGCAATGCGCCCGCACCAGGTGTGGCGCCACACGCTCGGCTTGCCGACCGCCGATGACGTGCTCGTGCTCCAGGAAGACGACGAGCGTTTCGAGCTCAGCGTTGAGATGACCAAGAGCGAGAGGTACATCATCTTCACATCCTCGAGCCAGGTGACGAGCGAGAGCCGCTACCTGCGCAGCGACGAGCCGGCAGCCGAGCCGGTGCTTATCGAAGCCCGCCGCCACGGCATCGAGTACTCGGTCGACCACCAGGAGGATGACTTCCTCATCCTCACCAACGATGGAGCGCGCAACTTCCGTCTCATGACGGCGCCGGTCGCGCATCCGGACCGCGCGTCGTGGCGCGAGCTGGTCCCGGAGCGCGCCGGCGTACGCCTCAACGCGATCGACGTCCACGCCCGCCATGTCGTTCTCGGCCAGCGTTCTGATGGGCTGCAGCGGCTCGAGGTCCTGGATTCAACGAGCGGCGAGCTGCACATCGTCGAGCAGCCCGATGCCGCGTACACCGCGTTCGCCGGCTCCAACCCCGTCTACGAGAGCACTGTGATGCGGTTCTACTACACGTCGCTGAACGCACCCTGGTCGACGTTCGACTACGACATGAACACGCGTGAGCGCACGCTGGTGAAGGAGCAGCCGGTCCCCGGCGGCTACAACCGCGCGGACTACGTCACCGATCGGCTGTGGGCGACCGCACCCGATGGCGTGCTCGTGCCGCTGTCGATCGTTTACCGCCGCGGTCTCGTGCGAAGCGGCGCCAACCCCACGATGCTCTACGGCTACGGTGCTTACGAGATCCCGAGCGATCCCATGTTCGACGCCGCGCGAATCAGCCTCCTCGACCGCGGCTTCGTATACGCGATCGCCCACGTCCGGGGCGGCGGTGAGATGGGGCGGGAGTGGTACGAGGAAGGGAAATTCCTGAACAAGACGAACACGTTCGACGACTTCATCGCCTGCGGGCTCGAGCTGATCAAGCAGGGGTATACGAATCCTCGGAAGCTCGCCATCCGCGGACGCAGTGCCGGCGGCCTGCTCATCGGAGCGGTTGTCAACGCCAGGCCCGACCTGTTCGCGTGCGCCGTCGCGCAGGTGCCGTTCGTCGACGTGTTGACGACCATGCTCGACGAGTCGATCCCGCTGACGGTCAACGAATACGAGGAGTGGGGCGACCCCAACGACCCTGAGTTCTACGAGTACATGAAGAGCTACTCGCCGTACGACAACGTGCATCGCGCGCCCTATCCCGCCCTGCTCGTGACCGCCGGCCTCAACGATCCGCGGGTGCCCTACTGGGAGCCGGCCAAGTGGGTCGCGAAGCTGCGCCCGGCGACGCTTTCCGCGCGCCCGATCCTCCTCAAGACCGACCTCGGCTCGGGGCATTCAGGCCCATCCGGCCGTTACGAGTCATGGCGTGAGGAGGCATTCGTATCAGCCTTCGTCGTCGATCAGCTCGAAGCCGCCGGCTGATCTTGACTTAGGGCCGGGGCGCGGTTACTCTAAGCCGGTCTTCACACCCACCCGGGTGTGTCCATGTTTTTCGAAATCAGGAGCGTGCAAATGGGCGGTCTTACGAGGGAGCGCTTCGCCGAGGGCGAAGTGTGCCTTCTGACCGCACATTGATTCTTTTCCGGTAGCGACCTCCCTCTAGTCAACCGAAAGGACCGTGCGGTAGTTGGGCACCGCGACGGTCCTTTTCTTTTTGTCAAATCTGAACCAGGAGTGAACCGATGACATCAGCAGCCATCGAGCTGCAGGGCATAACCAAGGCATTCAGGCGCCGCGAGCGCGAAACGGGCGCGCCCTGGTGGCGCCGCGAATGGAAGGACAAGGTGGCGCTCCACGAGCTGGACCTGGTCATCCAGCCAGGCGGCATCACCGGCATCCTGGGCCCGAACGGAAGTGGGAAGTCGACGCTCATCCGAATTCTCGGGACGCTGCTGACACCGGACGCCGGTCGCGCCACAGTTTTCGGGTGGGACGTGGTCGCGGAGCCGTTATCGGTGCGCAAGCACGTGAACCGCGTGTCGGTCGAGGCTGCCTTCTTCAAGGAGCTGAGCCCCTGGGAGAACATGCTCTACGCGGCACGCCTCTACGGGCGCGGCCAGGGCGGCACTCGAGAGAAGGTCGTCGAGATCCTCGACAAGCTCGGCCTTCCTCTCGACACGCTCGACCAGCCGATGAAGCAGCTCTCGCGAGGCCAGCAGCAGAAGGTCGCGATCGCGAGGAGCTTCCTGACCGCTCCGTCGCTCCTGCTCATGGACGAGCCGACCACGGGTCTCGACCCGCGATCCAAGAAGGAGGTGCAGTCGCTCCTTCAGATGCTGAGGGCCGAGCGCGATGTCACCGTCCTTCTTTGCACGCACGACATGGACGAGGCCACGGCCCTCTGCGACCGTGTGTTGATGATGGACGCCGGCCGCGTGCTGGCCGACGGCTCGCCCGACGAGCTTTGTCGTCGCTACGGCGTCGACGGCAGGCCGGCCACGCTCGAGGACGTCTTCATGCTCCTGTCCGGCAAGCGCTTTGAGCTCGATGGGGAGGAGGAGGCCGGATGATCGAAGCCCGTCATTCCGAGCTGAATGCCCTGTTCGGATTCGCCGAGCGGCAGATGCACGTCGTCAAGCGCTACTGGGTATGGGAGGTGGTGTGGCTCTTCTACAGCCTGGTCAGCGTGCTGTCGATCGGCTTTCTCGCGTCGGGCCTCGGGACGCTCGGCGTCGCCGGTGGGTCCTTCGACCTGCACCGCGCCCAGCTCTACTTGCTCGTCGGTGCGCTGCTGTGGGGGTACCTCTCCCTGGTGTTCATGGAGGCCGCTTACGCGATCGCCTGGGAGCGGTGGGAGGGCACCATCGAGTACACCTTCATGGCGCCGATACGGCGGGTCACACACCTCTTCGGTATCTGCCTTTTCGCCATCGGATATGGGCTCGCGCGCACGTTCGTGGTTTTACTGATTGCCGCCGCGATGTTCCATCTAGATTTTTCGCACGCCGACATCCCGGCGGCGCTCGCGGTGCTCGCGGCATCGACGGTGCCGCTCATCGGGCTGAGCATCCTGACCGCGGTCCTGCCCCTTCTGTCGCCGCAAAAGGGCGAGCAGATGTCGATCGCTGTGCAGGGTTTCCTGCTCCTGGTGTCCGGTGTCTACTACCCGCTGTCGGTGCTGCCGGCGGTGATGCAGGTCGCCGGCGCGGCGTCGCCCCTTACATACGCGCTGTCCGGCATCCGGTCGAGCCTCCTCGATGGGGCCGGTATGAAGGACCAGCTGCCGACCATCGGCATCCTGCTGGGCATGGGCGCGGTGCTGATCCCCGTCAGCATCTTTGTCTTCGCCTGGGCCGAGAACCGCGCCAAGCGCCTGGGCCTCCTGAAGAGAAGCGGCTAGAGCGGGCGACCCGTGTCTCCGGCTCTTCAGGCACGCATACCTCGTGTCGGTCAGCCGAGTCGCTAAGTGGGGCTGTCGATTGCTGTTGGTGCTGCCTAGCCATCAAGCGCGGCCGGGCTCTGCCTAGCGATGCACGATTCCGAACGCCGAGGCCCACATCACTAGCGCCGCTGCGATCCGCGCGGCCAGGAAGAGTGCCCGCCGCGCGCGAGTCCCCGGTCTCGCCCTGGCCCACAGCCGATCACGAATTTGCCGATCGCCAACGACAACGGCGAGGTGGAGAAGTGCTGATGCAGTCATTCCGGTGGCTAACGCCGCGAGGCCGGCCAGATGCGGCATACGCAGCCAACATGGCCGCGCGAAGCCAGTAGATCCTGCGACCGGTCACGGCCTCCATGCTTCGAGTTTTACTCGATCCTGGATATTCGGGAAAGTCACCGAATCTTCGCTGTCGCCCCTAGCAACCCGCTAGGCGCAAGACAAGGGACGGTAGGGAGCCCTGACGGGCGGGCGCTCAGGCGGTCGAATGGCCCGTCGGTGGGTAATGCAACATGAAGCTGAGTTCTTGTCTGACGTGACCGGGTCTGAGAGAGGCCAATGGTGAGTTCGCCGCAGCGAGTCGCCCTGATCACCGGGACTTGTCTGCTAATGGCGGCAGCGATCTTTGTCCTGGCCCTGAGCGGATTCAACCCA
>VBGM01000068.1 GCA_005880855.1 Chloroflexota bacterium
TGCCGACGAACTCTCGGCCCAGCTCGCGCATGAACGGCAGCTTGCGATCGATCACCTCTTCGCCGAGATGCCGCACGTCGAGGTGCATGTACTTGCCGTGAGGTCCCTCGAAGCCGCGGCCTTCCTCGAACTCGGTGGTCATGGCGCGGGAGATGATGTCGCGCGGGCCCAGCTCCATCTTGTTGGGGACGTATCGCTTGAGGAAACGCTCGCCGTCCTTATTGAGAAGGTAGCCGCCCTCGCCGCGCACCGCCTCCGTGATCAAGATGCCCGTGAAGGGCAAGCCAGTGGGATGGAACTGGACCATCTCCATGTCCTTCAGCCCGACGCCCGCTCGATATGCGAGCGCCATACCGTCGCCCGTGCAGATGTTGCCATTGGTGGTGAATGCGTAGACGCGTCCAAGGCCGCCTGTGGCGAGGATCACGGCCTTGGCGGTGATCGCCTCGAACCGACCGCTGCGCATGTCGATCGCCACCACGCCTACACAGCGCGAATCCTCAATCAGGAGCTTGGTAGCGAAGGCCTCGTCGTGCCGGTGGATCTGCTTGAACTGCAGGGAGGTCTGGAACACGGTGTGAAGCATGTGGAACCCGGACTTGTCGGCGGCGAAGCAGGTGCGCCACGTGGTCATGCCGCCAAAAGGCCGCACGGAGATCTTGCCGTCGGGGTCACGGCTCCATGGGCAGCCCCAGTGCTCCATCTGGATTATCTCGATGGGCGCCTCGCGCACGAAGGCCTCGACCACGTCCTGGTCGGCGAGATAGTCGGAGCCTTTGATGGTGTCGAAGGCATGGGTCTCGTAGCTGTCCTCGGGGCGGAGCACGGCCGCGGCTCCGCCTTCGGCCGATACGGTGTGACTGCGCATCGGGTAGACCTTCGAGACCATCCCTACTCTCAATCGCGGGTTGGCGTCGACCACGGCTATCGCCGCCCTGATGCCGGCCAGCCCGCCGCCGACCACCAGGACGTCGTAGCTCTCAGAATCCATGCAAAAGAAGATGTTATTCGGTAATGGGACTCGACCTTGACGAGCACCCCTTACTGGCCGCGGCCAGTGGAGCGCTACCTCGGACGCCTGCCGGAGCGAGCCGACATCCTGGTGATCGGCGGCGGCATCACAGGCACAAGCCTCCTGCATCACCTCCGCGCCCGCGGCATGAACGGCGTGCTTGTCGAGCGGGCCCACATCGCGTCGGGCGCGAGCGGGAGGAACGCCGGGTTTCTTCTCGCGGGCGTGGCCGACAACTACGCAGATGCGGTCCGCGCGTACGGCCGGTCGCGCGCTCGGACAATCTGGCAAATGACGCTCGAGAACCACGACACGATGATCGAGGCGGTCGCCGGTCAGGACGTCGATCACCGTCGGCTGGGCAGCGCCACCCTCGCCTCTGGCGAAGAGGAGGCGGAAAGCCTGGCGGAGTCCGCCCAGCTGCTCAGCGAGGACGGTTTCGAGGCCGGCTGGGATGGGCGCCGGCTCATCAACCCGCGTGACGGCGAGGTCAACCCCGCGTCGACGGTGGGGGCGCTGGCTCGCCTCGCCAAGGCGGGAGCAATCCGCGAAGGCGTGAACGTGACCGCAGTCGAGGCGAGCTCATCGGACGTGCTGGTGCACGCGGACGGCGCCGAGTGCCGGGCCGGCTGCGTGATCCTCGCCACCAACGCATACACGCCGTTGCTTCTGCCGCAGATCGCAATCCAGCCGCGCCGCGCGCAGATGCTTGCCAGCGGCCCCGACGCCTCCCACCTGTGCGATCTCCCGACCTACTCCCATTTCGGCTATCGGTACTGGAGACAGCTGCCGACCGGTGAGGTGCTCGTCGGCGGCTGGCGCGACACCGCTTATGACGAGGAGGTCGGTTACGAGGAGCGGCCCACAGATAAGATCCAGGCCCACCTCGACGTGCAGCTGAAGCGCATGGGCGCGGAGGCCGCGGTCACGCATCGATGGGCCGGCACGATGGGGTTCACGGAGTCGGGGCTGCCACTCGTGGGTCCGGTCGAAGGAATGCCTGGCATCTACACATGTGCCGGTTTCAACGGCCACGGCATGGGTTTCGCGTTCGTCAGCGCGAAGAGGCTCGTCGACTCGCTTTAGGTTCCGGGAGCGACCTGAGCAGGAACTCGATCCAGTTCTCGCCCATGATGCCGTCGACCTGGGCGACGTTGAAGTGCTTGCGCAGCATCCCGCGCAGCTCCTTGAGCTCCTTCAAGTCGCTGATGGGCCCATACCTCGAGTCGATGCCGCCGTCCAGGTCGGTGCCGAGACCCACGTGCTCCGGTCCTCCGGTGGCGCGGGCATGGTGGAGGGCATGGCGCACCACATCCTTCAGGCTGGTCTTGCCCTTCGGCCGGAGGTGACTCGGATAGAAGCTGATGCCGACGATCCCTCCACGGCGCGCGATCTCCGCTGCGGTCGCGCTGGTGATCTGGCGATCTCCAGAAACCAGCTCGCGCGCATTGCTGTGTGAGGCCATGATCGGACCGCGCCACAGCTCGAACGCATCGGCCACCGCCTGGTCGGCCATGTGGCTGAGGTCGAGGATCACGTGCTTGCGCCGCATCGCTTTCAGAAGCTGGACGCCGAGCTTGGTGAGCCCGCCAGGCGCCCGCGTGCCGCCGCTGTAGCGTGTGCGGCTCCAGGCCGGCCCGATGATCCGCAAGCCGAGGTCGGTCCACGCGCCGAGCTGACTCGGGTTTTCGATCGGGTCGGCGCCCTCCATCAGCATCACCGCAGCGAGCTGGCCGCGCTTCCAGCCCCGGAGGTAGCGCTCGAGCTCACGTGAGTCACGGATCATCAGCAGGCCGCAGGCCTGGTAGTAGCTGACCTGCGAGCGGGCCATCAGGTGGGCCTCATGCGCGTTCTCGTACACATACCGCGTGCGCATCGCCCGCCTCGCCAGCGCCGGTGCTGTGTACAGGGTCGCGAAGACAAGGCCGACGCCGGCGCCGACCAGCGCCGACCGGCTGATCACGTAGCGCGGCGCGGGCGGGCCCAAGAACCCGCGGCCGTCCGCGAGCGCATTCCAGCCGATGTCGAGGTGCGCGTCGACGATCATTGCGCGGCCACCAGCACGGCCCGCCCGGCGGCCTCGACCGGCGCCTCACCGCCCATCAGCGCGACGCAGAAGGTGGCCCCAAGCGCCGTTGCGTCGAGCTTGGACGTGGGCGACAAGAGGTGGCGGCCGTGGACGCTGCAGCCGCCCGACTCGAGCCTGATCACCGGCACCGAGGCTATCCCCTCGAGCGGCACTGCCAGCTCCGAGGCAGCTGCCTCTGAAGCAAAGAGGATGTCGGGCCGCATGCCGGCCAGCTCGTACGCCGCCTGCGGGCCGCCATGCTCCCGGATCCAGCCCACGGTGCCGAGTTCGAGCGCGAGGAGAGCGCCGTCGCGCCGGGCGGCGTCGACCGTGACCCGGAACTCAGCCTTCCTGGGTGAGTCGAAGAGCAACTGCGCCTGTAGGTAGACGAGTGCCGCGCCTGACCAGCCGCCCCGCCGGGTCGGTGCAGCCTGGGTCGCTTGCCCGCCGAGGAGGCTTGTCCACCGGCAGAACTCCGCCTCCTCCCCCAGCGCGGCAAACATTCGCCGTCGAGAATAACTTGCCCCGAAACCCTGTATGCGGTGATAATGAAGTCCTTCACTATGAATCAAGACACCATGAATCGATCCACAATGCATCCCCTGGGGGCCGCCAATGAACTGGCCCGTGACGAGTCGGGCCGGCTCTACAGCGTTCGGATGCGCGAGCTCTTCAAGGATCTCCACGTCGACATGAGCGCCGTCGAGGCGCTCGGAGCCCTGAAGATCGCCGGCCACATGCTTGGCTTGCTCCAGGAGCGTTGGGCCGAGCGACACGGCCTCACCCAGGGCCGCCTGGGCGTGCTGTTCAGGCTGTACCGCTGCGGCGACATCCCGCTGGGCGATCTGGCCCTGGACCTCGACTACACGCCTCGCAACATCACGGGGCTCGTTGACCACCTGGAGCGGGACGGCCTCGTCGAGCGCGTCCCCGATTCGTCCGACCGCCGGTCCATCCGGGCGCGCCTGACGAAGGCCGGACGTGAGCGCATCGAAGCGGTCTGGAAGGAAGGCGTCGACCACCAGTTCGAGATGGTCGAAGGGTTCAGCAAGGACGACCTGGCGCAGCTTCGACACCTGTGCCTGCAGCTGGTGGTGAACGCCAGGAAGGAGCTGGGGAAGTGATTACTCAAGGCCTGTCGCGCAACCGCGTCATCCTCGCCACGGCCGGCACGATGCTGGCGCTGCTGCTGGCGGCACTCGACCAGACCATCGTCGGGACCGCGATCCCACGCATCGTGGCCGACCTCAACGGGCTCGACCGCCTGGCGTGGGTCACGACCGCCTACCTGGTCACCTCGACCACCATGACCCCAATCGCCGGCAAGCTCGGCGACCTCTTCGGCCGCAAGCCGTTCCTGCTCGCCGGGATGATCGGCTTTGTAGCCGCGTCAGCCCTGTGCGGGCTGTCGCAGGACATGACCCAGCTGATCGTGTTCCGAGGCATCCAGGGCATCTTCGGCGGAGTGCTGTTCGCCACCGTCTTCACCGTCATCGGCGACCTCTTCCCGCCCGAGAGCCGAGGCCGCGTGCAGGGCCTGTTCGGTGGCGTGTTCGGCCTGAGCTCGATCGTCGGCCCCACCGCCGGCGGGTTCATCACGGACCACTGGAGCTGGAGATGGGTGTTCGAGGTCAACATTCCCGTCGGCATCGTCGCCGTCGTGGTCGTGCTGGCAGGGCTTCCGTATGTGCGCTCGAAGGCGTCGTGGCGTGACATCGATTTCTGGGGCGCGTTCACGCTGGCCGCCGGCGTCGTCCCGCTGCTGATCGCCCTGTCGATCACCCGCGACCACGCATGGACCTCACCTGAGGTCATGGGACTCCTTGCTCTCGCCGCGGCAATGCTGGCGGCGTTCGTGTTCGTCGAAGGCCGCGTCGAGCACCCGATCGTGCCGCTCGAGCTGTTCAAGAACACGACCTTCACCGTCTCGATGATCGTCGGCTTCCTCACCGCCTTCGGCATGTTCGGGTCGATCCTGTTCACGCCGCTCGTCTTCCAGGGCGTGCTCGGGATCAGCGCGACCAACTCCGGCGCCCTGATCACGCCGATGATGTTCGGCCTGCTCGCCGCGAGCACGCTGACCGGCTTTGTCATGCGCCGGATCAAGTACTACCGCTTCCTCGGCACGCTGGGGGTCGCGGTGATGATCGTGGGGATGTACCTGCTGTCGCTCATCTCGCCAACCACCCCGGAATGGCGCGTCGTGGCGGCCCTGATCGTGGTCGGGCTTGGCCTCGGGACGACGTTCCCCCTCTACCTGACCGCCGTCCAGGTGGCCCTCCCGCGCAAGCACATGGGCGTTGCCTCGAGCCAGATCCAGTTCTGGCGCAACCTCGGCGGTACCGTCGGCAGCTCCATCCTGGGCGCGGTGCTGGCGAATCGGCTCCCGGACTACCTCAACACCAGGGTCGCCGCGTTGCATCTCCCGGCGCAGGTGCACCTGCCTTCGGGAGGGGCCAAT
>VBGM01000069.1 GCA_005880855.1 Chloroflexota bacterium
CGATCCCGTCCGGAGCCGCAGCCGGCAGGATCGCCGGATTCTGACTGTTTGATCCAAGTAAAAAAGTGGTCGGGGGCCCGGGATTTGAACCCGGGGCCTCACGGTCCCGAACCGTGTCGATGCCGTGTCCTCCGGTGTCCGACAGACTCCCGCACGGTCCTCGCGAATACGAAGTCCACCAGGCTGGTGTCCTTTGGTGACCCCCTAGAGCCGTCCGGTGCCGGGAATGCGTGATACGGCTGTGATACGGCGGGGGATGCTCGCGGCCCTGTCAGCTGCTCAGGGAATTCGACCGATGAGCGAGGGCTAGTCGTCAGCCGACTATGCGGTCCACTTGCGCGGCGCTCTAGGTTTGCTTCACCGCGGTTGACGGAAAGCGGTCCAGCGTCGTTATTCCCGCGAAGTGATGTGGTTCCAACCCCGCCATCAGGCGCCCGTAGTTCTCTGAAAGAGCCTCGAGATTGAGCGCGCCGTGCAAGGTAATCACGCGAGCGTCTCGCCACGCTCGCTGAATCGGCTCGAAATCCATGATCGCGGTCGAGCCCGAATTCCGTTGAAGAAGCTCGATCGCCTCCGCGCACCATCTGGCTGCATAGGCAGTCTCCACAAGGACCCGGGCGCCGAACAGTTGCAGATATTTCGGGTCAGCCGGTGTGCCGGCCGCAGCGAGCACACCGAGTTGGTCGGTTTCGTCGGCGTTCGCGCGAGCCATGAGCGTTGCCGATCGGATCTTGGAATGAACCTCGGCGAGCATCAGATGGGTGAGCGGAGCCTCCAATTGATTCTTGTAGGTGGTGCCACGAATAGGTCGGCCGGCAGATCGCTCAAGGAACCGCTCCAGGGCACCTTCGGCGATACCAATCGACATTCCCCCCATGAGGCTGAACGCCCAGCCAAGCGATGGCGCCTTCCAAAGCGACCCCTTGAGGCCGTTGTCGAGCGATCCGCGGAGAATCTCCTGGAAGTCGACACCGCGGTAATCGGGAACGAAGAGCTCGTCTCCGACCAGCTTTATCGAAACACTGCCCGTGCCGCGCATGCCGGCTACCTGCCAGTCATCAAGAAACCGAAGCTCGCCTAGCGGAACCTGAACGCCCACGAGATGGGGTCCCTCCCCATCATCAGCAATGCATCCGAGGTTCGTGAAGGGCGCCCACAGCGAGTCACTGCCAAAAGTCCAGGGACCACCAGAAATGACCCAGCCACCCTCGACGCGCTTGGCGCGACCGCGGGAGGCTGGAAAGTGGCTCGAGCCGGCAACCCGCGGCCCCACCCATTTGGGTCCGTATACCTCGTCAACGACGCGAGCGCCCGAACGCGCAGGAATCCAGTTCGTCGAGGCTGCCACCCACACGGCCCATCCGCACGAGCCGTCCCATTTGGAAACTTCGGACACGACGTCCAGCTGCTGTCGAACCGATAGCTCGTCGCCGCCGAACTCAGCGGGACTGCCGATGTTGAAAGCGCCGGTAGCATCTAGATCGGCGATCGTCTCGTCCGAAAGCCGGCTCGCGCGTTCGGCCGCAAGCGCGCGCTCTCGCAACTTAGGTCCAAGTTCGCGCACCCTCTCGAGGATCCCCTTCAGCTTGTCGGATTCCTCGGGACCTGACGCCTGCGGTGAAATGGGCCGAACCATTAGGCCTTTATTTTGGCATCGCTTCATGGGGCGCGTCAAGCAAACCTTCGTTATCTGCGCAGCCGGCGAAGGTGGTCGCCTGGCCTGAGGACAGCGCTGGGAGTCGAGACCTGAGGGCTGGGCTAACCCCCGAGAACTGGTTCTCCTCCGCCCGTCAAGCAGTGCCCCCGGGAGGTTGCTCTGTGTGGTGGCGCGCGAGGTGGTGTTGCATCAGAAGGTCGGCGCCGAAGTCGTTGGCCGGGTCGCGCCAAACGCTGTGCACGTGGTTGGCGTTGTCCTCGGCGTTATCGAACTCTATGAGGGTGACCGGGCCTTGTATTCGGAAGTAGTGGGGCTGGTCGATGGAGGTGCCACCGGCCCAGGCAAAGTGCAACTCTCCGACTCCACCAGCGGCCGCGATGCGGTCCATCTCGAAGCCAACCAACCCCGGGCGAGCACGCTGGACAAACCGTGCCAGTAGCTCGTCGAAGCGCCCGCGCTGGGTAGCAGAAAGGTCACCGACGCGAACGCCACGGGGATGGGCGCGGAAGTAGGCCAAGGCCTTGCGGTCCTCGTCGGTGATCATCGCGTCACGCCGGCCGACACCGTGATAGCCAGGGTATTCAACGTCGCCGATGGTCGCGACGGTGCGGGTGACGAAGTCCGCCGGCGGTTTCGGGTGGATCATCGCCTGCTTCTGTTGGGGAGCGGTGAGGCAGTTCAGCAGGACGAAGGCCGCGTCCTCCTCCTCGCCCAGGATTCGGAACGGGCCGAAGCGGGCGGGTTCCGCGCCGAGCAGGAATGGAGTTGCGCTGACCAGCTCGCCGTCCAGGACAGTGATGTTGATCGACAGGTGGTGGCCGACCAGCCGCCAGCCCCAGGTGGTGTCCGGCTGCGGCTGGCCGAAGAAGCTGAGGAAGTAGCCGCGTGCATCGCGGAAGGTGGCTGCGATGTGACCGAACACGGGCAGGTTGAGCTCGCGGAGCACGTGCTCGTTGGCCATCACCTGGACCACTTGAGCGTAGGCCGGAATCGACATCGACTCAGCGATCAGCCGGTGCGCCAGCGCCTCCTGGCGGCGGTCGAGCTCTCCCAGCGGGAGACCGTGCCGGCCGGACTCGGGCAGGAAGTTCCAGTGTGTCCGGCCAGGGTCCGCGTACGGCAGCAGCACCCGAGCGCGCTGATCGGCGGTCAGAGTATCGAACAGACCCATTGCGCCGAAAGTGATTGCGGTTGCGTCGAACGAGCCGCCCGGTCGAGGCCGGTGCGCGTCGGGCAGTTCGCCGCCTGGCTGCGGATGCTGCGTCGTTGTCACGGACGTTCCTCCAACTTCTTTCTCGTGGCGAGGGTTCGACTCTGCGCCGGAGATTGGAGCGCCTGGCGCAGGCACGCGGCCGGGCGAGAAACGCCTCGCAACCGTGCTTGGCGAACCAACGCGCGTAGCTGCCATCGACGTCCTGTACCGAACCCGCGGATGACACGTCGGCGACAACGCCCCCGATCCGTTGGAGCCAGGACAGGTCCTCGTCGCCTAGGACCTCGGTGGGATCGCCGATGCTGCTGATCAGCTGCCAGCCACCGCCGACGATGTCGTCGAACAGGCCCAGCCGGTCGAGAACCTGGACCCGCCCCTGTGGCGCCAGTCGACCGTCGGCCCCATTGCTCGCGATCGACAGCGAGGGTTCGCCCAGGCGGGGATGCGGAGGCTCGCGGGTGATGGCATCGGGATCGCGTGAGCGCTTTTTCATCTCGGCGTCGCGGGCGGCGGCCCGGTCGACGTCAAGTTCGCAGATCACCAAGCCGGCGGCCACCGCCTCGTCGATGATCACGCGGACGTGGCCGGTGCGTTCCGGCCCGTACGTGTCCAGCACAGCTTGCGTCGCCAGCCCACGATGCACCATGCCGAGCCGCCAGGTGAGCGCTCGAGCGTCCCGCAGGCCCGCGCAAAGGCCCTGCCCCATGAAGGGGGGCATGAGGTGGGCCGCATCGCCCGCGAGGAAGGCGTTTCCCTTACGGAAGGTGTGCGCCCACCTCCCCCGGAATGTATAGATGGCGTGCCGTTCCAGCCGGGCGGTTTCGGGTGTCACGCCCCACGGCGCCATGAGCCGCCAAGCGGTGCTTTCCTGGCCCAGTTCCGCCACGGTCATGTCGGCGCGACGCATGAATTCGAACCGTCGCCGCCCCGGGCCGCTGCTGACTGCCGTGGCCGGCTGGGCTGGGTCGCAGTATTGGGTGACGAAGGCGCTCCATTTCTCCGCAACCAACGGCTGATAGTCCACCACGAGCCAGTCGGCCTCGAACCCCGAATCACCGACCTCGATGCCGAGCTCGGTGCGGACGGCGCTGTTGGCCCCGTCAGCGCCGACGAGCCACCGCGCCCGGACCTGCGTGACCTCGGCGGGCTGTGCGGTGACCGCGAGCTCTACGGACACCCCCTCGTCGTCCTGCGTCAGGGCCTGAAAGGTCCACCCGCGGTGAACTGTTACCCCCGGCGTCGCGACCGCCAACTCCTCGAGTGTCGCCTCAAGGTCGGGTTGGTAGAAGCCGTTGGTATTCGCCCACCCCGACTCAGCGGCTCTGTTCCAGTCGATGGCCTGCAGGAGCTCGCCCGCACCATTGCGGAACTCGTACCCGCCGCGTTCGCCCCGGGACGGTTCGAACAGGTTGGCGTGGTCGGCCATGAGTCCCGCAGCTTGGAGGATGCGCAGCGCCTCGTGGTCGATGGTGCAGGCCCGCGGCAACGGGTACCGCTGCGGCTGGCGTTCGACGATGCCGACCTGCAAGCCGGCCTGGCCGAGGAAGATGGCAGTCAGCAGACCGACGGGGCCGCCGCCGACTACAACACAGTCGACCACCGGCCCGGGAGGCGGTGCGGCGCTCGACTCCGATTGCGTCGTCATGCGGTTCGTTCCACCCGTTGAGCCATGTGGGGCGCTCAGCCTGGGTGGCGGTGTGTCTCCGCGGCCCGCTGGGCGGCGGCGACATCACCGGCGAGGATCGCGGCCACCAAGTCACTGTGAACTCTCAGTCGCTGCTCCAAATAGGCGATATCGCGGGGCTGCGGCTTCACAACCGACACTTCGTTGACGAACTCGTAGAGGCCGATATAGGTGCTGCGGAGCACCGAGTTCGGCGAGATGGCTGCGATCCGAGCATGTAGGGCCCAGTTGAGCGAGAGGAATTGGGCAATGTCGTCAAGGTTCCGCTCCATCTCGGCGATCAGCGCCTTGAGCTCGCGCCCATCCTTGGCCGTGCGGTGCTGTGCCGCGTGGGCGGCTATGAGGGGCTCGAGCTGCTCGCGGACCTCGATTGCCCCAGCGACCGCCGACGGCTCACCAAGCACCGTGAGCAGCGTGCGTCCGAGCCGGACCACGGGATCGGTCGGCGCGACGAACAGTCCTCCGCCGGGGCCTGGTCGGACCACGATCCGACGCCGTTCCTGCAGCAGCCGGATCGCCTCATTAACAGTCGCGCGCGCGACGCCGGTCTCGCCACGCAGATCGCCCCTGGTGCCGATGTGGTCACCAGGCTGTAGTCCGCGCTGATCGATCGCGCCCTCCACGTAGACGACGACCTCCTCAGCACGACTTCGGGGAGCAGGTAACGCCATAGATATAGAGCCTAACGGATGGGCTTAATTACGACCAGTGGTCTTGACGAAACCGCCAGCCGGAACGCATTATGGTCAGGCCTAATGGTTAGGCTTATTTCGGAGAAGGCGGTGGGATGAAGCTAGTCGGATACCGCATGGCGGAGGGTAGCGGGATTGGTCGCCTCGACGGCGAATCCAAGCTCGTGCCTCTCGGCAGCGTGGAGCAGTTCTGGGTCAATCCCGCACGAGCCATCTCGCGGTCAGCGGAGAAAGGCCTCGACCTCGCCGAGCTCAGCCTGGTACCGCCCGTGCCGGCCGCCGCCCGCGTCCTATGCGTCGGGCTGAACTATCCAGCGCATGTTGCAGAAGGCACTTTCCAGCGGCCGACCCATCCGTCCGTCTTCGGCCGCTGGACCAGGTCGCTCACCGTCTCAGGCACGCCGGCGCCGGTCCCGTCCGGCGAGCAGGGCCTGGATTGGGAGGGCGAACTCGTTGCAGTCGTCGGCCAGACTCTGAAAAACGTCTCGGCGGTGGAAGCTCTCCAGGCTGTCTTCGGTTACGCCGCGTTCAACGACCTCACTGCCCGCCAGACCCAGCACCGCACCACTCAGTGGACCGTCGGCAAGAATGCCGACCAGAGCGGTCCGATGAGCGAGATCGTCACCGCGGATGAAGTTGGTGATCCGAGGGACGGCTTGCGCATCATCACCTGCGTCAACGGCGAGATCATGCAGGACGGAAACACCGCGGACATGATCTTCAGCGTCGGCGACATCCTCGCCTACCTGAGCGAGACGATGACTCTGTACCCCGGTGACCTCGTCGTCACCGGCACACCCAACGGCGTCGGATATACGCGTCGACCACCACGCCTCCTCCAACCAGGCGACGAAGTCACGGTCGAGATCGAACGGGTCGGATCCATACGAACACCGATCGTCGGGGCACTTGTGAGATCGGCATGACGGCGCGGCTGCACCGAGTCGCCGACGCCCCGGCGTTCCGACCCGAAGGGCATACCGGAGTGTCGCCCGTCCGCCTGACCGGAACGGCTCCGGAAGAAACCATCAGCGTCGTGCTTTCCAACTACGAACCGGGCGCGCACGCCGAACGGTCACCGGTGCCGGTCGACACCGTCTACGTGGTCCTCACCGGGCGCTTGACCGTCAGCCTCGACAACGAGCAGATTGAACTCTCCCGCCTGGACTCGCTGTTTCTGCCCGCGGGCAGCGTCCGCGCAGTAGACAACCTCACGACCGAGACAGCAAGCATGTTCGTCATCCGGCCGAATCGATGACCACGGCATTCGTCCCTGGAAACGGTATCCGGGCAGCGATCGTTGACGCCCCTGGCGCCGAACCGCGGCTGGGCTCCGTCGTGCTGCCAGTGCGGACCTCCGGCACCACTCTCCTCGCAGTGATTGCGGCGCCACTGAACCCCCTGGACCTGTCTATTGCCTCGGGGACATTCCACTCGGCGCGCCACGAAAGCCCTTACACCCCGGGCAGCGAGTGCGTGGGCGCCGTGCTCGAATCCGACCGCTATTTGCCCGGGTGCCTCGTCTACGCCGAGTGCCACGCTTCGCCGGCCACCCCGGGGGTCTTCGCAACCCACGCGCTCATCTCCGACGAAGATCTGCTGCCGCTGCCCGACGGTCTTGATCCCGTGCTGGCCGCAGCCGTTGGCAACTCAGGTACAGCGGCGTTCATCCCACTGATCGAGCAGGCCAGATTGCTGCCTGGAGAGAAGGTCTTGGTGCTCGGAGCCACGGGCGCGGTTGGACAGCTTGCCGTCCAGGTGGCGCACCGGAGTGGAGCGGCGCGGGTGGTCGGCGTCGGTCGCGACCGCGCGGCGCTGCAGCGATTGCTTGGCCTCGGCGCGGACGCCGTTGTCGAGCTGCACGCTGAAGAGGGCATCGAGCAACTGACGGCCAGGTTGCTGGTGGCCGCCGGGCCGGTGGACGTGGTTTTCGACGGCCTTTTCGGAGCGCCATTGGAGGCGGCGCTGCGGGTATGCGCGCAGCGGGCGCGGGTGGTCAACGTCGGCAACCCGGCCGGGGCCACCGCACAGGTGCCGGCCGGGCTGCTCCGCGGCAAGCAGCTCACGCTGTCCGGCTTCGCGGGCCTGCACACGCCATTGCGCGAAAAGCGGGCAGCCTTGACGTGGCTGTGGAACGCCGTCGCCCGTGGCGAGATAAAGATCGAGGTGCGCACCTTTCCATTAGGGGATGTTGCGGCGGCGTGGCGGGCCCAGTCGTCGTCGCCGCATGCCAAGTGCGTGATCCTGCCCGACCCCAGTCCCGACCTGAGCGTGAGCGAGTCGCTATCCACGACTCCCGCCACCAACTGAGAACGGAAAGAGCTCGGATGTCCAAGGCCATCGACCCTGCTCTGTTCCGCGAAACACTGGGGCATTACCCGACCGGCGTGGCTGTGGTCACGGCTGTTCCCGAGGATGGCCAGCCAATCGGCATGGTCGTCGGGACGTTCTCCTCAGTCTCCCTGGACCCGCCGCTGATCGCCTTCCTCCCGGCCACCAGCTCGCGGCGTTTCGCGAGGATCAGGACCGCTCGAGCGTTCTGCGTCAACGTGCTCGCATCCGATCAAGAGCCGCTCTGCCGCCGACTTGCAACCGGCGGAGCGGGCAGCCTCGAAGGGGTGCGCTGGCGGCCCGGCGTACTCGGTTCACCCATCCTCGAGGAAGCCCAGTCCTGGATCGAGTGCACCTTCGATGACATCCGGGAAGCCGGCGACCATTTCATCGTCCTCGGACTCGTTCACGAGCTCGCCGTAGCGCGATCAACGCTGCCTCTGCTGTTCTTCCAGGGAGGCTACGGGCGGTTCTCGCCCGGGTCATTCGTCGCCACCCCTGACCCTGACCTGATCCAGGCAGCACAGATGGCCGAAACAATTCGATCCCAGGTGGAGGACCTCAGCGCCGAGCTCTCAGTCAACTGCGGCGTCCTGGTCAAGATCCGCTGGGACTCGGTGCAGGTGCTCGCGGCGAATCAGGGATCCATCGCCGAGCCATTCCCGCTCGGCCATCGTCAACCGATCATTCCGCCGCTTGGAGCAGCATTCCTGGTGAACTCGACACCGGCAGAAGTCGACGAGTGGCTGCGGCGCGCCCCGGACGACAGCCCCGACGGCCGCGATCTGTACCGCGCCAAGCTCGACAGGGTGCGTGAGTGGGGCTACTCCATCCTCGCCGCCGGGCCGGACCTGCTCCAGCGCCAGCAGGCGGCGCTGACCGCTTTCGAGCTGTCGGACCGCCTGCCACGACACGAACGCGCGGTGCGGCAAGCGACCTCCGACCTGGCCGACCGCTTCTGCCCCGACCTGGTGCCGGGCGAGCTGTACGACCTCGCATCGATCGTGGTGCCCGTTCCAACCAAATCGGATCTGCCACCGATGGCGATCCGGATGACGAGCCTGCCCCCCTCCCTACCGGTGGAACAGATCGAGTCATGGGCCCTCCGACTCAAGCGGGTCGCGGCCAATGCCGGGGCCGCCCTGAGCGGTTCGCGTGAGTCGTCGGCACCAGGAGCAAAACCGTCCCAGACCGGCCATCGCAAAGGAGAAACGCGGCTATGACGGAGTACGAAGACAAATCAGCCATCGTCGAAGTTCTAAATCTCTACGGCTTCGCCCTCGACGCACGCGAGTGGGACCTCTTTGACCGAATCTTCACGGCCGATGTGATCGCGGAGTTTGGCCCGGCCGGGGCAGCGTGGTCAGGCCTCGACGTTTTCAAGCGCTCCTTCGCCGAGTTTCACGACCGGCTCGACAGCCACCAGCACACGATGATGGGCCAGTTGGTGCACGTCGACGGCGACAAAGCCAACGCATTCAGCTACGGCAACTGGCTGCTCGTGCGCAATGCAGCTGAAGGCGGCCCCACGTGGCTCGGTGCGAACCGACCAGGGCTGGCGCATTCAACACCGCGTCTGCCGGCTGCAATCCTGGAGCGGCAACCCAAGTGTTCCCGAGCCGCACAAGGAACACCAACCAGACATGAAACTGAACGTGCTGAGCCAGCACGCCGAGGACGGGAAGATCGCCTTCCTGAAGGCCATCAAGGCGAAATGACCAAAACCAATCAGGACGTCCTCTCGGGTGTATTCGCGGGCGCGGTTTGTGGCCTCAGATATCAGACCCCGACAACGAGCGGTATCACCAACGAACGCGGTGAATTTGCGTATCGAAAAGGCGAGTCAGTCACCTTCCTGGTCGGTGGGCTCGTTCTGGGATCCGTCGCCGGCGCACCGAGAATAAACCTGGCACAGCTCGTCAACCGCGTCGACGGAAAGATCGACAGGCTCCATGACCCGATCGTCACCAATCTCGCCCGTTTGATACAGACATTGGATCAGGACGGCAACGTAGAAAACGGCGTCACGATCGCGCCAACCGTGCATGGACTCATCGAGCCCACGGTCATCAACTTCAACCAGGCCGACACTGACGCGGCCAAGGTCGCTGACTCAGCCACGCCGGGCGGCCCATCCGCCAACCAGATGGTTGCGTTCGCCGGCGATCAAACGATCACATTTGCCAGCGATCCGATGGTGACGGAGCTGCTGAGGAAGCTCAACGAGACTCCCGAAGTCTTCACTGCGAACAAGCCCCGAGCGCTCCGCAATGCAGCGGCCGCACGCAATGAGCTTCGGCGCAACATCCGCGGCATCATCAAGACGACGGACGTCAAGATCCCTTTGCGCGACGGGTCTTACGTCTGCGCCGATGTCTTCCGTCCCGCTGACGACGACCAATACCCGGTTGTCATGAGCCAGGGCTTCTACGGGAAGAGCTTCGACCACGGCTGCATCTGCAGTGAAGAGGACGCAGCGCGCAAGGAAGAGATCGAAGACCGCTACTTCACCGGTAATCCGGACGGCCTTCAATACGAGAACCACGAGAGCGTCGACTCGTCGGTGTGGGTTCCGAATGGCTACGTGTGTATTCGAGTCGATGGACGCGGCGTCGGGAACAGCCCCGGTTTGCAAGCCCCCTTCAGCGTCCAAGAGGCACAGGACTATTACGACGCGATCGAATGGGCTGGAACGCAGCCTTGGTCCAACGGCAACGTCGGCCTGTGGGGAATGTCGTACCTGGCGATCACCCAGCACACTGTCGCGAGCCTGCAACCGCCCCATCTCAAAGCGATGATCGCCCTCGGTACCGACTCCGACTTGTACAACGAGGCCCTTTATGGCGGCGGTCTCTTCGGGGAAGGTTTCTGGAACTGGTGGCGGGCGGTGATGGCCGGCCACAACTACTGCGGCGAACGGCGGGAAACCGACTGGCGAACCCGCATGTTGGCCACTCCGTTCAATGAGCCCGCTGAATATGGCGCGCATGGGTCGATCTTCATGCGTCCCGAAATCGCGAAGGCCACGGCGCCGGTGTGGATCGTCGGACCGCAGACCGGTGTCGTGATCCACCAGCTGGGCAGCAGCGAGACCTTCATTCACTCGACTGGAGCACGGGCGAAGAAATTCGATTTCGTCGATGCGTGGTTCCCACACAGTTACAAGGCTTCAACGATCGCGGAGCACATGCGGTTTTTCGACCACTGGCTGAAGGGGCTGGACAACGGGGCGATGGATGGCGCACCAGTTCGAGTCCAGGTCCGGACGGGAAACGGCGCGCACTACGTCTCCGACGAGGCGGAATGGCCCATCGCTCGGACCGCGTACCGCCGCTGGTACCTCGATGCGACAGCCTCGGACTGGGCGGGAGACGGACGTCGGAGTGACTTCCTGCGCATTGGCGAGACCATCCCTGCCACCGAAACGTCTGCGAGCTACGACGCCAATCTCGAGCGGGGCCGGCCGATTCCTGCCCCGACGGGATTTGCCGGTGGCACTCCGCGCTGGTCGACTGGCATCTCATTCGTCACCGATCCCCTGACCGAGGACATGGTCCTGACGGGATACATGAAAGCCGGGTTATGGGTGTCGTCGACGAGTAACGACATGGATGTTTTCGTATCCCTGCGCGTGATCGATGAGAACGACCGGGAAATTCGCTACGAGTCCATGGTGCCGCCGATCGATCCAGCGAACATTCATCCAGTCGGGCATGGGTTGCTGAAGGTGTCCCACCGCAAGCTCGACAACACGAGGTCAACGGACTATTGGCCGGTCCATACGCATGCCAAGGCGGATCACCAGCCCCTGGGAAACGGCGAAATCGTCGCCATAGAGGTCGGGCTGAATCCGAGCAGCGCGCTCATCCGCAAGGGGTGCAGGCTGCGGATTGACGTTCAGCCTTATTCACCTGCAGGCCTAACCAACCGCAGCTACGACGAGAGCTACCACGTCGGCGCGACCAACACGGTGTACACCGGCCCCGAGCATCCGAGCTACGTGCAGTTGCCAATCGTGCCGGCGAAGCAAGGCAGGTAATAGCAATGAAGCAAGAAAAGGACGTGAACGCAATGGTTG
>VBGM01000254.1 GCA_005880855.1 Chloroflexota bacterium
AACGATTGGCTGCGTAGGCCAGCGGAAACAAGAGGACGCCGCCGATGGGCATGACCACGAAGTAATAGACGAATCGGGAGTAAGCCACGTCGATGAGCGCTGCCGCGATGAGCGCGCCAGTTATCGCGATCCCAAGCCACCATGTGAGCAACCGCAAGCGCGGCCCGAGCTGAAATCGCATTCGGGTGGGGATTCTAGGGTCCGATACAAGAAACGTCCCGTGTTCGGGCGGTGTGCCTAGTTCGCGACCGGGTTCGGCTTGGTGGAGGCGGCGGGAGTTGAACCCGCGTCCGAAGCAGTGTCCCCCGGGATCTCTACGAGCGTGTCCAGGATTTTGGTTCTCGCTTGGCGGCTCCTCCTGACGGGATCCGCTTCTGCCAGCTGCGGTGGGTGTCCCGCCTCGAGGCCGCAGCGCCCTCGAGGCGGCAATCCGGTCTTTTGTGACGCCGCTCCCTGGTCCGCCGGATTGACCGGGGGCAACGCCCGGGATCTAAGTCCCGGGGCTTACGTCTCTACTGCTTACGCAGCGAGGGCGAAAGCGTTCGTCTTGTTGGCGTTTGTAAACGCTGCGCTGTATCGCTCGCGGCTCTCGGCTCGCAATCCCGAAGCCCAACTACCCCGTCGAGACCGGACGCCCCCACGAAGCTGAACTCGGTTGCAGCTGAGATTCTACCCGCCGCGCCCGCCGGCCAATCCCGGGCTCTGGTCTAATGGACCCGCATCGCCATGGCGGTTGAGACCGAGCGGGAGAAGCTGGAACCGGACCTGGAGCGCATCGCCCGGGCGAGCCTCAAGGAGCTGGGCGACATCCGGATCGACGACGTGCTGTCCTTCATCGATCGCGGTATCGAGAACATGCCCAGCTACATGGACCTGTACCGGCGTTGGGAGTCCCAGCAGTGGGCCGTTGGCGACCTCGATTTCTCGCTCGACCGCCAGGACTGGCTGGACGCCAGCGAGATGGACCGGAAGGCAACGCTATGGTCACATCGCCTGTTCTTCAACGGCGAGGAGCGTGTCACATCGACGCTGGCGCCGTTTGTCTGGGCGGCGCCGTCTCCCGAGGTCGAGATCTTCCTCTCCACCCAGATGGTCGACGAGGCACGGCACACCGTGTTCTTCGAGCGTTGGTGGCGCGAGGTGGTGGGCACCGACGCGCCGGACATGGAGACGCTCCTCAGACACGTGCGGCCCGAGGTCAACGAGGGCTACGACACGCTCTTCTACGACCGGCTGCCCAGCACCGCCCAGCGGCTGGCCAGCAACCCCCGCGACGTCGACGCGTTCATCGAGGGTGTGACCATCTACCACATCGCGCTGACCGGCCAGCGCTTCGAGCTGGAATCGATGCGCGAGATGGGCACCACAGATCGCGGCTTCTACCGCGGCTTCACGGCCATCGCGCGCGACGAGTCTCGCCATGTCAACTTCGGGATCAAGGTGCTGCAGGAAGCCGTGCGCGAGGACGCGGCGCGATTCGCCCCAATCATCCAGAAGACGTTGGTCGAGTGCCTGCCCTTGATCTCCAACACCCTCGACCCGCCCGACCCCCGCTACATCACCGAGTACGGCCACACCGAGAGCGAGATCCTGCAGTTCGCTTTCGATTCATTGAACAAGCGCCTTCGCGCGATCGGGATCAACCTCGCGGCTTGATCGATGAGGTCCTGACCGGCGCGCGGGTGACTCTGCGGCCGGTGGGTGCCGGCGATGAAGCGCTGCTGCGTGAGATATTCAGCGACCCAGAGGTCGCGCGATGGTGGGGCGATCCGACAAAGTCGGTCACTGACGCGCTGGAAGTGTTGGAAGGCGAATCGCGGTTCGTGATCGAACACGACGGGGAGGCAATCGGTTTCATCCAGTGCGTCGAGGAGACCGACCCGATGTACGAACACGCATCGATCGACATCTCGCTGCGCTCGGAGTGGCAGGGCAAAGGCTTTGGGCCTGACGCGATCCGGACCTTGGCTCGATTCCTGATCGACAACCGCGGCCACCACCGCCTGACCATCGATCCCGCGGCGCACAACACCCGCGCGATCAAGGCCTACGAGAGGGTTGGGTTCAAGGCCGTCGGGCTACTCCGAAACTACGAGTCGGACTGATGCGGAACTACGAGCGTGGGCCGGACGGGACGTGGCATGACGGGCTGTTGATGGACATGCTCGCGCAGGAGCTGAAAAACTAGGTCGA
Source organism: Chloroflexota bacterium (assembly GCA_005880855.1). Taxonomy (GTDB): domain Bacteria; phylum Chloroflexota; class Dormibacteria; order Dormibacterales; family Dormibacteraceae; genus UBA10449. Next base: position 2,194 of record VBGM01000254.1, read on the forward strand.
CGATCGATCATCGCCACGATCCTCGTTATGCATGGCGAGTACACCTAATGGCGGCGCATTGCGCGCGCGATTTCGCGCTTGGCGTCGCGCTCGGCGATCGCCTCCCGCTTGTCGTACTGCTTCTTGCCGCGCGCGAGTCCTACCTCCACCTTCGCGTGGTTGCGCGAGAAATACACCCGCAACGGAATGAGCGTGTACCCCTTCTGGCGCACCTTGCCGATGAGGCTCGAGATCTCCTTGCGGTGCAGCAGCAGCTTGCGCGGCCGCATCGGCTCGTGGTTCATGACGTTGGCCTGCTCGTAAGGAGAGATATGCACGTTCTCCAGCCACGCCGCGTTGCCGCTGCCGTCGATTCGTACGAACCCATCGCGGAGGTTCGTGGATCCGTTGCGCACCGATTTGACCTCGGTCCCGGTGAGCTGGATCCCAGCCTCGAGCTTCTCGTCTATGAAGTAGTCGTGGTAAGCGCGCCGATTGACCGCA
>VBGM01000157.1:0-20807 GCA_005880855.1 Chloroflexota bacterium
TTGGTGCGGTACGCGGCCTGGGGGCTGAACCACCAGCGATACGTCGTCGCGGTCTAGCGCATCCAGCCGCGACCGCGGCGAATCAAGAGATAGATTCCGAGCAGGATCAGCAGGGAGGGCCACAGCACGTCGCCCGAGATCCAGTTGATCAGACCGAGGTTCCGCAGAAGGTAGTAAGCGCCGACCACCAGCAGCGCCGCGCCCCAGAACCAGCCGCCGCCCCACCAATTCCATGGACCAAACCAGGGGTAAGGCCCATACCAGCCGCCGGCGTGTCGCTGGTCGCGCCAGAAGTCGTGCGTTTGATGGCGCCATGCTCGCCACTCGTCGCGAGAGGCGTCGGGACCTGGCTGAGGCGGCGGTCCCGCGGGCTGCGCTGTCGGAGGCGGCGGTTCGGCGGCCATCGATCGGATCGTACGCCCGGACGCGACAGGACCGTCGCATGGGGGCTAACGTCCCATAGACCGAGCTCAGCGGGCCGGATAGTCTCCTCGGAGCCATGCGTCCCGGTACTCACTGCCGGGTGGTAGAGGGCGGTCAGCTCATAGGGAGGTAGGAATTTGTCTTTACTGAAACGTGTCCGGGTGTTTGGCTTGATCGCGGCAATGGTCGCTGTTCTCGCGATTGGAGGGTCAGCTCCGGTCGCAGCCGACTATGGCAACAGCGGTGGGAACGTTCAGCTCTACCAGGCCACGGCCTCGATGAGTTGCAACAACCCATCCCTATGCGCCAATCTGGGGGGCTTCTGGGCGTGGGCCGTCTTCAATCAAGACGGCACGTTTGATGGCGAGATCACATTCTGCGGCCACATGTCCACCCCAGCCGGTCCAGGCCTCGCGGGCGCCGGCCACGAGCACGCCAGCGGCCACTACGCGATCGCGGACTTCGGCCTAGGCCCGTGGATCGTGATCACAGACGAAGTCGACGTCCTGACCGGGCAGGGTCATGGCTTGACCATCACAATCCTGAAAGAGTTCGTTCCGGTCGGGCCTGCCGCAAAGGCGCATCTGTCGACCGCTGCGCTGCTTGGCTTCTCGGCCCCGGGCGTCACGTTCCAGGTGACCATCACCCCGATGCACACCTAAGGTTTACCGAAGACTTCGAGGTTGGGCCGTCATCCGTGGTGGCGGCCCAACTTCTTGTTCATCCCTGGAAGGTGCACGCTAGGGCGGGCCGGGGAACCCGGTCTGCCGGCCACCATTGGGCGCAACCTGCCGGCCACCATTGGGTTCAACCTGCCGGCGACCGTTGGGTTCAATAGGATGAAGGTGCGCCCGCTTAGCTCAATGGATAGAGCGCCTGACTTCGGATCAGGAGGTTGCGAGTTCGAGTCTTGCAGCGGGTACTTGACCCGATCGATCCTTCGGTAGAATCACCGGCGCAGCCGGGCGGCTGGCGGAACTGGTAGACGCGCACGTTTGAGGGGCGTGTGAGGTAACTCATCCGGGTTCGAGTCCCGGGTCGCCCACCACCCGTATCGATTAGCCGGTTACTCACGGCGAGTTGCACCCGGACACCACATTGGGAGCGCCGGAGTAGCCTGTCGGCGGTGAGATAACCGAGAGCTTGGACGACTACAGGACCGACGATGCGTGGCATCAGGCCGCCTTCTTCTGGGTCGGCCTGTCCGGGATAGTGGCGACCGGAGCGATGGTGGGCGCGGGCGGCGACAACTACTGGGCAGTCGGTCATATAGGCCCACCCTTCGTGCCGCAGCGGACCACTGCCGTGTTGGGCGTCCTGGTCTTCTTGGTCGGTCTGTGCGATCTGGTCGCACTCGGCGTCATCTTCGCCGGCGCCGTGGTCCTTGTGCAGCGGCTCAGGGGTGCGTCTGGGGAGGACTAGGCCATCTGGAACTACGCTGGTTCGAAACACCTTCGGCCCACCACTTGGCTCGTCATTTCGCTACCGCGGTTGCCCTTCGGCTACCTGAAACGACCTAGTTGCTCGTGCTTCGAACGGATGCCCGGTATCGGGCCGGCATGTCTGTGAACTTCCTTCCATTCGCCGCCCTCGCGTCGGAAGATCAGCGTGACTCGAAGCGCGATCGCGGCGGGTGTCTCAACACCAACCGATGCTCTCAAGTGCTCACCGCCGACGACGCAACCCAGATCGCCGATAACGCTGGCAGCGGTGACGTCCAGCTCGTAAAAATCACCGTTCGAGAAGTTGGACGCCAGCCAGTCGAACAGGCTCTCAACTTCGGGCCAGCCGCTCACCATCTTCGCCGCGCCGAATACGGTGACGGGATCTTTGTGGGACCACAGCACCTTTCGCGGTCCTGCGTCCGTGTTCAGAAGCGCGAGGTCAGCCTGGCGTTGTCGTGACACGACGGCCGCCAAGAGCTCATCAACTTCACCCATTTCCGTTACCTCATTCCTGCTAGCGGCCTGGACGTTCAGGTTGCCGCGCTCGGCAAAATTCGGCTCAGCAACCGCCGGCCTTTGCGACGCTGATCCGTTTGCCGACGACAGAGACGTTTTGGTTCGCGTTACGGAAACTACGGCCCACCATTTGATGCGGTTGGGGTCACTCTTTTGGCGCACTCTATAGCCCATGAGCAAGCTCGCTGTGATCAACCGCGTGTCATGCGCCTTCCTCTTGGTATTGATCGGCCTTGTTGTCGTGCCTGCAGCAGTTCCGGCGAAAGTGAACGGTGGGTGCACGGCCACCGGCACCGCCTCTAAATCGGGCGCTGTCAACCTCACGAGTGCAACCGTCTGGCACGTCACCGCCGCGGATGTACTGACCGGAGAAGCGAAGGCCCCCAGCCCGCAGAAGGTCGCGCAGCTCAAAGTGGTCATCTTCGGTGTTGGCCTTCCGCTCCTTGACCGCACGGGCAACAGCAGCTTTGGGACCGCGGGTCCGTATCGGATCTCGGACTACGACCCCTATGCGCGCGTTCTCGCCGTCGCAGGAACGAGCACCAGCTGCGACGGCTCGGTCTTGATCGTCGTCGATGACGTCAGCCCGCTCACGACCTGGAGCGGAGTATTGGGAGCAATCGCGGCGCTGCTTGGCGTAATCGGGCTGCTGGCCGGTCTCACGCAGGTGCCCAGTGGCAACGCTCGCGTGGTCGGGCTCGTAGTTGGTGTGGTGGGGGGCTTTGGAATCGGGCTCCTACTCCAGCAGATGGCGATCCTTGATCCCGCGAACGTGCTCGGTCTTCTGCTTCCGGGTGGTGGAGCTGTGCTCGGGGCCATCCTGCCGGGGCTCCTTCACAGTCGGAGAACGGCCCCTCCCTGATCCGAGGCCACGCGATTCAGGCCGAAATGGACGGCAAACGCCAGGGTCTTCGCCGGTCCCAGCAATCAAACTACCTTCGTGACGGACGAGAGGGAGCTAGACCCGGCGACCGAGTTCCGCCAGCTCTACGACCAGCAGTACCTCTCGGTCTACCGCTCCATCCGAGGCGTGGTTCTCGACCCAACGGCGGCCGAGGACCTCACCCAGGAGACCTTCGTCCGGGCCTACCGCGCCCGCCACCGCTACACGCCCACCGCGCCGCCCGGCGCCTGGCTGCGTCGCATCGGCATCAACCTGGCCATCTCGTACTTGCGCCGACAGAAGCTCGCCCGGGTGCTGCCCGCTCGGCTCTACATGGCGCCGGATCGCAGGGACTACGACCGCGCGGAGGCACGTGACGTCGTGACCAAGGCCATGACCGCTCTCAGCCCCAAGCTCAGGGCGGCCATCGTGCTTCATTACTACGACGGGCTGACCCGGGAGGAGATCGCCTCTGTGCTCGGGGTGCCGGCCGGGACGGTGGCCTCGCGGATCGCCAAGGCGGTGGCGATCATGAGGAAATCAATCGGGAGCGATCAGGATCTCGGACCCGAGCGTTCGAATAGTGAAGGTGCCCTACGTGGAAGATAAACCCACACAGGAAGGGTTTCGTACGCCCTCGGAAGCCGACCTGGGCCGGATGATCCGGACCACGGTCGAATCGTGGAAGCCGCGGCGCGGTCCCGACTGGTCGGACGTCCTGATCAGGCTCGCCGGCTCGGGACCGCCGCCCTGGCTCCTCTACACGGCCGCGAGCGCTGCGCTGGTCGTAATCCTGCTGGCGGCGTTCCTTATCGGCTCGGCCCTGCAGATCGGCGCCCTCGGACCGCAGCCGGTCAACGCCACCCTGCACTAGGCCGAGAAGAAAGCCACCTCCTCGCCCAGGCCCTTCTCCCGCGCCGCGGGCAGGACGACTGACGCGGCGGCCAGGTCCCAGATCGCCAGGCCGTGCGACTCGAACAGGGTGATGCCCGGCTCGGCCGGCGTCCGCCACTTGCCGGCGAGGACGGAGCCGAGCTCGGTGGCCAGGTCCCAGTCGAACTTGCCGGCCGCCTTCGCCATGAGCAGGTCGCCGCTCTCCAGCTGCGCGGCGGCGAGCTGGTCGACGATCACGCTCTGGGCCCTGACGACCAGGTCGACCGGGATCTCCATCTTGCTGGGAAAGTTGGAGCCCGCGCAGATCACCAGCGCGTCGGGCTCGACCCAGTCCGCCTCGAGGACCGGTTGGGTGCTGGTGGTCATGGTGACCACGATGTCAGCGCCGCGGACCGCGGCCTCGGCGGAATCAGCGGCGGTGACGCGGATGCCAAGCGCGGCCTGACGCTCTCGCGCAAAAGCCGCCCGCTTCTCGGGGTTGCGGCCGAAGACTCGCAGCTCGGTGATCTCACAGACGCGTGACAGCGCCAGCGCCTGGGTCGTCGCCTGGTAGCCCGTGCCGATGAGCGCCACCACCATCGGTGTGTGCGGCCGGAGGGCCCTGGCCGCGACAGCGCTCGCCGCACCGGTCCGGTAGGCGCCCATGTGGTCAGCCTCGATCAGCGCCTGCAGGCTGCCGTCGAGCGCGAACGTGGCCACCAGGAAGCGGACCTTGCCGGCAATCACCGAGTAGGCCTTCAGCCCGGTGCAGCCGCCGCCCGGATAGGAGGCGAACATCACGTTCAGAAGCCCGCCTGGCGCAAATGCCCTCCGGCGTGGCTCGTTCTGGGCCGTGCCCTCGCCAAGCTCGTGCATGGCGCGGTCCACGGCCCCGATCACGGCATCCATGTCGACGACCTGCCGGACATCCGCTTCGCGCAGCACCAGGGTCACGGCGGGGACAATACACACCTTGATGGCCGGGATATTGAATGTCGGGCTCATCGGACTGGGCACCGTCGGTGGCCAGGTGGCCGAGCGCCTGCTCACCTGGCAGCCGCAGCTCGCCCGCAGGGCGGGCATCGAACTGTGCCTGCGCAAGGTCCTGGTACGTGACGTCAAGAAGCCGAGGGCGGTCACCGTCACGCCAGATCTGCTGACCGCCGACCCGGACGAGCTGGTCGATGACCCCTCGATCCAGATCCTCGTCGAGGTCGCGGGCGGCGACGAGCCGATGCACGGTTATCTCGAGCGCGCGATCCGTTCCGGCAAGCATGTCGTCACCGCCAACAAAGTCGTGATGGCGAAACATGGGCCCGAGCTGCTCGACCTCGCCGCTGAGCGAAATGTCGACGTGTACTTCGAAGCCGCGGTGGGCGGCGGCATCCCTCTGATCAGCACTTTCCGAACCGACCTCCAGGCCAACCGCATCGAGCGGGTGTCGGCGGTCATCAACGGCACGACCAACTATGTGCTCGGGCGGATGGCGACCAATGGGCTTTCGCTCGCCGAGGCTGTGCGCGAGGCTCAGGCCGCCGGTTACGCCGAGGCGGATCCGTCCGACGACGTCGGAGGATTCGACGCCACATACAAGCTCGCGATCCTTGGCTCGATCGCTTACGAAATCAAGATCCGTCCCGACGACGTCTACCGCGAAGGTATCGAGAATGTCGAGCCGGTCGACTTTCGATATGCCCGAGAGCTCGGGTACGCAATCAAGCTGATCGCGCACACCCAGCGACATCCGGGACGCGTCGAGGCGCGCGTGCACCCGGCGATGGTCGCGCTCGACCATCCACTCGCCCAGGTCGAGGGCGCCAACAACGCGGTGTTCGTCGAAGGCGACCTGGTCGGGCAGGTGCTGCTCGTCGGACAGGGCGCCGGCGGACGTCCGACGGCATCGGCGGTGGTCGGGGATCTAATCGATCTCGCGCGGTCGATCCGCCGCGGCGTCCAGAGCCGGCCTTCCTTCAGCTTCGACGACCGTATCGGCGTGATCCCGATGGGTGAGGTGAAGACGCGCGCTTATTACCGCGTGCGTGTCGACGACCGCACCGGCGTGCTGGCGGCCCTCGGCCAGGTTTTCGCCGAGGAGGGCGTGAGCATCTCGAGCCTCATACAGAAGGACGCGTGGGTGGATGAGCAGACCGCGGAGCTGGTGGTGACGACGCACCCAGCCCCTGACGCCAGCTTGCAGAAGGCAAGGGACCGGATCGCGCAGCTGCCGCCGGTGCACGCGGTGTCCTCCTTCCTTCGCGTCTTTTAATAGGTATGTCCCCAGAGCTCGGGATCGCATGGGAGTAATCGCCCGATACCGCGACTATCTCCCGATCGGGCCGTCAACCCCCGAGGTCGACCTGCAAGAAGGCTCGACCCCTCTCGTGCCCAGCCGCAACATCGGCCGCGCCCTCGGCCTAAGCCGGCTGTTCTTCAAGTACGAAGGCCTGAACCCGACCGGCTCATTCAAGGATCGGGGCATGGTCGTGGCGGTGGCCAGGGCCCTCGAGGCGGGCAGTCGCGTGCTCGTCTGCGCATCGACCGGCAACACATCCGCCTCGATGGCCGCTTACGCCGCGCGCACCGGCGTTCGCGCCATCGTGGTGGTTCCCTCCGGCGAGATCGCGATGAACAAGCTCTCGCAGGCGCTCATGTACGGAGCCAAGGTCGTCGCGCTCAAAGGCACCTTCGATACCGCCCTCGATGCGGTGCGGGACCTTGCGAAACGCTACCCGGTCGCGCTGATGAACTCTGTCAACCCCGACCGCCTGCAGGGGCAGAAGACGGCGGCATTCGAGATCGTCGATGTCCTCGGTGACGCGCCCGACTACCTTCTGCTGCCGGTCGGAAACGCCGGCAACATCACGGCTTACTGGAAGGGGTTTCGTGAGTACCAGGCTGCCGGCCGCTCAACCCGCCTGCCGCGCATGGTCGGCGCTCAGGCCGAGGGCGCGGCGCCGATCGTGACCGGGCACCCAATCGCCAACCCGCGCACCGTCGCGTCCGCGATCCGGATCGGCAACCCCGCGTCGTGGGAGGGCGCGACGAGTGCTCGGGATGAATCCGGCGGCCTCATCGCCGCCGTCACGGATACCGAGATCCTGGCGGCCCAGATCCGCCTGGCGAACACCGAGGGACTGTTCGCTGAGCCCGCGTCGGCGGCACCTCTAGCCCTTCTCTTCAGGCTCGTCATGGAAGGAAAGATCGAGAAGGATTCGACCACCGTGGTCGTGTTGACCGGTTCCGGCCTGAAGGATCCGGATGCGGCGCTCAAGAATGTCGAGCCCCCGATCGAACTCGATGGTGATGCCCGTACACTCGCTAAGGTCTTGAAGCTGTGATGGAGCGACGTAACTGATTTGAGAGTTCGCGTACCCGGCTCCATCGCCAACATCGGCCCCGGATTCGACTGCATGGCCATGGCCATCGACCTCTGGCTCGAGGTCGAGGCGGAGGTCGCGGAGCACCCGTCGTGGGACTTCGAAGGCGAAGGCGCCGAATACCTCGCCGCCCACGACAACCCCTTCAGCCGGCTGAACATGAAGGGACGGGTCAAAAGCGAGATCCCGCTCGGTGTCGGCCTCGGCAGCAGCGCGGCGGCGCGGCTGGCGGCCTCCGCGCTCAACAGCCCGTGGGACGTGAAGAGCCATGTCATCGATGCGGGCGCCGACGAAGGTCACCTCGACAACGTGGCCGCGTCCGCGGCGGGAGGCATTCGCATCGTCACCGAGCAGTTCGACGAGCGGCTGCCCAATCCCGGCTGGGGACTCGCGGTCTTCGTGGCGCATGCGCCGGTGGCGACCGAGAAGGCGCGCGCGGCCCTGCCCGACTCGGTGCCGCTCGATTCAGCCGTGTACAACGCCGCACGCACAGCGCTGCTCGTGCGCGCAATCACCGCCAAGAGGCCGACGCTGCTCGAACAGGCTCTTCGCGACCGCATCCACCAGCCACATCGCCTACACCTCTACCCGTGGACGCAGGACGTCATCGACGCTGCGGAGAGAACGGGCGCATACGGAGCCGCCATCTGCGGCGCCGGCCCCAGCGTCTTCGCGTTCTGCGCGAGCTCGCAAGCGCTTCGCGTCTCCAAAGCAATGGCGGCCGCTGCGCCCCATCACGGTAAACCGATGGTTACGCGCGTCACCGACAAGGGGATGTTCAGGACCCTGTGATCGTTCAGAAGTACGGCGGCACCTCGGTGGGGACCGCCGCTCGGATCCGGCGTGTAAGCCGGCGCATCGCCAACACGGTCGCCAATGGCGAGCAGGTGGTCGCGGTCGTCTCTGCGATGGGCCGCACGACCGACCGCCTCATCGCGCTCGCGCAGAGCGTCAACGCAGAGCCTCCGGCGCGCGAGCTGGACATGCTCGTCGCCAACGGGGAGACGATCACGGCGCCGCTGGTCGCGATGTGCCTGGAGGGCATGGGAGTGCCGGCGGTTTCTCTGTCCGGACTGCAGGCCGGTGTGCGCACGAGCGCCCACCATTCGCGCGCCCGCATCCACGACATCAGGCCGGATCGCATCCTCGAACTGCTGCGCGAGGGCAAGGTGCCGGTGGTGGCGGGTTTCCAGGGCGTCACCGAAGATCTCGAGGTCACCACGCTGGGACGCGGAGGGTCCGACACCACGGCGGTGGCGCTTGCCGCGGCGTTGAAGGCGGACAGGTGCGAGATCTTCACCGATGTCGACGGCATCTTCACGGCCGACCCACGAATCGTGAAATCCGCCCGCAAGCTCACACACATCGGCTACGACGAGATGCTCGAGCTGGCCGCCGTCGGCGCGCGCGTCATGCACCCTCGCGCGGTCGAGATAGGTGAGCTCTACGGCGTGCCCATTCATGTGCGGTCGAGCTTCCACGACGGCGTGGGTACGATGATCGTCGCCAAAGTGCCGATGGAAGACAGACAGCGCGTGCGCGGGATCGCGCAGGAATCAAATGTGGCGAAGATCACGGTCATCGGCGTCGCCGACCGACCAGGAGTCGCGGCCGCGATCTTCGAACCGCTGGGCAAAGCCGGGATATCGGTCGACGTCATCGTGCAGAACATCGGCCGGTCCGGTCACACCGACCTCACGTTCTCGGTGGCCGAGTCGGATTTGAAGGCGGCCGAGAAGCTGGTCAAGGCGGCGGCGAAGACGGTCGGCGCAACGAGGGTTTCGTCCGCGGGCGGAATCGCCAAGCTCTCGATCGTCGGCACCGGCATGCTTGGCACGCCCGGCATCGCCGGCCGCATGTTTCGCGCCCTGGCCGACGCCGGTATCAACATCGAGATGATCAGCACCTCCGAGATCCGCATCACCTGCCTGGTCTCGCGCGACCAGGTCGAGAAGGGCGTCCGGACTCTTCACAAGACGTTCGACCTGGAAAAACCGTAGTTGCCGGTCAACGTCGCGATCGTCGGCCCTGCCGGGTCGGGCAAGACCACGTTGTTCAAGGCGTTGACCGCAGGCCGTGGCGCGGATGGAGTCGGCATGGTCGATGTTCCTGACGAGCGCCTGCAGCGACTGGCGGATGCGGTCAAGCCGCTGAAGGTCACGCCCGCGCAGGTGAGGGTCGAGGACACACCCCCAGGGAGCCGAGCGCAGCGTGTCGCGTTCGCGCGCCAGGCCGACGTCCTCGTGAAGGTCGCCCGCTGCTTCGGGCCCGACCCTCAACCGGTGGCCGAGCTCGAAGAGTTTGCGCTCGACCTCGTCCTCGCCGACCTCGCGTCGGTTGAACGTCGCCTCGAGGCGGTCGCGAAAGAAGTGCGCGCCGGCAAGAAGGATGCGACTGCCGAGAACGAGGTGCTGCAGCTTGCGAAGGCGCACCTCGACGCAGGCCAGCCATTGCGAACGCTCGCGCTCGAACGAGAGCAGCGTGAGCTTCTCAAGGGCGTCTTCCCGGTGACGCTCAAGCCGGCCGTGTACGTCGCGAACGCAGCCGACGAGCTCCTACCCGGCGGGGGAGAGCCGGCGGCGAAGATGCGCGATCTCGCCGCGCGCGAGCAAGCGCCTGCGATCGTGCTGTCAGCGCGACTGGAGGCGGAGCTGGGCGAGCTCGAAGCAGGCGAGCAGGCAGAGATGCGCGCCGGCTACGGCATCGACGAATCGGGGTTGGGCCGGATCGCGAGGGCGGTGTGGGAGGCGGGCGGGCTGATCACGTATTTCACGGCCGGCGAGCCGGAGGTGCGAGCGTGGCCGTGCGAGCGCGACGCTCCCGCGCCGGTCGCCGCCAGCAAGATCCACACGGATTTCGAGAAGCATTTCATCCGCGCGGAGGTGACCTCCGTCGACGAGCTCGTCGCAGCGGGATCGATGGAGGCGCTGCGGGCCGCGGGCAAGCTTCGCGTCGAGGGACGCGAGTACACCGTGAAGGACGGCGACGTCGTGTTCTTCAGGGTCGGCCGGTAGACCGTATTAAAAGAGAGAGCTTCCCCCGAAGAACGACGTCCACAGCATGTTGCCCAAGTACACCAGTACAGCCAGGATTATCACGAGCATCACCCATCGCATTACTGGTCTAACGATCCAGGCGGTTGGTGACTTGCGAACCGATACGTAGGGCTCGTCAGGGCCCCGGTTGCTGCCGCATCATTTACGCATGTCCCAAATCCGCTTCAGCTCTGCGCACATCTGGGTGAGGGTCGAGGACGGCGACGCGGTGTTGGGGCTCAGCGACTACCTCCAGGACCAGATGGGGGAGATCACGTCTCTCGAGCTGCCGGACCTCGGCGATGTGCTTCGGGCCAGGCGGCGCATGGGACATGTCGAATCTGAGGAGGCGTCCGCGCCGATCGAGGCGCCGATCAGCGGCGAGGTGATCGAGGTCAATGGCGAAGCCCTCGAGAACCCCGACATCGTCAACGGCGAGCCTTACGGGTCCGGATGGCTGCTGCGCGTGCGCATCGAGGACCCGAATGAGCTCGAGGACCTCATTGGCGAAGAGGAGTACGCGGAGCTGACCACCGAGGTCTGAGGCGCTTCGTCCGTCCCTTCATCATTACTCGGCGATGTTGAAGGGCAAGCTCTGGCGCGACGGGGAATTTCTGAAGCTCTGGGGCGGGCAATCGATCAGCGAGCTCGGCAGCCAGGTAAGCCAGCTGGCCCTGCCGACAGTTGCGATTCTGCTGCTTGGCGCCACTCCGTTTCAGGTCGGCCTCCTCACCGCACTGGAGTTCCTCGCCTTTCCAACCCTCGGCCTGGTGGCCGGTGTTTACGCCGACAGGCTGCGGCGGCGGCCGATCATGATTGCGTGCGACCTGGCGCGTATGGTCGCGCTCGCGAGCGTGCCGATCGCTTTTGCGTTCAACGCGCTGACGATGCTGCAGCTCTACGTTGTCGCGCTGGTCACAGGCGTCGGAACGGTGTTCTTCGACGTCTCGTACCAATCCTATTTGCCGGCCCTGATCTCTCGGGCGGACCTGGTGGAGGGCAACAGCAAGCTTCAGTTCAGCGGATCGCTCGCGCAGATGGCGGGTCCGGCGTTGGCCGGTTTCCTGATTCAGGTCGTGGGCGCCGCCCGAGCCGTGGCTGTCGACGCGGGATCCTTCCTGGTTTCAGTGCTGTCGTTGTGGTGGATCCGCCGGCCGGAGCCGGCCCCAAAACCGGTTTCGGAGTCGGGTCGCAGCGGCTTCAGGTCGGAGATGTGGGAAGGCATCCGCTTCGTCTTCAGCAACCCCACGATCTGGAAGATCGCCGGGAGCACGTCGACGTCGAACCTGGGCTCGAACATCTTCTTCGCGGTCTACCTGATCTTCGCCTACCGAGTGCTCCACCTGAGCCCGGGTGTCGTCGGCCTCGTCTTCGGCGCCGGCGCGGTGGGTGGCCTCCTTGGCGCTTTGAGCGCCTCCTGGATCGCGCGCCAGATCGGGCTGGGGCCGACACTTCTCGTGACGATCATTGCCTTCGGACTGGGCGCGCTGCTCGTGCCTCTGGCTCAGCTCGGCTTCGCGGTCCCGCTCCTGCTGGCGTCGTCGATGATCGGGAGCTTCGCCAACCCGGTCTACAACATCAACCAGGTGAGCCTCCGGCAGGCGATCACGCCTGACCGCGTCCAAGGGCGCATGAACGCCACTGTGCGCACAGTGATCTGGGGGACGATTCCGATCGGGGCGCTCATCGGAGGGGTCATCGGGAACGCATACGGCCTGGTGCCTGCCATGTACGCCGGCATCGCCGTCTCGCTGCTGGCGGGGGCGTGGATCCTGGCCGGCCCCGTCCGGCTGAAGGTCCAGCCACAAGCAGCATGACGCCGCGAAACAAAAATGTGCCTGGCTATGTGTTAAGGCTTGACAGCACCTACATTCAGCGTTATAACTCCACCCGGGACACAACATGTCGTAGCCAACGTCCTTCTCGGTTGAGTCCCACGGCCCAACAGCAGGCAGGCGGTACACCCTTAAAGGTCGCACTCCACGCTCCCGAAACGGCTCCCCCAACCGCCTGCCTGCCTCTACTTCCCCGATTCGCGGGGAAGTCGCCCCGCCCGCAGCGCCGGGCGGATGGGGGTCTCCCGGAACTCCTAAACTTGAAGGCCCGATGAGCAAGAAGGGCCGCAAGAAGGGCCGCAACCGATACCGCCAGCCCGTTCGCGTGTCTGGCGCCGGGGCTGTCGGAGCCTCGACAACCGCCATCGGCACCCGCTCGGTATCCCAGGCGCGGGTCGGCGGCGACCAGGCCACTGTCCGCGCCGTCGAGCTGTCGCTGGGCGCCCGCAACCAGGTCGTCAGAGGGCCGCGAGGCCGAATGGTCGTGCAGTCGGGCGACCCCTCGATCCCGCTCGACCGCGTGCCCTACTTCACCAAGGACCTGGTCCGGCTGCTGGTGGTGGGCGCGGCCATGGTCGTGCTCTTGACGGTGGGTTCGTTCGTCGTCCCTCAGCTCGTCAAGTAGACCGCCGGCAGACCTCCGGCCTGACGAATGGCGGCTTAACTAGTAACAAGCCGGCGATCGGAAAGCTAGAGTTCGGCTCGATGTCGGTACGGACGAGCGACTCCGGCCAGACCGCGCTCAAGCACACCCTTCGCACCCGGAAGCGGAAGGCGGCAGACCACAAGCACCCGGTCAACGTCATCCATCACGAGGAAGCCACGTTCGGCGAGATGCTCGCCGACAAGATCTCGTCCGGCATCGGCTCGTGGACCTTCCTGATCATCCAGACGGTCGCAGTCGCGATCTGGATGGCCGGCAACGCTTACCTGTACTTCAATTTCGATCCGAAGCCGTTCATCCTCTTGAACCTGCTCTTTTCGATCCAAGCGGCATACACGGGACCCGTACTCTTGCTGGCGGGCAATCGCCAGTCGCAGAAGGACCGGCTGACACTCGAACACGCAGCTGAGGAAGCGGACAAGGCGGAGGTGCAGAACGTCGAGATCCTGAAGGCGATCAAGGAGAACACCGAGGTCACCATCCAGATCCTCAAGCATGTCGAAGCGCTCGTCTCCGACCACATGGCCGAGGACGCAGCCAAGGTCTCTCAGCAAGGAGCTTAGGCGAGGCCTCAGACAAGCCTCGTTACACTCAAGTCCGTGCGGGTGATCCTCTTCACTGGCAAGGGCGGCGTCGGCAAGACCTCGGTGGCAGCCGCGACCGCTGTCGAATGTGCGCGGCTGGGCTATCGGACGGTGGTCATGAGCACCGACCCGGCCCACTCACTGGGCGACTCGTTCGACGTCGAGCTCGGCTCGGATCTCACGCCGATCACCACCAACCTGTGGGCGCATGAGGTGTCGTCGCTGCATGAGATGCAGCGCCATTGGGTGAAGCTGCACGAGTACGCCTCCGAGGTGTTCGCCGCGCAGGGCCTCGACGAGGTGGTCGCCGACGAGGTCGCGAATCCTCCGGGCATGGACGAGATCGCGTCGCTCATGTGGATCAAGCATTACGCGCAGCGTGAGGAGCACGACGTCCTCATCGTCGACTGTGCGCCCACCGGCGAGACGCTGCAGCTGCTCACGTTCCCGGACGCAGCCAAATGGTGGCTCGACAAGATCTATCCGTGGGAGCGTCGCGCGATGCGGGTGGCCAGGCCGGTCTTGCAGCCGATGATGGGTATACCGCTGCCTTCCGATGAGGTCTACGCATCGCTCAAGGACCTGCTCCTCGACCTGGGCGGCATGCGCAAGGTGCTCACGGATCCCGCCACCACGACGGTGCGCATCGTGCTCAACCTCGAGAAGATGGTCGTCAAGGAGGCCAAGCGCGCGTTCAGCTACCTCAGCCTCTTCGGGTATATCACCGATGCGGTGATCGTCAACCGCATCCTTCCCGACGAGGTCCACGACGAGCTGTTCAAGAAGTGGCAGCAAATCCACAAGCGCTATGAGGCCGAGGTCGAGGAGTCGTTTGCCGGCATTCCCATCCTCAACGTGCCGCTCTTCGACCGCGAGGTCGTCGGCGTCAAGATGCTGGAGCGCATGGCCAGGGCCACGTACGGCGAGCGTGACCCGTCGGAGCATTTCGCGCACAGCAACCCGCAGCGCATCGACAAGGACGGAACCGATTACGTGCTCAGCTTGAGGGTGCCCTTCGTCGATCGCTCAGCGGTGGACTTGAGCCGGCACAACGGCGAGCTCTACGTGACCATTGGCAACTACCGCCGGGAGATATCGCTTCCGCGTGTGCTGGCGAAGCGCGACACGGGCGGTGCCACCATCCAGGACGGTGAGCTGCGGGTGCGCTTCACGCAGCCCCCGGCGCAGGCGAAGAAATGAGCAGAGACGGCGAGCGGCTGATCGAGCTCGTCAACGAGCTGGGTTCGCGGGTCAGCCACGTCGTGTCAGACATGGTTCCACCCGCTGCTCAGGTGCACCTGCTCAACGCGCAGCGCGAGCTGATCACGGCGCTGATGCTGATTTATGAAAACCGTGTGACCACGGCGCCAACCAGCCGCGGGCGCCGGTCGGCGACCTCGGCCCGACGCGCCCCCGCGCGACGGCGCACCGCGGCGCGCACCGGCAAAATCCCCATCGAGTGAAAGCCCGTACGTGACCGGCCTCTCGGCTTTTCTCCTTTCCGCGCTGATGCTCGTGCCTGCGCTGCTGATCGCGATTCCGGTCCACGAGATGGGGCACGCGGCCGCCGCGTATTTCCAGGGCGATCGCTCGGTTCGTTACTTCGGCTATTTCACGCTCAACCCGAGACGCTTCCTCGAGCCCATCGGCGTGATCGCAGTCTTCGTGGCGTTGGTCGGTTGGGGCCGGAGGGTGCCGGTGCAGCCAAACCGGATCAGCACCACGCGACAGCGGCTCGTCCACATTCTTGGCGGTCCGGCGGCGAACCTTCTGGTCGCGATCGCGTTCGGCCTCATCCTGCGTGTCCTGCACGCGATCGGCATTCACGAATCGCCCACTTTGACAACCGGCGTTCTGGCATATCTCGTCTACGCGATCGTCTTTCTCAACCTGTCGCTGTTCGCATTTCAGCTACTGCCGATCCCGGGCCTGGACGGCTGGGATGTCCTCGACACCATCTTTCGCTCGCGCAATCCGCGCTTCTTCTTCAACGCCTCCGTCCGGCGGCGAGAGATCTGGGCGGGCGCGTTCGCCGTCTACTTCATCGGCCAGTTCATCGGGATTCCGGTCCTCGGCATCGTGATGACGCCCTTCTACCAGCCGGCGAGCCTAATCTCTGTAGGCGAATGCATCGGGTACGGGGTTCCCAGGTTCAACGCCCTCTATCCCTGCCTGCTGTAGGCAGGCTGATCAACCAGCCGCCGTACGCGGCGATGGTGGAAGAGTTCGGCCGCGTCCGGGTTGTCGAGGCGATTCGCGAGCAGGTGGCGGCGGAGCGGGGCGATGAGGTCCTTGACGATGGCGAACGCAGCCGCCGCGTCTCGGCGCGGCTGCACGCCGGCGTGGCGCCGCGTCTGCAGCGCGTGATCAATGCGAGCGGAGTGATCCTGCACACCAACCTCGGCCGCGCGCCGCTCTCGCGATCGGCGACCGAGGCGCTCGCGGTCGCCGGAGGTTACAGCAATGTCGAGCTCGACCTCGTGACCGGGAAGCGGGGAGAGCGCGCGGACCTTCTTGTCGGGCTCCTGACCAGGCTCTTCGTCTGCGAGTCGGCGCTGGTCGTGAACAACAACGCAGCCGCGATCCTGCTCGCGCTGACCGCCCTTTGCAAAGGACGCGAGGTGATCGTATCGCGCGGCCAGCTGGTCGAGATCGGCGGCTCGTTCCGGATGCCGGATGTCATGCGATTGTCGGGTGCGCGCATGGTCGAGGTCGGCACCACCAACCGCACGCGTGCGGCCGACTACGAGGAGGCGATCACGCCGCGGACGGCCGCGCTGCTGCGCGTGCACACCTCCAACTACCGAGTGTCGGGCTTCACGGAGTCTGTGGCGCTGACCGACATGGAAGCCGTCGCACGCCGCCACGACGTGCTCCTGATCGACGACCTCGGCAGTGGCGCCGCGGAGCCGATCGCAGACGAGCCGACGGTTGGCGAATCGCTGCGGTTGTCGGATGTCGTCACCTTCTCAGGAGACAAGCTCCTGGGCGGCCCGCAGGCAGGGGTCATCCTCGCGCGCACCCCCCGGGGTGTGGCCGCGATGCGCAAGCTCGCGAAGCATCCACTTGCGCGCGCAGTCCGCATCGACAAGCTGACCCTGGCCGCGCTCGAGACCACACTTCGCCAGCGTCTGGCCGGCCACGTGGAAGACATCCCGGTCGAGCGCATGCTGCGCATGCAGATCTCCGAGATCAAAAGGCGCGCCGGCATGTGGTCGGTGAAGCTCGAAGAGCGGGGGGTTCGGAACACGCTGACGCCCGGCGATTCGGCGGCCGGCGGCGGATCGCTTCCAGGCCACGCCCTTCCGACGGTGCTCCTCGCGCTGGCCGGTCCCGCGTCCCGGCTTGCGACCGCGCTGCGGCGCGGCGAACCCCCCGTCATCGCGCGCATCGAAAAAGACGCGTGCTGCCTGGACCCGCGAACGGTCTTGAAGGGTGAGGACGAGACGCTCCTCGATGCCGTGGAGGCGGCCGTCAAGAGCGTAGGGGTCCTCTGAGGTGATCCTTGGCACCGCGGGGCACATCGACCACGGCAAATCGACCCTTGTCACCGCGCTGACCGGGATCGACCCGGACCGGCTCGCCGAGGAGAAGCGGCGGGGGATGACGATCGACCTCGGCTTCGCACACATGCGGCTGCCGAGTGGGCGCCAGATCGGCATCGTCGATGTTCCTGGACACGCGCGCTTCATTCGAAACATGCTGGCCGGCGCGCACGGGATCGACGCGGTGATGCTGGTCGTGGCCGCGGACGAGGGCGTCATGCCCCAAACGCGCGAGCACCTGGACATCATCGATCTCCTCGGCGTAAGCCATGGCGTGGTGGCACTGACGAAGGTCGACCTCGTCGATGAGGTCTGGTATGAGCTTGTCGAGGGCGAGGTGCGCGACGCGCTCGAGTCCACCACGTTGCGAGGTGCGCCGCTCATCGCGGTTTCGGCGGTCACGGGAAAAGGGCTTGATGAGCTGACCGCCGGCCTTGACGCGGTCTTCGACGGGCTCGAGCCGAGAGCTGACCTCGGGCGGCCTCGGCTGCCCATCGATCGCGTCTTCACCATGAGTGGGTTCGGCACAGTCGTGACCGGCACACTCGTCGACGGGGCGATCTCCGCGGGCGAGGAGCTGCAGGTGCTGCCTGGTGGCGCGAACGCACGCGTCCGCGGCCTCCAGCAGCACAACGAGAAGGTGGAAGTCGCGGCGCCGGGTAATCGCGTCGCAGCGAACCTGATCGGGGTCGAGAAGGACGACCTGCATCGGGGCGACGTCCTGTCGCGGCCCGATGTGCTCGTGGCGACGCGCCGTGTCGACGCGCGCGTGCATGTGCTCGCGTCCGCGCCGAGAGGTCTGCGACATGGTGCCGAGCTTCTTCTTCACACAGGCACCGTCGAGGTCGGCTGCCGGGCCATCCTCCTCGAGGGGGACACGATCGAACCTGGCGCGCAGGGTTGGGTGCAGCTGTACCTCGACCGCCCGATCGCCGCCGCCAACAACGATCGCTTCATCCTCCGCATTCCAAGCCCTTCGATGACGATCGCCGGTGGCCAGCTCAACGACGTCGCGCCGCGCAAGCATCCCCGACACGACGCCGCGGTTCGCGCCTCGCTGGAGCGGAGGGCGTCCGGGGACGTCCTCCAGGAGGAGCTTCGCAAGTACCCGCGCGGGGTCGCGGTGAAGGCGCTGCTCAAGGCCACGATGGCGACAGACGCCGATGTCTCGAGGCTGCGAGCGCGCCGTGCCGGCGATTGGATCTTCGCCGAGGAGGCCTGGGCTGCAGTCGCCGACCGCGCGGCGAGCGAGCTGGCGGCGTATCACCACGCACATCCCCTGCGCCGCGGCGTGCCCCGCGAGGAGCTGAGGAGCCGGTTGGGGATTCAGCCCGCGGCGTTTCAATCGGTGCTGAAGGGTCTCGCCGAGGAAGGGAGGATCGAGGACCGCCAGGGCGAGGTCGCCGCTGCGGGACACCGGGTCGATACGGAGGCTTCCGACGGCCCGGCGTCTCGCCTGGTCGAGCTGCTGGCCGCGCAGCCGTTCTCGCCCCCATCGCTTGCTGAGGCGATGAAGACCGCGGGCGCAACTTCTGAAATGGCTCGCGCGCTCGCTCAGCGCGGCGACATCGTGCGGCTCAGCGACGACGTCGCGTTCACGCGCGACGCATACGAGCAAAGCGTCGGCGCAGTGAAGGAGCTCATCGCGGGCACGGGTTCGGTCACCGTCGCCCAGCTCCGCGATCGATTGGCGGCGAGCAGGCGTCCCATGCTCGCATTGCTCGAATACCTGGACGGGGCCAAGGTGACGCGCCGCGTCGGCGACGCTCGGGTACTGCGGTAGGAAATATGAGAAGGAACCTGTCGGTTCCCTCTCATCGCGCGGCTGCCTCCCAAAGGACGGCCTGCGGCCGGGCAAGCCGCGCTGCGTACCTTCCCGGGGTTCGGCTTGTTATCTTCGTGCCCAATGCGAATCGCTCATCTGCTGAACCGCGGGCGGCCCACCGTGTCTTTCGAGTTCATGGCGCCTCGAGACGAAGATGAGGTCTTGATTCTCGAACGCACGGTCGCCGCGCTGGCAGGCCATGCGCCCGACTGGGTGTCGGTGACGTATCGCGTGCGTACCGGCGAAAAAACGCTCGAGCTCGTCACGCGCATCAAGCGCCAGTACCACATCGAATCGATGGCCCACCTGACATGCGCCAACACACGCGACGAGACGCGGCGAATCCTCAACTGGATGGAGCGCGAGGGCATCGCCAACGTGCTCGCGCTGCGCGGCGATCCGCCCGGGCCGGCGCAGCCATTTCAACCGGTGGATCCGGAGCTTGCGCACGGCAGCGACCTGGTGGCGTTCGTGCGCGGCAACGGCTACCGGCTGGGTATCGGCGCTGCTTGCAGTGCGGAGAAGCATCCCGAGAGTCCCGACCGCGAGCACGAGTTCCGCTACATGCAGCTGAAGGTCGAGGCGGGCGCCGATTTCCTGATCACGCAGCTCTTCTTTGACAACCGTTTCTATTTCGATCTCATCGCGCGGGCTCGGGCCGCCGGCATCAAGGTGCCCATCGTCCCGGGCCTCATGCCAATCCCCAGCCGGCGGTCACTCGCGTTCGTGACGCAGATGTCCGGGGCAACAGTGCCCGACCAGCTGCAGCAGGCGATCGACGTGGCACCTGACGATGAGGCCATCCGCAAGCTCGGCGTCGAACACTGCATCCGGCAGTGCGCGGAGCTCCTGGAAGCCGGCGTGCCGGGGCTGCACTTCTACACGTTCAATCGCGCCCGCGCCGCGAGCGAGATTCTCGGGGCTCTGCGCGGCCAGCAACTGCTCGCCTCCTGACGGACCGAACCCCAGTAACCTAACCGAGCCATGTTGGCTGGAATCGATCTCGGCGGAACGCAGGTGCGCGTGGCGCTCGCGCGCTCCGACGGCCATTTGATCACGAGCGTCAAGACCAAGACCCCGCTGCTCAAGAACCCGCAGGGGATGGTCGACTGGGCGGCGTCGGAGATCGATCGCCTGCGCGGCAACCAGAAGGTGCGCAGCATTGCCATCGGGGCGCCGGGACCCATCGATCTCAAGCGCGGAATCCTCGTCAATCCGCCCAACCTGCCCTGGAAGAACGTGCCCCTGGCCCAGATGCTGAGCCGCGCCACCGGCGCGAAGGTGCACCTGGCCAACGACGCCGACATGGCAGCGCTCGGGGAGTTCCATCGGGGCGCCGGCCGGGGGACTCGCAACATGATCTACATCACGTGGTCGACGGGGGTCGGCGGCGGCCTCATCATCGACGGCAAGTTGCATCGCGGCGGGCATGGCACCGCCGGCGAGGTCGGGCACATCATCATCGACCCCAACGGCCCACTCGACAACTGCGGCCAGCGTGGCTGCCTCGAGGTGTTCTGCGGTGGCGCCAACCTCGCCAGGGAGACCGGGCATCCGGCCGCCGAGCTCTTCGCCGCTGCCGCACGCGGCGAGGCGCACGCGAGGATGGTCGTCGAGCGGTCGGCCCGCTACATGGGGCTCGCCCTCATCAGCCTGACCAACGCCATCGACCCGGAGATGTTCGTCATGGGCGGCGGTGTCACGCGCTCCTGGAAGCTGGTCGCGCCGACCATGCTCGAGACCCTGCGGTCGTCGCCGTTCATCAAGCCCGCCCGACGGCCTCGAGTCCGCCGAGCCCGGCT
>VBGM01000157.1:20876-31065 GCA_005880855.1 Chloroflexota bacterium
TGAGGCAGGCGGCGTCCGAGCTGGGCGCGCGCGCGTGGATCGTGGGTGGCTACGTGCGCGACCAGCTTCTCGGCCGCCCGCACCCCGACATGGACGTCGTGGTCGAAGACGGCAAGGGCTTCGACGTGGCGGGCCGGTTCGCGGAGCTCGCGGGCACGCGCGAACCGGCGGTCTTCGAGCGATTCGGCACCGCCCAGGTGACACTGCCTGGTCACCTGGTCGAGTTCGTCTCCGCCCGGGCGGAGTCGTACGACCCCAGCTCGCGAAAGCCGGATGTGCGTCCGGCGACGCTCGAAGAGGACCTGCGCCGCCGCGACTTCACCGTCAACACGTTGCTGATGGACCTCGACGGCCGGGTTCACGACCCGCTCGGCACCGGCCTGGCCGACCTCGAGGCGAGGTTGCTGCGCACTCCCGCCGATCCAGTTCAGACCTTCACGGACGATCCGCTGCGCATGCTGCGGGCCATCCGCTTCGCGGCGCAGCTCGGTTTCGAGCTCGCCCCTGACCTCGTGCCCACCATCCGCCGCCTGCGGGACCGGCTCGGCACGCCGGTCGTTTCCGTCGAGCGGGTCGCCGAGGAGCTGCGCAAGATGCTGGTGTCCGAGCGTCCCAAACTAGCTCTGGGGCTTCTGGACGACGCTTCGCTGCTCGAGGTGATCCTGCCCGAGGTGACGGCCTGCAAAGGGGTTCAGCAGGGCGGGTATCACACCCACGACGTGTTCGGTCACACGCTGCTCACGGTGGCCGGGACGCCGCCGGACCTTCTCGTCCGGCTGGCCGGGCTCTTCCACGACATTGGCAAGCCGGCCACCGCCACCCCGGACGGGTCCTTCATCGGCCACGAGGTCCTGGGCGCGGAGATGGCGACCCAGGTGATGGCCCGACTGCGGTTCCCGCAGAAGGAGATCGACGTAGTTGCGCTCCTCGTGCGCTTGCACCTCCGGCCCGTTTTCTACACCTCGGATTGGACGGACGGAGCGGTGCGCCGCCTGGCACGCGATGCCGGTCTGCACCTGGGGCGGCTTATGCAGCTGGCGGGGGCCGACATCGGCGCCTCCGCATATCCGCACAGCGAGAAGCTGGACGAGCTGCAGGCGCGTCTCGACGCAGTGCTGGCCGAGGAGCCGTCCCGATTGGCCGCCCCCGTGGATGGCGAGGACATCATGCGTGTGCGCAACATCAAGCCGGGACCAGAGGTCGGCCGCATCAAGCAGCGGTTGACCGAGCTGGTCATGGACGGCGTCATCGAGCCTTCGCGGGAAGCGGTGCTGGCGTACCTGGAGTCCCACCCGACGGTCTGATTTGCCCAGGTGTAATTTCCTCTCCCCCCGCGAAATTACCCGCTATGCTGCGACTGGGGCCAGGGTTTATTTAGTGGGTTATTTAGAGGTGGGAGGCAATTCGATGATCGACTCGAAAGTGGAGACGCTGGAGGCGCCCGCCACCAATGGGGACCGGGAGCCTTCCCTCGGCGGGGAGCCCAAAGCCACAGTGCTCGCGCGCGACGACGCCGTGTCGGGCCGGTTGCAGATCAAGGGAAGCGGCCAGGTGCTTGGCAGCTTCAGCGGTCAGATCGAATGCGACGGCGATCTTTTCATTGGCCCGGATGCGCATGTCGAGGCGGACGTCAAGAGCGCCCGGGTGACCATCGCCGGCTTCGTCAAGGGGAACATCGTCGCTGTCAACCGGCTGAAGATCGCGAACACGGGACGCCTCGAGGGCGATGCGCGGGTAGGGGCGCTGGTGGTCCTGGAAGGCGGTGTGCACCATGGCGTCATCCGGGTCCACCCCGAGGGGGTTCCGGAGGCCAAGGACACCGCCGTCATCGAGAATCCGCGGCCTGCACCGGTGGTCACGCTCAAGACGGCTCCGAACCCGGTCGGCCGGGTCAGGAAGTTCTGGGGTGAGTTCTTCTAGGCGCCCAAAACCACGGCCGCCCGCCCGGAAGCCGAAGGCCGGGCAGGCTCGGGCGTCCGCCAGACCGGCGGCCGCCACGGCGCGTAAGCGCGCCACGCCCAAGCCGGAGGCACGTTCCGCGGCCAAGACTGTGGCGGCCAAGGCGCCAAGCAATAATCAGCCGCCACCACCCAGGCCGAAGCCATCCATCCTCCTCGCAGGTGCCGGGTCCTCCAGGCTGACGATCAAGCCGGGGCCGCCGGGAGTCATGAGGACCCAGCTGGTCCTCTCTGACAAGGTGCGTCCCCCTGGTCCACGGCGCCTCAGCGAAGTCGAGCTCGACGAGGACGAGGTCTTGATCGACGGCTTCCCCGCCACGCTGGACGGCGTGATCGTGCGCATAACGGCCGTCCTGGAGCGCACATGCGTTTACCTGGATCGAGATGGCGACCGCCGGCTGGCGCGCAAGAAGGATCTCTGGGTGGAGGCGGATAAGCTGCCGATCAGGCGCCGGGGCATCGGCTAAGCTACCGGCCGCGATGCCGAACAGGCTGGTGGTGGGATTGGTGTCCAGTTCCGGAAGTTCCTTGCATCTTCGCGGCCTAGACGGCCGGGCGCCGACTCACCCCGCGGAATCTTGCGATTCCGCAGGGACCCCGAGATGGGCGCTGAAGCCGGCGTCGAGGGGCCCGGCGCGGCGTCGTCGCGCATTGAAATGCGCTCCTCCTTGCGCCACCCTCTCCTTGGCTCCGGCCGTCGATGCCGCGAAATATGCGGCGGACCTCCGAAACCGGACACCTACTTGATCGAGCCGCGCACCAACCGCAACCTGGCGCTCGAGCTCCTGCGCGTCACCGAGGCCGGCGCCCTGGCCGCGGCCCCCCTTCAGGGCCGCGGCAACAAGCTCGCCGCCGACCAGCGCGCGGTCGAGGCCATCCGGAACGCAATGGCCGCCGTCGACATGAAGGGAACGGTCGTGATCGGCGAGGGCGAGAAGGACGAGGCGCCAATGCTCTACTTCGGCGAGCAGATCGGCAACGGCCTCGAGCCCGAGGTGGATGTCGCCGTCGATCCGATCGAAGGCACCAGCCTCACCGCCTCAGGTCTCCCCGGCGCGATCTCGGTGGTGGCGCTGGCCGAGCGCGGCTCGATGTTCACCACGCATGTCCACTACATGCAAAAGCTCGTCGTTGGCCGCCGGGCCAGGGGGGTCATCGACCTCGAGATGCCGGTCGCCTGGAACCTCAGGCGGATCGCCAAGGCCGAGGGCCTGCCGGTACAGGAGCTGACGGTGGTCGTCCTCGAGCGGGATCGCAACCAGCAGGTGGTGGCTCAGATCCGCGATGTTGGCGCTCGCATCAAGCTGATCACCGCCGGCGACGTCGCGGGGGCGCTCGAGGCGGCCCTCGAGACCAGGTCCGGGATCCACTGCATGATGGGTTCGGGTGGGGCCACCGAGGGGGTGCTGGCCGCCTGCGCCATCAAAACCATCGGCGGCGACATGCAGGCCAAGCTGTTCTTCCGCGACGAAAACGAGCGCCAGGTCGCGATCAAGGAAGGCCATGAGCCGAACAAGGTCCTGCACCTCGACGACCTGTGCTCAGGCAAGGACATCTTTTTCGCGGCCACCGGCATCACGTCGGGCGAGCTGCTGAAGGGCGTCCGCTACGAAGACGTTTATGCGTACACACAATCGATGGTTTTACGGTCGGCATCCGGCACCATGCGCATCGTGGATGCGTATCACCCCATCGACAAGCTGAGAGCCAAGGGCCTGCTTCCGGAGCAGGTGGCGATCCCCTGAGCGCGAGCGAGGCGGGGCAGTTCCTCGCCGCCGCGGTCAAGGCCTTTGGGAAGGCGCAGTGGGAGTGGATCGCCACAGCCCGCGTGCTTTCGCGCCAGCGCGCGTCGACGGCTGAGGTCGAGCAGGTCCTGGACAACCTGCTGTCGAACGCCGACCAGTCCATGGTCAATGCGTTCACCGGAGGGTTCAGGGTGGCGCAGACCAAGCTCGGGATCACGAAGGTGGTGTCCGAAGAGGTGGCGGCCACCGCGCTGGAGTCGGCGCAGGTCGTGGCGCTGGCGATCCTTGTTCGCGAGCAGCTCGACCCGGGCCAGTTCGCCACCCTCTACAGGCCCTTCGCCACGGTCCTGCCGGGCCCCGGCTACGCACCGCCCGCGCCGGTCGATCGCCAGATCGCCGCGTTCCTTGCGCGCCTGCCTACCCTGTCGGGGCCGAACGAGGCCGAGGCCGCGACTGTGGCCAGGGTGCTAAGCGACCCACCCAGGGCCGCTGGGACGACGGCGGTCGGTGCAGGTTCCCCGCTCGCGGCGCCGGCGGTGGCGCTCGATCCCGCCGCCCACTACCAGGCCGCGTGGAAGGCGGTCATCGACGCCGCCCACAGGTCAGGCCGCACGATGGCCTTCCGCGCCGCGCAGGATGGAGCCGAGATGGCGGCGCCGCACGACGGCTCAGGGATCGTCGGCCACGCGGGTGTGGCCGCCGGTGGGATCTTCATGCGCGACCTTTTGCCCGTCGAGCAGGTCCTGCTCCTCTACGAGCCCTTCGCGGCCGCCATCCCGTACGAGAGCCTCCAATAAGGGGGCCGCATTCCGCATCTTTGCGCCCAAGCGAGCCCTAGCCCCCGAGAAATGACGCCTCGTTGGCGCCAAACGGGCGGAATCCCGGAACAGCTAGGCGGTTCTAACTCCGGCCGCCTTTTCCAGGCCGAGCTCTTCCACCGCGGCTTCGCGCATCTTGAATTTCTGGACCTTGCCGGTGACGGTCATCGGGAACGCGTCCACGAACTTCCAGTGCCGCGGGATCTTGTACGTGGCGATCTTGCCCTTGCACCACGCAGCCAGCTCATCGCCGGTGGCCGGGGCCCCATCGCGAAGCTTCACCCAGGCCATGACCTCCTCACCGTATTTTTCCGAAGGCACTCCGATGACCTGGACATCGGCGATCGCCGGGTGGCCGTATAGGAACTCCTCGACCTCGCGCGGGTAGATGTTCTCGCCGCCGCGAATGATCATGTCCTTGATGCGCCCGACGATGTTCACGTAGCCGAGCTCGTCCATCGTGGCGAGGTCGCCCGTGTGCATCCAGCTGGCGGCGTCGATGGCCTGGCGCGTGGCCTCCTCGTTGTTCCAGTAGCCGAGCATGACCATGTAGCCGCGGCTGCAGAGCTCGCCCGACACCCCGCGCGGCACCACAGCGGCGGTCGCCGGGTCGATGATCTTGATTTCGACATGCGGATGCACGCGGCCGACCGTCGAGACGCGCTTCTCAAGCGGGTCATCAGTCGCGCACTGAGTTGAGACCGGCGAGGTTTCCGTCATGCCGTAAGCGATCGTCATCTCCGGGATGTGCATCACTGTCTGGACCTTCTTCATCACCTCGACCGGGCACGGCGAGCCGGCCATGATGCCGGTGCGGAGCGAGCTGAAGTCGAACTCGTTGAAGCGCGGATGCTCGAGCTCGCCGATGAACATCGTCGGCACGCCGTAGAGCGACGTGCACCTCTCTTTCTGCACCGTCTCCATGACGGCTTGCGGTTCATAAGCCTCTGCGGGGATGACCATCGTGGCTCCATGGGTCGTGCACGCAAGGTTGCCGAGCACCATTCCGAAGCAGTGATAGAAGGGGACGGGGATGCAGACCCGGTCGCGCTCGGTGTACCGAAGCGTCTCGCCGATGAAGAAGCCGTTGTTGAGGATGTTGTGGTGGGTGAGGGTGGCGCCCTTGGGGAAGCCGGTGGTGCCGGATGTGTACTGGATGTTGATGGGATCGTCGAACTGGAGCGATGCCTCCAGCTCGCCCAGCGCCTCGACGCCAGTCTGTGCGGCATCTCGCTGAAGGGCGTCCCAGCCGTCTTCGAGGACAAGAGCCTCTCTAAGCTCCGGGCACCTTCCCTTGACCTCGGCGAGCATCGCGCGGTAATCGGCCGACCGGAAACCGGCGGCGAGGATGAGGAAGCTGATTCCGGATTGATTGAGGACGTACTCGAGCTCGGACGTGCGGTACGCGGGGTTGATGTTGACTAGGACCGCGCCGATGGCCGCGGTCGCGTACTGGGTGATGACCCATTCGTAGCGGTTCGGCGACCAGATGCCCACACGGTCGCCCTTTTTGACTCCCCGCGCGGCCAGGCCGCGGGCGGTTCGCTCGCACTCCGCGACGAGCTCGCGATATGTGAAGCGACGGTCCTGGTGGGCGACCACGAGGGCGTCGCGGTCGCCGAATCGTGATGCCGTTCGACGCAGGTTGTGAAAGATGGTTTCGCCCAGGAGAGGAGTGCCGCTGGCTCCGTGAACGTAGCTGAGCTCGCCCAATCGCGCCCCCTTTCAGACCTGGGCCTGCAGCTGAGGTCCGACACTCAATAATGCACCTTCAAACCCGGTGTCGCCAAGCCCTTGACACCCCCGCGCGATCCGCGCAAGCTGGGGGTCAATTCGTTCGGCGTCGGGTCCATTGCAGTTCACGCAAAGGTTGGCCTCCACAAGTAGGCAACGGCCGTAAAGCGGCGCAGAAACCAGACAGCGTGTCACCCGATGGAACCCGGCCGAGGCGGTGCCCGCTGCAGGTGCCGCCTCGCTTCTTTGTTTGAGGCCATAGACTCCCAGCGGTGAACGCGCCGGAAGTAAGGTGGCTACCGGCGTTGGCCAACCGGCGTTTCAGTGGCCTGCTTGTCGTATGGGCCGGGATCCCGATCACCCTCCTTTATGTCTGGCAGGCTCTGGTCCAACCGCTTGCCTTCGGCACGTATCTCGGCGACTTCCAGGAGAGCTACATGCGGGCAGCGGGCCGGCTCGCCGCCGGGCAGGACCCTTACGACCTCTGCCAGACGATGGGCTGCCTGGAGCCGACCGGGCCGCAGTACGTCACGCCGCTGCCGCTGGCCTGGCTGCTGCAGCCGGCCGTGGGCGTCGACGCCCACGTTCTCGCGGCGGCGGCGGTGGTGCTGCTCAACGCCTCACTGGTCGTGTTTCTCGTCTGCGTCCTGATTGCAGTGCGGGTGCGGGACTGGCAGCTCGCCACTCTGCTCGTGCTGGCGGCGCTTGCGTTCGAACCCACCACGGCGAACATCGTCGAGGGCCAGATCAACCTCGTCCTGCTGGCGCTCTCAGGCGTGTGGCTTCTGGCCTGGGTTGCGGGCCGCTGGTGGGGCGGCTTGGCCCTCGGGATCGCCGTGGCCTTGAAGCTGATCCAGGCGCCGGTGGGCCTGCTCGTGCTGTGGGCGCGGCGGTGGTCGATGCTGGCGGCGGCGGCGGTCGCGGGCCTGGGGCTGTGGCTCATAGCCGCGCCGCAGTACCTGCTCGAGTACGTCCTCAAGGTGGTTCCGGCGATCGGCGCTGGAACCGGTTTCTTCGAGAACCACTCGCCAGGCGGCACCATCGCGAGGCTGCTCGAGCCGGACACCTTCCTGGGCGCCACGCGCGGCGCTCCGGTGGCGGCCAGGATCATCACCACGCTCATCGCGATCGCTGCGCTCGTTGTGACCTTCGCCGTGCTGCGCCGGTCGTCGGCCACCTCGACTGGCCGCACCCTGGAAGCCGCCGCCGTCGTCGCGGTCACCCCGATCGTGGCCAGCTACTCCTGGGGCACGCACCTCGTCCTCTTGCTGCTTCCCATGCTGGTGCTGATCGCGTGGGCGGTCCGCAGGAGCGACTGGACGGTGCTCGGGCTGGTCGCGCTCGGTTGGGCCCTGATCGGGCCCGGCCACCACGCGTTCCAGGTCTTGCTGGTCTCGGGCTATACGAACCTCGTTGTCCTCAGGCTGCTGGCCGAGCTCGGGGTGATCGGGATCGCGGCGATCTGGATCGCGAGCCTTCTCGCGGTGCGCCGCGAGAGCGCTAGCGCACGGACTTGATTCGGCTCACCAGCACGGTGCCGAGGAACAAGAAGAGGACCGCGCTCGAAAAGACGACGCGGTAGCCGGCGTTGGCCGCCACGTGCTTGTTGAGGTAGTCGATGAGAGCCCCACCGAAAAGAGGCAGGAGTGCCTGCGGAAGTGTCAGCGCGATGTGGAACAGTCCCATGTCCTTGGCCGACTTCGTCTTGTCGGGCAGCGTGTCACAGGCGAGCGCCCAGTCGACGGCGAAATACAGCCCGTAGCCGACCCCGTACGCAACGCCCAGCGCAAAGATCAGAGGGACGGATTTCGGATAGAAGGCTATGAAGACGATGGCGACGAAGGCCTGGGCAGCGCCGGCCAGGTAGACGAAGATCTTGCGGCGTCGAATCCGGTCGGAGATCTGGCCGCCAAAAAAACCGAACGGAAGCGCGGTCACGACCACCACCAACAGCCAGTTGTCCGTGAACTTGGCGGCATCCTCATTGGGGCTCAGCACGACATCGCCGAAGAAGTTGACCAGGAAGTAGAGGACCACTGTGATCCCGGACGAAACCATGAGCCGGGTGAAAACAACCCAGGCGAAGTCGCCCTCGTGAAGAGGTCGCAGGAATTCTCGTACCGATTCGCTGAGAGGCCGGGGTGGCGGCCTGTCGATGCGGACGAGCCCCTCTGTGCGCGCCGCCCAGACCGTGGGGATCAGCGTGAGCGCGGCGACCGCGCCCATGACGAGGTAGACGGCACGGTTGTGGGCGAGCAGGCCGGTGACCCCGAGGCCGCCGCCAATGCCAAGTTGCGTCATCGTGGCCAGGAAACCGCTTGCCTTGCCGACCTGCTGGGCGGGCACGACGTCGGGGATGATCCCGGCGTACGCGGCTCCTGCTGCATTGAAGAAGAACTGGATGATGGCGTACCCGATGACGATCTCCGGGTAGTTGTTCGCGGCCATCAGGATCAGTAGGCCGGGAATCGTGAGGAGGGTGCCCGCGACCATGATCGGCCGCCGGCGCCCCCACCGAGTGTTGAGACGGTCCGACCAGGCTCCGACGATGGGAGGCACTGTCATCGCGAGCACGCCACCAACCCCGAGCGCAACCCCGATGGCGGTGTTCTGAGATCCCTTCGGGACGACCTCGTCGACCTGGGCCTGAATCAGGACGGTGGTCAGCGGAATCCAGAGGAAGTTGCTGCCGAACCAGAAGGCGCTGAGCGCCGTGTGCTGAAGGTTTCCGTAATGGGCGGGCGCCCCTTTCGAGACCACGGCCGTTGCCATGGCGAAAGGCTAAGTTAAGTAGCTTTTCCGCGGGGGCAGAAAAGCTGTAGGCTTTGGCGGCCCCCATGCATCCTGTCCTTTCGCGCGCAAAAGAGGTTCTCATCGAGGTGCCGCGGCACGGCAAGCTTGCGTATTGCCTGCTGCGTGACCCGAGGGTGCCGGCCGCCCCCAAAGCGGCGGTTCTTGGGGCTCTTGCCTTGATCGTCAGCCCGATCGACTTCCCGGCCTGGGTGCCGGTGCTCGGCGAGCTCGACATGCTTGCGCTGGCCGTGCTGGCGGTGAAGACGTTCGTGGACGCGTGCCCCGAGGACGTCCGCCGCGAGCACGAGTTGGCGCTGAAGGCAAATGAGAGCGTTTTCGATCGGGATCTTCGGGACACGATGTCGGCGGCTAAAGAGGGTACCGGCCGCGTCGCGGGCCGGATCCGGGCGCGCCTTACGCGCGGCGACTCTTATCAAGCGGTATCGGAGGGCTAGGGAAAGTGCGCGTGATGCTGACCAAGGACGTCGTCAACGTCGGCAAGGCCGGCGATGTGAAGGAGGTCACGGACGGATACGGCCGCAACTTCCTCCTTCCGCGCAAGCTGGCGGTGCCGGCGCGCAAGGGCGTCGAGCAGGAGGCGAAGCGGCTGCAGGATGCGGCTGTGAAGCGGGAGACAAAGGATCGTGTCGAGGCGCAGGCCCTGGCCGACGAGATCAACAACAAGACGGTCGTGGTGCGGCTGAAGATGGGCGCAGAGGACAAAGCCTTCGGCTCCATCACCAACCAGGACATTGCCACCGCGCTAAAGGCGCAACACCGGGTCGAGATCGATCGCCACAAGATCGACATGAAGGAGCCCATCAAGACGCTGGGCGAGCACCAGGTAGCTTTGAAGCTCCACCGCGACGTGGCCGCCCACGTCAATGTGATCGTCACCCAGGACCGTTAAGGGAGCCCGCTCATGGCGACCATCGCGCTCACACCCGGGAGGGTGCCACCCCACGACCTCGACGCGGAGACGTCGGTGCTCGGCTCCATCCTCCTCGACCCTCTTTCCATCGCGAAGGTCCTGCAGTTCCTCCACCCGGAGGACTTCTATCGGGAGAACAACGGGCAGGTCTACCGCGCGGCTCTGGATCTCTTTGCCGCCGGTGAGCCCATCGACAACGTCACCCTCGCC
>VBGM01000157.1:31110-31312 GCA_005880855.1 Chloroflexota bacterium
CTCGGTCCCGACGTCGGCCAACATCGAGTACTACGGCCGGATCATCAAGGAGAAGGCATACAAACGCCGCCTGATCTCAGCGGGCGCCAACATCGCCGGCTTTGGCTACGACGATGGGGTGGAGGCCGAGGAGGCGATCAACCAGGCCCAGTCGCTGGTGTTCGGCGTCGCCGACGACCGCGACCAGCGTGAGCTCGCGAAG
>VBGM01000158.1 GCA_005880855.1 Chloroflexota bacterium
CGGCCTTAAACCGCTTTACTAAAGCGGTTTAGGTTGTGGGGTGCGGATGAAGCCACAGTGGTTCTCCTGCTGGCGCGATTGTGATGCGGGTCACCATCGCTGACGTGGCCGGCGCCGCGGGCGTGTCGAAGACCGCCGTGTCCTTCGCTTTCAACAACCCGGAGAAGCTCGGCCAGGCGACGCTGGAGCGCGTTCTGCAGGTCGCCCATGAGCTGGGCTACACGCCTCACCCCGCCGCCCGGGCTCTATCGCTCCGCCGCAGCGGCACCATCGGCGTGCTCATCCCCCAGCGATTGTCCACCGTGTTCGCGAACCAGTTCTTGAGCGAGCTGTTCCAGGGCCTGGGCGAGCTGGTCGAGGAGCACGACCTCACGCTTCTTCTCGTGCCGCCGCTCGCCGGTTCGCTGGAAGGCGCCATCCGGCAGGCGTCGGTCGACGGCTTCATCAGCCTCGGCCTCAGCCCGGACGACGAAGCTCTCACGACCCTGGCGAGGATCGGCATCCCGACCGTGCTGATCGACTCCGAGGGATCGGCCGAACACCCCGCGGTCAACGTGGACGATGCCGGCGGGGCGGAGGCGGCGGCGCGCCACCTGCTCGAGCTCGGCCACCGGCAGCTGGCCGTGATCATGCTCCCGCCCACACGCGCCCAGGCCGGACCGACCCCAACGTCGGCGCGGCGCCTCGCGGGCTACGAGGCCGCGCTCGCCGGATTCGACGCCCCTCCTCCTTACACCGTGACCGCCGGCGCAACGATGCCCGCGGGCGCGCGCGCGTTCGAGTCGTTTCCCAAAGGCAAGCGGCGCCCGACGGCGATCCTCGCCATGAGCGACATGGCCGCAATCGGTGTCCTCGGCGCCGCCGAATCCGCCGGCATCCACGTGCCCGACGACTTGTCCGTGGTCGGATACGACGACCTGCCGATGGCCGCATGGACCAGCCCGCCGCTGACCACGGTCAGGCAGCCGATCGTCGAAAAAGGCCGGCTCGCCACGCTGCTTTTGATCCAGCGGCTGCAGGGCAAGACTGTGACCTCGCCGCCCCCGCTGGCAACGAGCCTGGTGGTGCGTGGCTCCACCTCGCGTCCAAAGGAGGTGTCCGGCCCGGGTTCCTAGTCGAGGTATCCGAACATGCGTGCCCCAGGGCGCGCTTGCCAAATACAAGGAGGCAAATAGAATGGTCTTTGACTCGGATTCGACTTTGTTTATGGGAAGGTCGTCGACCTTCCTCACGTGGGGGATCTGAATATGCGATCTTCGAGTCTCATTCGTGCACTGGTCGTCGCGATGGCGGCCGTGTTCGCCGCAGTCGCGTGCGGCGGCGGAGGAACCCAGAGTGCCGGGTCCGTGAAGGTGATGGCGACGTGGACCGGGGCCGAGCAGGCCTCGTTCATGGCGGTCATGAAGCCGTTCACCGACCAGACCGGGATCACCATCGCCTATGAGGCGAGCCGTGACCAGGACGCGCTCCTCACCACGCGCGTGGCGTCCGGCAATCCGCCCGACCTGGCGGCGGCCCCGAGCCCGACGCTGCTGACGAAATTCGCGACGCAGGGCAAGGTCAAGGCCCTCAACAACGTCGTCGACATGACTGCGCTGTCATCCGAGGTGTCGAAGACCTGGATCGACCTCGGCGAGCCGACAGGCGACGGCAAGCTGTACCAGGTCTACTCGTGGGTCTCGCTGAAAGGCCTTATCTGGTACGACCCCAAGAACTTTCAGGCCAAGGGCTACAACGTGCCCAACAGCTGGGACTCGCTGCTTCAGCTGCAGCAGACGATCAAGGGCGGCGGCACCACGCCTTGGTGCATCGGTCTCGAGAGCGGGGCGGCGTCAGGCTGGCCCGGCAGCGATTGGGTCAAGGAGATCGTCCTGAGCCAGTCGGGACCGAGCGTCTACGACGCCTGGTGGAAGGGCAAGCAGAAGTGGAGCTCGCCTGAGATCAAGCTCGCCTGGCAGACGTGGGGCCAAATCCTGGGCGCCAACGACGCCAACGTGTACGGCGGCGCCAAGAGCATGGCCGCCACCAACTTCGCAGATGCCGGCACGCCGCTGTTCCAGACCCCGCCCAAGTGCTATATGCACAATCAGGCGTCGTTCATCACCAGCTTCTTCCAGAGCGCCAACCCATCCGTGGTGGCGGGCACCGACTACAACTTCTTCCCACTACCCGACATCAACTCGCAGTTCACGGGCGCCCACGTCGTCGCCGGCGACGCGTGGTCGATGTTCAACGACACGCCTCAGGCCGAGAAGATGATCAAGTACCTGACCACCGCAGACGCCCAGGCGATCTGGGTCAAGCGCGGTGGCAAGATCTCGCCAAACAACAAGGTGCCCCTGGACGACTACCCGGACGCGCTGTCGAAGTCGACCGCGCAGATCCTGGTCAAGACCCAGATCGGCAAGTACGACGCCGGCGACCTGATGCCGGCCGACATGAAGAACGCCTACTGGGGCGCCGTCCTCAAGTTCGCCGCGAACCAGGGCCAGCTCGACTCTATCCTCGCCAACCTGGATTCGATCCAGGCCAAGGCGTACACATCCTGAGAAAGAAGGCATAAGGCATGGACTGGAACCTCCTGCTGACGGATCTGCCCACGCTGATCGCTGTGATCGTCGGGGTGCCCGCGGTGCTCGCCGCCTATATCGTCGGCGGCGAGTTCCTGGTCCGGCGGCTGCCTGACAAGAATCGCCCGCAGGTCCGGCCCTGGATTTGGGTCGGACCTGCCCTTCTACTTGTCACGGGGTTCCTCGTCGTGCCGGCCATCGGCACGCTCATCAGCAGCTTCCAGGATCGCCAGGGCAATTTCGTCGGCTTATCGAACTTCGCGTCGCAGCTCGGAGGCTTTCCCACCGGCGGCGCCTGGATAGCGATCCGCGACAACCTCTTCTGGCTCATCTTCTACACCCTCTTCGTGCTTGCGTTCGGGCTCGCGCTCGCCGTCCTCTTCGATCGCGTGCCCTACGAGAACATCGTCAAGTCGCTGATCTTCATGCCCATGGCGATCTCGTCGGTCGCCCTGGTCGTCATCTGGAAGTTCATGTACGCGTACCAGCCGCCGGGCCAGCCCCAGACGGGCACACTCAACTTCATCCTCAACACGGTCTTCCACCAGGATCCCCGCACGTGGATCCAGGACGAGACCCCCCTGCTCGGGCTGATCCCACTCAACAACCTTGCCCTCATCGCCGCCGCGGTCTGGGGCATCGTCGGCTTTTCGATGGTGATCCTGTCGGCCGCCCTTAAGGGCATCCCGGGCGACCTGCTCGAGGCGGCGCGCGTAGACGGCGCCGGTGAGATAACGATCTTCCGCCGCGTGATCTTCCCGCTCATGATGCCGACCGTCGTGGTGGTCGGGACGACGCTCGTGATCTTCGCCCTCAAGGCCTTCGACGTCGTGTATGCGATGACGGCCGGCAACTACGACACCGACGTCCTCGCCAACCGCATGTACAAGCTCCTCTACTTCTCGAGCGACACGCCCGGCGCCAGCGCGGTCGCCGTGGTCTTGCTGTTAACAGTCATTCCCGTCCTTATCTTCAACCTGCGCCAATTCCGGGCTGTGGAGGCAAGACGATGAGCGTTGCGACCGCAACACGGCCGGAGTCGACGGCCGCAACCTTCTCACCACGCTGGCTCGCCGACCGGCTCTCGGGAGGCGTCATCCACGTCGTCGTCATCGGCCTGACCGTGGCCTGGATCGTTCCCACGGTCGGCCTGCTTGTCACCTCGTTCCGCTCGTCGTCGGACATCGCCAACACGGGTTGGTGGACCGCCCTTTCGCCCCCGTTCAAGTACACGCTCGACAACTACTCGTCGGTGCTCTCGGCCGGCACGAGCAACCTCGCGACCGGGTTCCTCAACAGCTTCATGATCTCGATCCCGGCCACGCTCATCCCGGTCACGGTGGCCGCGTTTGCGGCCTACGCCTTCGCCTGGATGAAGTTTCCGGGGCGCGATTGGATCTTCCTCGCGCTGGTCGGCCTGCTCGCAGTCCCTCTCCAGCTGACGTTCATCCCCGTCACCACCGAGTTCGTCAAGCTGGGGATCACTCCCGACAAGCTCACGGCTGCCGGCCTGCCGCCGTACCTCGGCCTCTGGCTGGCGCACGCGGGCTACGGCCTGCCGTTCTCGATCTACCTGCTGTCGAACTTCTTCCGGGCGCTGCCCAGCGACCTCTTCGAGTCGGCGGAGATCGACGGCGCCGGGATGCTGACGGTGTTCTTCCGGATCGTGCTGCCGCTGTCGGTGCCCGCGCTCGCGTCGCTCATCATCTTCCAGTTCCTGTGGGTCTGGAACGACCTGCTCGTCGCCTTGATCTACGTGGGCGGCACCGCATCGGTGGCTCCGATCACCGTGACGCTGGTCAACCTCGTTGGCTCGTACGGCCAGAACTATCAGGTCCTGACCGCGGCTGCCTTCTTCTCTATGATCGTGCCGCTCGTCGTGTTCCTCAGCCTCCAGCGCTACTTCGTGCGCGGCATCCTCGCGGGCTCTGTGAAGGGGTAATAAGGAAATGGCTTCAGTCACATACGACCATGTCGTCAAGCGCTACACGGCCGACCTCACGGTGGTCAAGGACTTCAATGTCGAGATCAAGGACAAGGAGTTCATGGTCCTCGTGGGCCCGTCCGGCTGCGGCAAGTCGACCGCGCTGCGCATGCTCGCGGGCCTGGAAGCGATCACAGAAGGCCAGATCCGCATCGGCGACCGCGTCGTCAACAACGTTGCCGCCAAGGACCGCGACATCGCCATGGTGTTCCAGTCCTACGCCCTGTACCCGCACATGAGCGTGTACGACAACATGGCCTTCCCGCTGCAGATGCAGCGCATGCCCAAGGCCGACATCGACAAGCGGGTCAAGAACGCTTCACGAATCCTCGGCCTCGACAACTTCCTGAAGCGCAAGCCGAGAGCGCTCTCCGGTGGCCAGCGCCAGCGCGTCGCCCTCGGGCGTGCGATCGTGCGCAGCCCGAAGGTCTTCCTGCTCGACGAGCCCTTGTCCAACCTCGACGCCAAGCTGCGCGGCCAGACGCGCATCGAGTTGCAGAAGCTTCACCGGGACCTGCAGACCACGTTCATCTACGTGACGCACGACCAGGTCGAGGCGATGACCATGGGTGACCGCATCGCGATCATGAACGCCGGCATCCTCCAGCAGGTCGGGACGCCCGGCGACATCTACGACCACCCCGCCAACCTCTTCGTCGCCGGGTTCATCGGGAGCCCGACGATGAACTTCGTACCGGTCACCACCTCGGACAGCACCGCCAAGGCATCGGGTTTCGAGGTCAAGCTGCCCAAGTCGGTGCCTGCGGGCAAGGGCACGCTCGGCTTCCGCCCAGAGACCGTGACGGACCGCATCTCCGATCAGACGGGCACGCTCGAGATGAAGGTGGACGTCGTCGAGCGCCTGGGTTCCGACCAGTTCCTGTACGGCCAGGTCGGCGGCGACACCGTCACCGCCCGGGTCGACCCGAAGATGAAAGTCGAGCCCGGGGACAACGTCAAGCTCGGCCTCGACACTCGCACCCTCCACCTTTTCGACGCCCAGACCGAACAAGCTCTCATCTAGCCCCCTCGTGTGGAACGAATACGTGCCGGTGAGGACTTCGATTCAGCGCGCTCCCGCGCGTTCTGGAGGTCGGTCCGCA
Source organism: Chloroflexota bacterium (assembly GCA_005880855.1). Lineage (GTDB taxonomy): Bacteria > Chloroflexota > Dormibacteria > Dormibacterales > Dormibacteraceae > UBA10449. Next base: position 5,658 of record VBGM01000158.1, read on the forward strand.
ACACCCTGACCGGCCGTGCGCAAGGGCTCGTCGAGCTGCAAACGGTGCTCGACGCCGCCGGCGCGGAAGGGCGGTCCTTCGGCGGCGAGCAGGAGATCTCGATCTCCAAGATCGTCGGCTCGGCGGCGTCCCCGGCCAAGGCCAACGACTTCGACTCCGGTTTCCTTCCGGCCACGCGGCGTTTGCGCGACCGCTGGACGCGTGTGTACACGGCCATGACGGAGGGCGATGAGCTGCCACCGATCGACGTCTATCGCGTCGGCGACGGCTATTACGTCATCGACGGGCACCATCGAGTCTCGGTCGCCCGCAGCCTCGGCCGCGACACGATCAACGCCCGCGTCATCGACGTGCAGACGAGGGCTCCGCTCGGCACCAACGTCGATCCTGAGGACCTGCTCCGAGCCGCCGAGTACGCGCAGTTCCTCGAGGAGACCCAGCTCCACCGGCTGCGGCCGGAGGCACGGCTCGAATGCAGCCGGCTCGGGCGCTACGACGAGATCTTCAAGCACATCCTCGGCCACCAGTACTTCCTCGGCCTCGAGCGCGGCCGCCAGGTGTCGCTGCCCGAGGCGGTCGCGAGCTGGTACGACAACGTCTACCTTCCCATCGCCAAGGCGATCCGCCGTCACAAGGTGGTGGAGCAGATGCCTGGCTGGACGGAGGCCGATCTGTACGTCGAGATCACCAGGTTCTGGCTGGCGGCCGGCGAGGCCGGCCAGGCCGCAGGGCCGCACCCCGCGGTGCATGCGCTCCTGAACGAGGAGGCGAAGCGGTGGTGGCAGCGGCGGTTCCGCATCGGGATCCCCGAGCGCCGAGAGTCCTCTTGATCGGGCTCATCTTTGGCCCACCTGGGAGTGGCAAGGGAACTCAGGCCGCCCGAGTCGAGAAAGAGTTCGACATGTCGCACCTGTCGACTGGCGAGATCCTGCGCTCCGAAGTTGCGCATGGAAGCGCGGTCGGCAAGGAGGCCGCGCGCATCATGGCCGCCGGCGACCTCGTCCCCGACGAGCTGATCGACCGCATCGTCGAGAGCCGGCTCGGCCGCACCAACCCCACCGAGAGCGTGCTTCTCGACGGCTTCCCACGCACCACACAGCAGGCCAAGGCGCTCGACCTGATGCTGGCGGAGCTGGGCCGCAGGGTCGACTTCGTCGTCGCACTCGACGTCCCCGAGGGGCTGCTCGTCGACCGGCTGCTGCACCGGGCGCAGGTTGAGGGACGGGCGGACGACACGCGCGAGGCGATCATGGAGCGCATGCACGAGTACCATGCACGCACCGCCCCGGTCCTCGACCACTACCGCCGCGCCGGCGTTCCGGTGGCAGAGGTCGAAGGCGTGGGGGAGGTCGACGAGGTTTTCGACCGGGTCCGTGACGCGATCAAACGGGTGGCCGGACGCATATGATCGGAATCCTCCGCTAGACATGGCGCGAAAAGCCGACATCGACGACCTCGGACCGGCGATCAAGCCGAACGGCGAAGGCCGCCCCATGGACGAGGCGGAGCCCGCCCCGATGTTCGCGCCGATCGCGAGCGCCTTCCCCCCGATCGCCGAATACGCGTTCCTCTCCGACTGCGAGGTCAACTGTCTCATCGCCCCCAGCGGCCGCGTGGAGTGGATGTGCCTTCCGCGCCCGGACAGCACGAGCGTGTTCGCAGCCGTCCTCGACCGTGCCGCCGGCAGCTTCCGGTTCGCGCCCAGCGGGGTGATGGTGCCGGCAGGCCGTCGCTACCTGCCGGGAACGCTGGTCCTGGAGACGACCTGGCGCACGCGCACGGGCTGGCTCATCGTGCGTGACGCCCTCTGCATCGGCCCGTGGTACCACGGGCAGCGCCGCTCGGGCACCCACCGCCGGCCGCCCACTGACCAGGAGGCCGAGCACATCTTGCTGCGCACGGCCAAATGCGTGGTCGGCAACGTCGAGCTAAGCCTCGACTGCGACCCTGTGTTCGACTACGGGCACACGGCCGCCCAGTGGGAGTACGCAGGGCCCGGCTACGGCGAGGCGGTCGCGAAGGGCGGCGACGGCGACATTCCGCTGCGGCTGGTCACCGACCTTCGCGTCGGCTTCGAAGGACCGGGCGCGCACGCCACCAAGACCCTTCGCCAGGGCGAGAAGGCGTACGTCGCGCTCGCGTGGCCGCGCTCGCAGTACTCGGCGTCGAGCGAGTTCTGGGCCGAGCATCCGCCTCCCGCCACCGCGGACGAGGCCTTCGCGCGCATCGAGCGCACCGCCGACTTCTGGCGCGAATGGATCAACCGCGGTGAGTTCCCCGAGCACCCGTGGCAGAGCTATCTCCAGCGGAGCGCGTTGACGCTCAAGGGTCTGACCTACAGCCCGACCGGCGCATTGCTCGCGGCGCCGACCACATCGCTGCCCGAATCCATCGGCGGCGAGCGCAACTGGGACTATCGCTATACGTGGATCCGCGACGGCACCTTCATGCTGTGGGGTCTGTACACGCTTGGCTTCGCGCGTGAGGCCAACGACTTCTTCTACTTCATCGCCGACGTCGCCGCGGGTCAGAAGGACCTGCAGATCATGTACGGCATCGGCGGCGAGCACGAGCTCGCGGAGCGGACAGTCGACCACCTCAGCGGTTACGAGGGGTCAGCGCCGGTCCGGGTCGGCAACGCCGCGTATGCACAGGACCAGCACGACGTCTGGGGCGCGGTCCTCGACTCCGTGTACCTGCACACGAAGTCTCGCGATTACCTGCCCGAGGTGGTATGGCCGATCCTCAAGCGCTCGGTGGAGGCGGCGATCGACAACTGGAAGAAGCCGGACCGCGGGATCTGGGAGGTGCGCGGCGAGCCGCGGCACTTCACCTCATCGAAGCTGATGTGCTGGGTGGCGTGTGACCGCGGCGCCCACCTCGCCGAGCTGCACGGCGACCACGACCTCAACGAGAGGTGGCGCGAGGTGGCGGATGAGATCAAGGCCGACATCTGCGAAAAAGGCGTCGACTCGCGTGGCGTGTTCGTCCAGCACTACGGATCCAAGGCGCTCGACGCGTCAGTGCTGCTGATCCCGCTGGTGCGCTTCCTTCCGCCCACCGACGCCCGTGTCAAGGCCACGGTGCTCGCCATCGCCGACGAGCTCACGGTGGACGGCATGGTCCTGCGCTACCGCACGGCCGAGACCGACGACGGCCTGGCCGGGGAGGAGGGGACATTCACCATCTGCTCGTTCTGGCTGGTGTCCGCGCTGGCTGAGATCGGCGAGGTGTTGCGAGCGAAGGAGCTGTGCGAGAAGCTGCTCTCGTACGCCAGCCCGCTGCAGCTCTACGCCGAGGAGATCGATCCCCGCAGCGGCCGGCACCTCGGCAACTTCCCGCAGGCCTTCTCCCACCTGGCGCTGATCAACGCGGTGATGCACGTGATCCGCGCCGAGAGCGGCCTCGCCAACCGGTTCGGAGGCCCGCTGACCGTCCAACCCTAGGCTCCCCCGGGGGTCCGCCCGTTTGGGCCCAACGGTGCGCCTCGTCGCAGGGGGAGCACGAGGGTGAAGGTGCTGCCCTTGCCAAGGTCGCTGGCGACTCGCACGTCGCCGCCATGCAGCGCGGCCAGGCGCTTGGTGAGCGCCAGGCCAAGACCTGTGCCCTCTTGTTTGCGCGCTGCGCCCGGATCCAGCTGTTGGAATTCCGTAAAAAGACGACCAAGGTCAGATTCGGCGATTCCAATGCCATTGTCCGCGACCGAGATCTCGAGCATCTCGTGAAGGCGTTGAGCTCCGATCGAAACGCTTCCGCCTTCAGGCGTGAACTTGACGGCGTTGGAGACGAGATTCAGGAGCATCTGCTTCAACTTGCTCGGGTCGGCATCCAGCTGCCCACCCCCCGCGACGTCTGCACTGACCCGGATCTTCTTCTTGGCCGCGATGGGCTCGATCGTGTCCATGACTTGAGCCACCATCTCTGAGACCGACACCGTCTCCACACTCAGCTCCATCTGTCCCGCCTCGACCTTGGAGAGGTCGAGGATGTCGTTGATGAGGCCAAGCAGATGGCGTCCGCTCGAGCTGACTTGACTCAGGAACTTCTGTCGTTTGCCTACGTCGTATCTGCCGGTGGTGTCGTCGATCATCAGCTCGGAGAAGCCGAGGATTGCGTTGAGCGGAGTACGCAGCTCGTGGCTCATGTTGGCGAGGAATTCGCTCTTGTGCCGGCTCGCGATCTGCAGCTCCGAGTTCAGCCTTTTGATCGCATCCTCTGATTTCTTGCGATCCGTGATGTCGCGGAGGAATCCTACAAACAGCGCGTTGCCGCCTGGTGCGGAGGCTGGAGAGATCGCCAGTTCTACGGGAAACTCGCGGCCGTCTCTGTTGAGCGCCGAGAGCTCGAGCACCTTGCCGAGCACTGGTCCCTCTCCCGTTGCCAGATAGTGCGCGAGGCCCACGCGATGCGACACGCGATATTGCTCGGGAATGATGGTGTCAGCAAGGATCTTGCCCAGGACCTCGTCCCGGCTCCAACCGAAGGTTTCTTCGGCCTGAGGGTTCCAGTCGGTTATGGCGCCATGTTCGTCCATAGTCACGATCGCTGTCAGCGAGGTGTCGATGATCGCCTGCAGGCGAGCCTGTGACTGCGCCAGCGCTTGCGCGGCCTGCTTGCGTGCGGTGATGTCCAGCACGATTGCCACGCTGTGCTGCCGGCCGTCGACAACTTCCGAGCGCGAGATGCTTTCGACCGGGACGCGGTGGCCGTCGGCCGCGACGATCTCCCATTCCTGCATGATCACGCCACCTATCCCTGCCGTCCTCTCGGCAAGTTGGTGGCGGAATTGCTCCATGTATTCGGGCGCGATCAGGTCCTGCAACTCGGGGAGCCGCTGGCCTTCTCCACCTCCATAGCCCGTGATGCGGCTGAAAGCGTCGTTGACGGATTGAATCTTCGACCCGGTGGAGATCACCAGGCCCATGCCAAGGTCGCTCAGGTTCTGAAGCAGGCTTTCGACCAGGCGCTTTTGCTCGGCGAGCTCAGAGTTGGTGGCTGTCTTTTCGACCACGAGCTGGACCAGCTCGTCGGTCAGCCTCTTAACCGCATCCTCGCCGCGTTTCCGCTCACTGACGTCGCGGGTGACCTGGCCGAACCCGCGAAGCCCGCGGTTATCGCCGCGCAGAGCGCTGGTCACCACGTTCGCCCAGAACCGGCTGCCATCCTTGCGCACGCGCCAGCCCTCCTCTTCGACCCTGCCCACCCCGGCAGCTTCGGCGAGCTCGCGATCCGGTTTGCCTGCTCTGATGTCCTCCTCGGGATAAAAGGAAGAGAAGTTCCGGCCGATGATCTCTTCAGTTCGGTAGCCGTGGATCTGCTCCCCGCCCGGGCTCCAGGTGGTCACCTTGCCGGTCGGATCCAGCGTGATGATCGCGTAGTCGCTGATGCTGTCGATGAGAAGACGGAGCCGCTCCTCAGCACCTTGGCCCCTTCGCACCGCCGTGTGCACCGTGAAGACGACCAACCATAGGACCGCTACGGCCAGAACGGAGATGGCGGGTTCTCCTGCCCGTTCGCCCTCTCCCACGGCAGCGGCCATGATCGCGATCCCGGCCAGGGCGGCCGCCGCCAAGAGCTCGTTGCGAGTGTGATACAGGGCCGCGAAAAGGACGGTGGTGAAGTACAACGGCAGGACCAGTAGCTCGGTCGGGAGCACGAAGCCAGGCGCGTGAATCGTTGCCTGGATGATGAACACCGCGCTGATGCCACCGAAAACCGGAAGGTTGTGGACCCATCGCGGAAAGCGATCCCAAGGCACCAGGTAGATGGCAATGATCACGGCCGCACCGGCCGCAGCAGCAGCGATCGGTATGAGGGAGTCCTGGGTGAACGTGGATCCCAGGCCGAGGAGCAACCCGATCACCAACGGCAATGCCATGGTCAGCCGCGGCAACCGGTCCCAGTCGATCGGAGAGAGCGCAGCCGCAGTCGCCGCAGCGGCCGTCGCGACCGCAAGCGCATCTGCCCATGGCAGGTGTGTGAAGCTCGGGTCGGCGAAGACCACAAGAGCCACGAGCCCCGCGCCTATGAACGGCGTGACGCGACGCACCAGGCCGCGAGACCGGAATGGCATCAGCTGTGGAGGTTGGGGGAATCCTGACGGCAAGTGGGTACCGGCCGGATTATCGGTCTGTTAACTCACGAATTTACGTCCTAACCAGCGAACAATGAGTCCGATTCCGCCCGTTTGGCGACAAACGTGCGCTTCGATGCATCGGATTCCGCACTTCTGGCGTCAGACGAGCGGTATCCCTATTTGCCGGCACCGCCTTGGTCCGGCTTCAGGAACACCGCCCCGAGCGGCGGCAGCGTGAGGTTCAGGCTGTGCAGGTGGCCGTGTCGCCCCACCGGCGCCGCATCGATGGCGCCCAGGTTGCCCTGGCCGCTGCCGCCGTAGATCGGCGCGTCGCTGTTGAGGATCTCGAGCCAGCGACCGCCCACCGGCGCCCCGATCTGGTAGTTGTGCCGCGGCACGGGCGTGAAGTTGAAGGCCGCGACGACAATCTCATCCCGCGTGCTTCGCCGTATGAAGCTGATCACGCTCTGCTCGGCGTCGCTGGCGTCAATCCACGAGAAGCCCGCGGGGTCGAAGTCCAGCTCGTGCAAAGGCGGCTCGTCGCGCATGAGCCGATTGAGGTCGCCGGTCAGCCGGCTCATGCCGCCGTGCATCGGCTCGTCTGTGAGGTGCCAGTCAAGGCTCTTCTCGTGGTCCCACTCGTCCCACTGCGCGAACTCGATGCCCATGAACAGCAGCTTCTTGCCGGGCAGCGCATACATATAGGAGAGCAGGAGCCGCAGGTTCGCGAACTTCTGCCAATCGTCGCCAGGCATCTTCGCCAGGAGCGATCCCTTGCCGTGGACGACCTCGTCGTGCGAGAGCGGGAGCATGTAGCTCTCTGAGTAGGCGTAGAGCATCCGGAACGTGAGCTGGTTGTGGTCGAAGCGCCGGTGCACGGGATCCTTGGACATGTACGCCAGCGTGTCGTGCATCCAGCCCATGTCCCACTTCATGCCGAAGCCGAGCCCGCCCAGGTACGTCGGGCGTGAGACGAGCGGCCAGTTCGTCGACTCCTCCGCGATCGTCTGCACGTCGGCGTGCTCTTTGTAGACCTCGATGTTGAAGCGGCGGAGAAAGTCCACGGCCTCGAGGTTCTCGTTGCCGCCGAACTTGTTGGGCAGCCACTGCCCGGCCTTCCGTGAGTAGTCGAGATACAGCATCGAGGCGACCGCATCGACGCGCAGGCCGTCGGCATGGTACCGGTTCAGCCAGCTCAACGCGCTGCTGAGAAGGAATCCGCGCACCTCGTTGCGGCCGTAGTTGAAGATCGAGCTGCCCCAGTCAGGGTGCACGCCCAGGCGTGGATCGGCGTGCTCGTAGAGGTGGGTGCCGTCAAAGTTCTGCAGCCCGAACTCGTCGGATGGAAAGTGCGAAGGCACCCAGTCAAGGATCACGCCGATTCCGTGCTGGTGCAGGTGGTCGACCAGGAACATGAAGTCCTGCGGCGTGCCGTAGCGGCTGCTCGGCGCGAAATATCCCGTGACCTGGTAGCCCCATGACCCGTAGAACGGGTGCTCCATCACCGGCATGAACTCGACGTGCGTGAAGCCGAGGCGGTGGGCGTAGTCCGCCAGGCGCGGCGCCAGCTCGCGATACGTGAGCCAGCGGTTTTCCTCTTCCGGCACGCGCATCCAGGAGCCGAGGTGCACCTCGTAGACCGACCACGGTGACTGGCGGCCGTTGGCGCGCGACCGGTTCCTCATCCAGTCTTCGTCGCCCCAGTCGTAGCTCAGGTCCCAGATGACCGAGGCCTGGCGCGGCGGTTGCTCGGCGAAAACCGCAAACGGGTCCGCCTTGTCGGCACCCGAGCGGGTGACGCGCGAGTGCACGTGGTACTTGTAGAGGGCCCTGTCCTTGACGCCCGGGATGAAACCTTCCCAGATGCCCGACTGCTCTCGCGGCACGAGCTTGTTCGCGTCGCGGTTCCAGCCGTTGAAATCGCCGATCACACTCACCCAGTCTGCGTTGGGAGCCCAAACGGCGAAGGACGCGCCTTCGGGGTCTTTGGAGAGGTGCGCGCCCAGCTTTTCGTAGAGGTGGCTGTGCGTGCCCTCGTTGAAGAGGTGGATGTCGAACGGGCTGAGGAGGGAGGAGGGGGCGATCATCCGGGATTCACGACCTCGAGAATGCCACGAAGTGGGATCCGGACCCACTCCGGCCGGCTGTTGAGCTCGTAGCGGAGCTCGTACAGCGCCTTCTCCAGCAGCATCGTCGACAGCTGGAGGTCGAGGTCCTCGGTGGTCTGGGGCACGAACGACGCGGTGCCGGCCGTGGTCAGGTAGCTGCGAAGGAAGGCCGCCGAGACGGAGTCGACCCAGAACCGAGCCCACGACTCCAGGCGCGGGCCGGCCGAGGCCTGGAGCTGCTCGGTGCGCAGCGCGGCCTGGCTCGCATAGCTGAAGGAGCGGAGCATGCCGGCGACATCCCGAAGCGCCAGCCGCTTCAAGCGGCGCTCATAGAGGCTCCGCGATGGTTCACCCTCGAAGTCGATGATGACGAAATCGTGCCCGGTGTAAAGGACCTGGCCGAGGTGATAGTCGCCATGCACGCGAATCCGGCTGGTCGTCACGCGCCGGGCCAGAAAAGCACGCAGGGCCTGGGCGATGCGCGCCTCCAGCTCGAGCACGCGCCTGGCTTCGTCCTTGGCGTCGTCGGGCAGGCGGTTGAGCTGGCCGCGCAGCAGCTCCAGCGAGCGCATCGCGAGGCCGTTCAGGGATTGGTAGATCGAGCGCTGGTCCTGGGGCGAGATGCGCTCGGGCGCGAATGCGGGATCGCCAGGGTCGGAGGCTAGCGCGAGGTGCAGCTCGGCTGTGCGGCGGCCGAGGAGCCGCGCCGACTCGAGGTAGCCGCCGATGGTTTTCGTGGCCACCTCAGGCAGATCCAGCGTGCTCGCCTGCACCAGGTTGCCGGGTAGCGCGGGCGGGTCTCCCATAGCCGGGATCTCCATCGCTTTGAGATAGTGGGCGAGCGTCGTGAGCGTGTGCTGCCACGCGTCGCCCTGGTTGGGCACGTAACCCTGCAGCACCGCCAGCGACACCGGTTCGCCACGGTCGCGGCGATATTCGAGGCTGCCGGCGAGCGGCGCGATCTGCGAAAAGTTCGTCTTCTCGGTGAGGAATCGTCCCACCTCCAGCTCCGGGTTGACCCCCTCCTCCAGGCGGCGGAACACCTTGAGGATCAATCGCTCGCCGAATACCACCGAGTTGTTGCTCTGTTCGGCCACCGAGAGGGCAGCCTCGAGCCTGATCGTCTCGGGTCCGCGCAGTCGCGTGAAGGCTCGCGTGGTCGTGCCGACCAGCATCCCAGTCGAGCTCGCGGCGCGGCGACGCCTGGCGATGATGCTGAGCAGGCCTTCGGCGAAACCTGGCGGGCCGAGCGCGTCGTACAGGATTCCGCGCTGCTCTTCGGAGGTCGTTCGCAGCCACGTCACGGCGGCATGCGGCCAGCGCTCGAGGATCTGCGGGGCCTCGGCCGAGTTCGCGTATGTGACCGGAACCTGGTACGTCTCGGGGTCGCCTTCGGCATAGGACACGACGATCGCCAGCAGATAGGCGCTGCGATCGGCGCCTGGCACCTCGATCGCGTCGGCGATCGACACCGACTTCATGCGGCGGGCCTTGCCCGCGAACCAGCGGCGTTGCGCGATGTAGGGGACCAGGATCGCCTCCAGCCGCTCCTTGGCGGATCCGAACAGCACCGAGTCCCAGCTCCCGGCGACCTTGATCTCCGGCAGCACCGCCGCCGCCAGGCCCCAGTCGGCGGGAACCGTGGCCGCCGCCCGCGGTTGCATCGAGAACCAGTAGAAGGAATGCGGGCCCAACGTCAGGAAGTAGGGCGTGTCCCCGACCACGGGCAGCTCGGTGGCGCCGAACAGCTCGACCGGCACCATGCCCTTCCACTTGCTCAGGTCGAGCTCGACCACCTGCAGGAAGCGGGACAGATTGGCCACGCACAGGATCTGCTCCGACTCATACCGCCGCACGAAGGCCAGCACCTTGCGGTTTTCGGGCCGCAGCAGCTCCAGCGTGCCGCGGCCGAAGGCGCGGTGACGCTTGCGAAGGGCGATGAGGCGCTTCATCCAGGAGAACAGCGAGTGCGGATTCTGCGACTGGGCTTCGACGTTGACGCTCTCGTAGTGGTATTCGGGGTCGGTCACCACGGGCAGGTACAGGCGCTGGCGGTTGGCGCGGGAAAAGCCGGCGTTGCGGTCGGCGCTCCACTGCATGGGGGTGCGGACGCCGTTGCGGTCGCCCAGGAAGATGTTGTCGCCCATGCCGATCTCGTCGCCGTAGTAGAGCACCGGGGTTCCGGGCAGCGAGAACAGAAGTCCGTTCATGAGCTCGATGCGCCTGCGGTCGTTGCCAAGCAGAGGCGCCAGGCGGCGGCGGATGCCGAGGTTGAGGCGCGCCATGCGGTCCTGGGTGTACGCGCGATACATGTAGTCGCGTTCCTCGTCGGTGACCATCTCCAGCGTGAGCTCGTCGTGGTTGCGTAGGAACAGAGCCCACTGCGAGGTGTCGGGGATCGGCGGCGTCTGCGCCAGGATGTCGACGATCGGGAAGCGGTCCTCCATTCGGATCGACATGAACAGGCGCGGCATGAGCGGAAAGTGGAAGGACATATGGGTCTCGTCGCCTTCGCCGAAGTAGGCGACCGCATCCTCTGGCCACTGGTTGGCCTCCGCGAGCAGCATGCGGTTGGGGTAGTTGGCATCGACGTGCCGGCGCATCTCCTTGAGGAAGTGGTGCGTCTCTGGCAGGTTCTCGCAGTTGGTGCCTTCGCGCTCGAACAAATACGGGATGGCGTCGAGCCGCACGCCGTCGATGCCGGAGTCGAGCCAGAAGTCCAGCGCTTTCAGCACCGAGTCCTTGACCTTGGGGTTGTCGAAGTTCAGGTCGGGCTGATGCGAGTAGAAGCGGTGCCAGTAGTACGCGCCCGCGACGTGGTCCCAGGTCCAGTTCGAGACCTCGAAGTCCTTGAAGATGATCCGCGCGTCCGTGTAGCGCTGGTTGGTATCGCTCCAGACGTAGAACTCGCGGGCCGAGCTGCCCGCGCGGGCGCGGCGCGCACGCTGAAACCACGGATGCTGGTCCGACGTGTGGTTGCAGACCAGCTCGTTGATGACGCGGATTCCGCGCCGGTGCGCGTCCTTGATGAACTGGTGGGCGTCCGTGAGGTTGCCGTACATCGGGTTCACGTCGGTGTAGTCGGCGATGTCGTAGCCGTCGTCACGCATCGGTGACGGGTAGAACGGGAGCAGCCAGATCGCGTTGACGCCGAGGTCCTGAAGGTACGGCAGCTTCTCAATCAGGCCGCGGAAGTCGCCGCTGCCGTCCCCATCGCTGTCGTAGAACGCACGCACATGGACCTCGTAGATGAGCGCGTCCTTGTACCAGAGAGGATCGTCGTCGAGAGTGAAGGTCTCCAGCTTGCGGCGGCGGTGGTTGGTCTGGATCACAGGAAGTACTCGAAGTCGTGTTCGCTGCGCAGGCGGCGGCGGAATCGGAATATCTGCGCCGGGCTCGAGAGCGGGTTGAGCTCGATGTAGTTGCGCGGCCCGTTCCAGATGTAGCGGGCCCCGCTGAGCAGCTCGTGCGCCTGGTAGCTGCGGTCGCGGTCGATGCCGAGCGCGTCGAGCGGGAGGTTGACCATGCCGACCTGCGTGTGGTGCGGATCGACGTTGACGACCGTCAGCACCACGTCGGCGTGGTCATCGGTGCTCTTGGTGTAGGCGATGATCTGCTCGTTCTCGGTCGGATGGAACATGAGCCCGTTGTCGCTCTGCAGGGCCGGGTTCTCGCGCCTGGCCTTGTTGACCAGGGTGATCAGCTCGCGCAGGCTGTCGGGACGATTGCGATCCCAGCTTCGGATCTGATACTTCTCCGAGTCCTGGTATTCCTCCGACCCCGGCTCCTTGGCCCTGTTCTCGCACAGCTCGAATGCCGGGCCGTAGATTCCGTAGCTCGCGCCTAGGGTCGCCGCCAGGACGACACGTGCCGCGAACGCCGGCCGGCCGCCGGTCTGGAGGTACTCGGTGAGGATGTCCGGGGTATTCGGCCACAGGTTGGGGCGCATGAACTCTCGAATCGGCGACGAATGCAGCTCGGTGAAGTACTGGCTCAGCTCCCATGTGGTGTTGCGCCACGCGAAGTACGTGTACGACTGGCTGAATCCGGCCTTCGCGAGCCGGTACATGACCCTCGGCCGCGTGAACGCCTCGGAGAGAAAGATCACGTCCGGGTTCGCGCGCTTGACCTCGCCGATCAGCCACTCCCAGAACGGGAACGGCTTCGTATGCGGGTTGTCGACTCGAAAGATACGCACGCCCTGGTCGATCCAGAACACGACGATCGAGAGCAGCTCGGCCCACAGCTCGCGCCACGCCTCGCATTCGAAATCGAACGGATAGATGTCCTCGTATTTCTTGGGCGGGTTCTCCGCGTGCTGGATCGACCCGTCGGGGCGGTGGCGGAACCATTCGGGGTGCTCTTTCGTGTACGGATGGTCGGGCGAGCACTGGAACGCGACGTCGAGCGCGACGGACAGGCCGTGCTCGCCTGCCGTGCGGATCAGTCGCCGGAAGTCTTCCAGCGTACCGAGCTGAGGGTGAATCGATTTGTGCCCGCCCTCGTCTGACCCGATGGCCCACGGGCTCCCCGGCTCGTCGGGCTTTGCCAGCTTGCTGTTGTTGGCGCCCTTGCGATGCGTGCGGCCGATGGGATGGATGGGTGGGAAGTAAAGGACGTCGAAGCCCATGCCCGCGATGTAGGGCAGCCAGTCCTCGACATCACGGAAAGTGCCGTGCTTGCCCTGCTTGCCCGCCGAGCGCGGGAACATCTCGTACCACGCGCCGTATCGGGCGCGGACCGGCTCGACGATGACCTCGGGCTCGCGCCCATACGTGACCGAGGTGCTGCGGTCCGCGTGCCCTTCCATCAGCTCGGCAAGGTCCGCGCCGAGTGCGGCGGACGCCGCTGCCTTGCCCTTCCGCAGCTGGCCCGCATATGCGAGCAGCTTCGCCGCATGGGGTTCCGGCGCCCGCGACGCAGTGGCCTCGACCATACGCGCGGCCACCTCCAGCTCCTGGGCGACATCCTGGCCCGCCTCGACGCGCTTGGCGAACTGGCGGCTCCAGGTCTCGAAACGGTCGATCCAGGCCTCGATGGCGAACCGATAGCGACCGAGCTCGGTGACCGTGAACTCGGCGCGCCAGCGGTCGTTGGGCAGCGGCACCATCGGCACCTCGATCCAGCTGGAGGCGGATTCGTGGCGGTAGCGGACCACGGCGGCGATGGCGTCGTGGCCGTCGGCGAAGACGTCGGCCTCCACCGCCACCTTGTCGCCGAGCGCCCGCTTGGCAGGAAACCGCCCGCCGTCGATCTCGGGCATCACCGACTCTATGGCAACGCGCTTGCGGCCTTCTAGGGTTGGGTCTGGGAGATCGGTGGCCTGCGGGGCCGCGGGCCTCCGCTTGACCGGTGCGCGAGCCACGGCTAAATCGTAACCAGGGACTCCCTCTCCCCGAAGGGGTGAAGTGCGTGGAGCACGTAATCTTGTCCCGTGGGGATGCTGCAATCGATCGATCCCGCCTCCGGCGAGCAGCTGGCCGAGTTCCCGGAGCTCGACGCCGCGGGGATCGAGGCCGCCGTCGCCCGGGCCTGGGGCTCGCGGCACGCCTGGCGCGACGTGGGCGTGGACATGCGCGCGGCGCTGCTGCGCTCGGTGGCCGGCGTCCTGCGCGCCGACAAGGTGCGCTACGCCGCGATGGCCACGGCGGAGATGGGCAAGCCCATCGTCGAAGCCGAAGGCGAGATCGAGAAATGCGCCTGGACCGCCGCCTGGATGGCCGACAACGCCGCGCGGCTGCTCGCCGACGAGCCGGTGGAGAGCACGGCCACCAGGAGCTTCGTCAGGTTTCAGCCGCTGGGCGTGATCCTGGCCGTGATGCCCTGGAACTTTCCTTTCTGGCAGGCGTTCCGCGCCGGCCTGCCGGCGCTCGCCGCCGGGAACGTGATGCTGCTCAAGCACTCGTCGAACGTGCCCCAGTGCGCCCTTGCAATCGAGGAGGTCTTCCGTGAGGCCGGACTGCCGCAAGGCGTCTTCCAGACGCTGCTGATCGGCTCTGGCGCGGTCGACCAGATCATCGCCGACCATCGCGTGGCGGGCGTCACGCTGACCGGCTCGGAGGCGGCCGGTTCGCGTGTCGCGGCGACGGCAGGCAAGACGATCAAGAAATCCGTGCTGGAGCTCGGCGGCTCAGACCCCTTTATCGTCCTCGAGGACGCGGACATCACGACGGCGGCGACGGTCGCCTGCCGCGCCCGCAACCAGAACAATGGCCAGAGCTGCATCGCCGCGAAGCGTTTCATCGTCGTGGAGTCGATCGCGGATGAGTTCGAATCGCTGTTCGCCGGCGCTGTGGGCGCCCTCAAGGTTGGCGACCCGAAGGACCGCGGCGTCCAGGTCGGTCCGCTTGCGCGCGCAGATCTGGTCGACGACCTCGAGCGGCAGGTCCGAGAGTCGGTGCGCCTGGGGGCCCGCCCGCTGATCGGCGGCAAGCGCGTCGACGGGTCAGGCAACTACTTCGAGCCGACGGTGCTCACGGATGTGCGACCGGGCATGCCGGTGTACCACGAGGAGACCTTCGGGCCGGTGGCCGCCGTGATCCGCGTTGGCGACGAGGAAGAGGCCCTGCGTGTCGCCAACGACACTGAGTTCGGCCTCGGCTCCAGCGTCTGGACGGGGGATGTCGAGCGCGGTGTGCGCCTGGCTGAGCGTATCGAGGCCGGCCTGGTGTTCGTGAACGGCATGGTCGCATCCGACGCCCGCCTGCCCTTCGGCGGGGTGAAGAAGTCAGGCTACGGGCGCGAGCTGTCCGCGTACGGGATCAAGGAGTTCACAAACATCCAGACCGTGTGGATAGGGCCAGCGAAGAACTAGGTCTAATTCCCAGGTGGTGCCGCGCGGGCCTCGGCGAGCTCGCACGCATCCGCGTACACGCTGATTGCATAGTCGAAGTTCATCGTTGCGCCACCCCATTGCGACCAAGGGGTAAGCGGACCGATGTCCGGATTCTTCTCCAGCACCACGGGATCCCGCGGCGGCGGTTTGATGGGATGGCCGTCGCTCGTCTCGAATACGAAGCCATCGGGTGTCTTCCGGATCTCAAAGGCGCCGTCATGATGCCGGCGATGATGGAAGCCGCATAACAGTAGGAGATTGGCGAGATTGGTCTCGCCACCCGCCGCCCAGTGCTCGTGATGATGGGCCGCGGTGCGAGCCGCGGGTACGCCACAGCCGGGAAACAAGCAGAAGTGGTCTCGGACGTGAAGCGCCAGCCGCAGCCGGTCGGTCACCAGACGCTGCTTGCGGCCGACGTCGATCGGCAATCCATCGCGTTCGCTCACTGCCACCACCTCGGCGTCGCAGCCGAGCCTGCGCGCCGCGCCCACAGAAAGCGGAGACCCGCCTTCGACGTAGCAGCGCCCCTCGCTCGACTCGCCGGTGAGCACGCCGACGTCGACATGAACCACCACCTGCGTCGAGGCGCCCGACTTGATCAGGCTGTCGGCGCCTCCGGAAAGCACGTTCTCGCACATCGCCACCAGCGCATCCGACCGGCGCGCCGCCCAGCGGTCATCGGCGGGGTCCT
>VBGM01000051.1 GCA_005880855.1 Chloroflexota bacterium
GTCGGTGAAGGGCGGGTTGTACAGGGTGTTGGCGTCGGACGTGCTCGGACACGTTGTGCCGCCCGTGTTCTGAAGGCTCGACGCCGGCAAGCCGGAGTTGGTCAACACGCCATCGACAGCAGCCTTGATCGCGGCGTCGTAGAGAAAGGGATTGGTACCGGCCTTGGGATCGAACCAGGTCGCCTGCCTCGCCCCTTCCCTGGCCGCACCCGCCAGGCCGACGTCGAAATAGAAGACCCGGCCGAGATCGGTCAGACCAAGTGCGAGCAGCAGGAGCACGATGGCCGCCAGGCCGAACTCGACCGACGACTGGCCGTGTTGGTGACAGCGCATCAGTGCACCACGCCGCTGTGCAGCAGCAGGATCAGGGCAGGACCCAGCAGGATCACCCACAGCGTCGGGAAGATGCATCCCACCATGGGGATCAGCATCTTGAGGGAGGCACGCGCGCCACGCTCCTGCGCGGTCATCAGGCGCTTCTGCCTGATCTCGTCCGCCTGGATGCCCAGCACTTTGACCAGCCCAGACCCGAGCTGCTCCGATTGGATGACTGCCTGGACGAAGCTGTTGAGCTCCTCGACACCGCAGCGTTGCGCCATGTCGTTGAGCGCTTCCAGGCGCGGCTTCCCGAGCCTCACCTCATGGAGCACCCGAACGAACTCTTCCGCCACCGGGTGGTCGTACTTCTGCCCCACCTTTTCCATCCCCGATTCAAAGGTGAGCCCCGCCTCACCGCACACGACGAGGACATCGATCACGTCGGGCAGCACAGCCTGGATCTCGTTTCGGCGACTGTTGACCTTGAAGCGAAGCCAGAGCGTCGGTATGTAAAGCCCGGCTACAGCCCCCACCGCTGCACCTACCGCAATGACCACGCGCGAGCCGAACAGCAGGCCGATGCCTATTCCCAAGCAGCAGAGGAGACCCGTGGACACATAGCGCACGGCGATGAAGTCGCTCGCGCCGAGGCCGGCCGGCCGGCCGGCCAAGTAGAGGTCGAGCCCGATGCGTTGGCGGGCCTTCTCCGGCATGGTCTGCTCCAGCATCCGGCCGAGGCGCTGGATCGCCGGTCGCAAGACGCGATCGCCGAATGGCGTTTGCAGCTCCATCTCGACCAACGACACCGGCAGGCCGGTCTCGTAGGCGCGCAAACGGCCTTCGACCACGTCCGCATTGCTCGGTTGTGCCGGGGTGAGGCTCCATATCGCGATGAACGCGCCTGAGGCCGCGATCGCCCCCAATGCCAGCGCCGCATAGAGGATCGTCATCGGCTAGACCCGGAAATTGACGATTCGTCTGATGAAAAGGTTGCCGATCACGACGGAGATGCCCGCGAGGAACAACAGCCCGATCCCGATGCGGTCGTTGAACATGACCCGGAAATACGTGGGGGTGATGAAGTAGAGGATGGCGGCCACGGCAACCGGCAGCAACGTGATCACCCATCCTGAGGCTCGCGCCTGCGCGGTCATGGCCGAGATCTGACCCTTGATCTGCACGCGCTGGCGAATCGTGTGCGAGATGCTGTCGAGGATCCGCGCGAGGTTGCCACCGACCGATGCCTGGATGGTGATGGCCGTGACGATCAGGTCCAGGTCTTCGCTACCGGTTCGGCGCACCATGTTGTTCAGCGCACGCTCCGTCGCGCTGCCGATGTTCATCTCGCGGATTACGCGCCCAAGCTCATCGGCGATCGGCGCGACGGTGTTGCGTGCCACGGTATCCATCGCTTGTGGCAGCGACAATCCTGCCTTGAGCGCATTCGAGAGCAGGCTCAGCGTATCGGGCAGCTGCCGGTTCAGCGCCTTCAACCGCCGGGCCTGGCGGAATTTGACGTAGCGCATCGGAAGGAGGTATGCGCCTACCGCCGAGGCCACGAACTGGGGCTCGAATCCGAAGCGCAGCAGTGAGATAAGCGCCCCGCCGATCAGGAAGGCGACCTGGATCATGACGAACTCCGACGGTCGCAGCTTCAGATTGGCGCGTATCAGATGCTCACCGAGCGTCAGCCCACCGTTGAGGCGGCGGCGCTGGCTCGACCTGTCGGCCAACGCTTCGAATGGCTGGTTTACACGTTGGCGCAGCGTGGGCGCCCGCAAACCACCCGAGACGGCGACCACATTGTGAAGCTCGTCCGATTCACGCATCCGGGCCGGAAGGGCGAGGGCCACGCAAGCGATGAAGACGCCGACTGCCCCCAATGCCGAGAAGAGGACTACACCGGACATCTCAGGCCGGTGCTCCTGTGGTCGACGGCTGCGGCTCGAACATCGTGGGCGGCAAAGTTTCGCCACGTTCCGCGAAGTGCTCCAAATGTACGGAGCGGTTGCCGGTGGCGGTGTGGAAGCCCTGGACGTTGCCCTCTTCGTCGACGCCTGTCTGGCGGAACTGAAACAGCTCCTGTGTCTGCGTGTCGCCGTTGACGAGTCCAGTCACCTCGCAGACGCTCACGATCTTGCGCGCCCCACCCCGCACCCTCTGGGTCTGGATGATGACGTCGATCGCGGACCCGATCTGCTTTTGAATCGCGCGCGAAGGGAGATCCGTGCCGGCCATCAAGACCATGGCCTCCAGGCGGCTGATGGCGTCCTGCGGGCTGTTGGCATGGACCGTGCTCATCGAGCCTTCGTGGCCGGTGTTCATCGCCTGGAGCATGTCCATCGCCTCGCCGCCCCGGCACTCGCCGACCACAATCCGATCAGGTCGCATGCGCAGCGCATTGCGGACGAGGTCCCGGATCTCGATCGCGCCTTTGCCTTCGATGTTCGGTGGCCGGGCTTCCAGGCGGATCACGTGCGTCTGCCGGAGCTGGAGCTCCGCCGCGTCTTCGATGGTGACGATGCGCTCGTCAGTCGGGATGTACCCGGAGATGATGTTGAGCAGGGTTGTCTTGCCTGACGAGGTGCCGCCGGACACGAGAACGCTGAGCCTGCTGCGAACGGCCGCTTCCAGGAACCGCATCATGTCGTCCGTTGCGGACCCCATCGCCAACAGGTCGGCGGGTCGCAGCTTTTCTCGCGAGAACTTTCGGATCGTCATGCACGGACCGTCGATGGCAAGGGGCGGCAAAACGACGTTGACGCGCGAGCCGTCACGAAGTCGCGCGTCACACATGGGCGAGCTCTCGTCGACACGGCGGCCCACGCTGCTCACCACCCGATCGATTACCTGGCGCAGCTGGACGTCGCTTTCGAAGACGACATGGCTGAGCATCACCCGCCCGCCGCGCTCGACGAACACCTGACGCGCGTGGTTGATCATGACCTCCGAGATGGCCGGGTCCTCGAGGAGCGGCTGCAGCGGCCCCAGGCCGAGTACCTCGTCGAGCAGCGCGTCGAGCAGGTGCCCATAGTCGAGGCGGGTAAGCGGGACAGAGGCGGTGCGGGCGTACTCGTCCGTCAAGCTGGTGATCAGCTTGCGGACGCCCTCTCTGTCGCCGATGTCGATTTCGTCCGCGTGCCGCTCGACCAGGAGCGCGTGGATCGCGGCCTTCGTGGCGGCAAAGGTATTCGGTGCTCGAGCGGGCTTGTGCGGCGACTCGTCGGGCGTGGGCGTGGGCGTGAGCGAGACGTCGGCGGTGGGTTGGCGCCCCGGTATCACGCTCAACCCCAGCTCGGAGCCGCCGAGCTCTCCCGGCTCGGGATGTCTGAGGGCGTCGAGCCGCTCCTTGAGCGCCATCAGTCCATGCCCGTGCGCATACTCATCGCCCGCCGACTCTGCGCAAGGCGTCGCGCGCGCTGCGCCGAACGCGAGGGTTGCGATCCTCCAGGCAACCGCGGAGCTGCGGACCTGGCCGATAGCTGGGAATTGCGCCCAGCGCCTTGGCGGCGGACATTCGAATCCGCCAGTCCCGATGCTCGAGGGCAAGCGTCAGCTCGGGGACTCCGGCCGGAGCGCGCAACCAGCCAAGGGCCCGGCAGCTGGCGGTTCTTGCTCGACGGCCCCCCGAGCGCAGCTGCAGAATCAGAGCAGCGGTCGCGGTGCGGTGCCCGCGGAGCCCGGCGGCCATTGCGGCAGACGGTTGCACGGCCCGAGCTTGTGATCCGCCGAGCACCCCCTCCAGATAAAGGTCCGGGGCTGCGCGAGCCAGCGCCACTATCAGCGATGGTTTCGGGCCGAGCTGCTGGAGCGCCGCTACGAGAGCATCCGCGCTGCGAAGGCCTCCGATCCTGGCCAGTGCGCGTGCCGCCGACTCACGGACGGCAGAGGCCTTCGACCAAAGGAGCGGGGCGAGCCACGGCACCACCTCCTCCATCCGCAGCGCACCGGCGATGCGTGCGCTTCGCGCCCTGATGATCGACTCGCGGGAGGCGAGCCCATCGATCACCGCATCCGCGGCACCGGAGCGACGCATGGCGCTGAGAAGCCGTCGAAACGCATCACTGTCGGGATCCAGCGGCCGGACCAGCTCGACCAGGAGCGCCGCACTGTCGACGTCTCCGTCATGCAGGTCGATCCGCAACGTCTGGTCGCTGCCCGCGGCCACCGCGCGCAGGTGCCGGCGGACCAGGGCGCGACGAATGGCCAACCGGGTCGGCTCGAGCGGGTTGAGGCGGGTCAGCAATCGCCTTCCACCGCCGCCGATGCGGGAGCATCGAGACGCAGAGGGAGAGCGCGGCCCTTCCCATGCTTTTCTTCGAGGATGTCCGCGAGCGCCTGCACGCCTCGCGTAATCTCGCTGCGGGTGTCGGTGAGGCTCAAGATCGTTCCTGTCAGAGCGGCCTCATCCGGCTTCGAACCGTCGAAGGCGACTTCGACATTGACGGCGCGCTTCAAGGTTCGCTCGACCGCCGCTTTCATGACAGCCGACTTTGCGGAGCGATTGTTCAGGACGACGGTCAGCCGATCGTCTGGCGTGCCCAGCTTCCGTAGGATGTCGATGGCATCGGCGGCGCTCTTGACAGCGGACAGCTCCGGAGCGGTGACCACGATGACGTGCTGGGTAAGATCGAGAACGGCCAACGTCGAGTCGTCGATTGCGATGCCGAGGTCGACCACGACGTATCGGAAGGTCTTGCGCAGCACAGCGATGGCGCGAGCAATGAGGTCAGCGGTGACCTCGTCAGATTCCTCGGGGCGAAGCGCGCCCGGCAGGATCATCGGTCCTCCCGAGTGGTAGAGGATGGTGCTGA
>VBGM01000052.1 GCA_005880855.1 Chloroflexota bacterium
GTGAGTCTGTCGTCGGTCAGCGCCAGGCGTCTAGAAATTGTGACCCGGCTGAGACCCGGCGACTTCCGTGAAAGTCGAGGATCATGGGATTCGTATTCAGAAAATGGTGGGGCCCGGGATTTGAACCCGGGGCCTCACGGTCCCGAACTCTGAGCACTCTCGTCCAGCCAAGCTGTATTTAGGCTCTTTCGGTTGGAAGTATCTCGTGGAAGCTCTCGCCGCGTCCAGATCGGAGTCGCCTTGCCGCGACTTGCTACATGAACTACTACACCGTCAATGGTCGGGCGACGCGGCTTCCATGACCTGCGCCCAGCGTGACACCTGCTCGAGCACGCTGTGATGGTCTTCGACCATCCGCTCGCGACGCGGCAAGGGATAGATGATCGGGTAGACGCCGTTGGCGAAAAGCCATTGAATTCGCTCTGCATTCTTCTCGGGCGTTCCGACGAGACAGAATTTGTCGAGCAGCTCGTCTGAAACAAGGCCAGTGGCGCGATCGAAATCCCGCTCTTCCCATGCCGCTTTGACCCGGCGTGCGTCGCCGCCCAGTCCGCAGAGGTCGGCGATATGAAGGTAATGCTCTGAGGCACAGTAAAACGCGATGCCGCGGCGGGCCGCGAAGATCGCCCCCTCGTCATTCGGGTCGACACAGGTCATAAGCAGCGTGGCAATCTGGACGTCGCTCGGATCGCGGCCCGCCGACTCGGCGCCGTTCTTGATCAGCCCGCGGTACTCGGCCAGCGATTCGTCGGTGAGCCAGTTTGCGATCACGCCGTCCGCGACCTCGGCGGCGGTGCCGACCATCTTCGGTCCGAGGCCTGCAAGCCAGATCGGCGGCGCTGCCTCGCCGATGGGTCCTTCGCGCAAATGGAAATCGTTGGGCTTGAACCACTGCCCGTCGTAGGAGAACTTCTTCTGCGTCAACAGGCCGCGGACGATCGCCACGGTCTCCTTGGCTCGCGCCAGCGGCTTCTCGACCACTATGCCGTGGCCTCGTTGCATGAAGCCAATGCCGCCGGCGCCCAGCCCGAACGGGCCGAAGCGGCCGCCCGATAGGTCGTGGATGCTGCGAGCGCTCATTGCGAGCAGCGTCGGCGTGCGTGAGTAGAAGTTGACGATCGCGGTGCCGAGGCTGATGGTCTTCGTTTCACGCGCCAACACGGCGAGCACGGCGAAAGCGTCCTTGCCTGACTCCTCGGTGGTGCAGAATGCGGAGTAGCCGAGCCGCTCGGCCTCCTGCACCCAGGCGATCAGCTCGTCCCAGGAGAGGTCGCCGGTGTGGCAGGTGAAGCCCAGTTTTCGCCCCGTCCAGTGCGTATCCAAAGTAGTTAAGTAGTGTACTATATTTGGCAATGGCGCGGCGCAATCTCCACGCTCCCGTCCGGGCCTCATCTGCGCTTCAGCGCGAGTTTCCCCAGATGGATCGCCGCGCGACCGAGGTGCTGATCAACCTCATCCGCACTGACAGCCTCGTCACCACTGCCCTGACCCGCCGCTTTCGCCTGCATGGGCTCTCGCTGTCGGGTTTCAACGCGCTCGTGATCCTTCGCCAAGCCCCCGACGGCGTCAACCCGCACGAGATCGCGGATCGCCTGCTGGTGACGCGTGCAGCCGTGACGGCCATCCTCGATACTCTCGAGGCGAAGGGCCTCGTGCGCCGCGATCGCAGCGGCGCGGACGGACGGATGTCGCTGATCGCGATCACAGCCGGCGGCAAGAAGCTGCTCGACGGCCTGCTGCCCCAGCACTTTGCGGCCGAGCGCGCGATGGCTTCGGTGCTCGGCGCCAACGAAAAGGAGCTGTTGATCTCGCTGCTCGGCCGGCTGCAGCTGCACCTGGCGGCGCAGTCTGAGGACGTCACCATCGCGGAATGAGCAGCCTGGCGGGCGTCACGCCCTTCCCGCCGGACTTCGCCGCCCGCTATCGAGCGCGCGGCTACTGGGAGGATGTCCCGCTCGGACGCTTCTACGCCGGCGTATTCGCCTCGCACGGCGACCGGGTGGCGATGGTCAGCGGCAGCGAGCGCGTCACGTACTCAGAGCTACGAGAGCGGGTCGCCCGCCTCGCGCTGCACCTGCTGGGCCTTGGCGTCGTGCCGCTCGACCGCTGGGTCGTCCAGCTTCCCAACATCCCTGAGTTCGTCTACCTGTATTTCGCGCTGGAGCAACTCGGCGCGATCCCGATCATGGCCCTTGCTGGACACCGCTGGAACGAGATCAACTCCTTCTTCGAGCTCTCCGGGGCAAACGGCTATGCCGTCACCGAGATGCTCGGTGACTTCGACACGCAAGCGCTGATCGCACAGATCCGTGAGGCGCATTCCGGAGTGCGCACGATCCTGAGCGCCCAGACCATTCGCGAGCTGCTGCGCAGCAGTGCGCCGCTGGATGCTCGACTCCTCGACGCAGTCGAGGTCGACCCTGACGAACCTTGCATCCTCCAGCTGTCGGGAGGCACGACGGGCGTGCCCAAGCTGATCCCGCGCACGAACAACGATTACGTGTACAACACGAAAGCCGCTGCCGCCGTGAATGACGTGCACGCGGACGACTGCCTGCTGGTCGCGCTGCCGATCGCGCACAACTTTCCCCTGGCGTGCCCCGGCATCAGCGGCTTCTTCTGGAAAGGTGCGCGCGCCGTGCTGACAGAGTCGCCGCGCGCAGACGATGTCCTTCCCCTGATCGAGCGCGAGCGCATCACGCACCTCGAGCTGGTCCCGGCCCTGCTGATCCGCTACATCAACACGCCAGGGGTTACCGAGCGCGATCTTTCCTCGGTTCGCGTCATCAACACGGGCGGCCAGAAGCTGCAGCCCGAGGTCAAGCGCCGCGCCGAGTCCGTCTTTCCGAACGCTCGCGTGCAGGAGGTGTTCGGGATGGCCGAGGGCCTCTTGATGTTCGTGCGCCTCGACGACTCCGAGGAGGTGCGGTTCGAGACGGCCGGACGGCCGGTTTGTGAAGACGACGAGATTCTCATCGTCGATGAGGACCGCAACCCTGTGCCGGACGGCGAGGTCGGCGAGCTGCTGGTGCGCGGGCCGTACACCCTGCGGGGCTACTACAACGTGCCCGAGTACAACGCGCGCACGTTCACACCGGAAGGCTTCTACTGCTCGGGCGACCTGATGCGCAGGCATCCCTCGGGCAATTACATAGTCGAGGGGCGCAAGAAGGACCTGATCAACCGCGGCGGGGAGAAGATCAGCGCGGAGGAGATCGAGAACCTCATCCTTTCGCATCCCGCCGTGCTGAACGTGGCCTGCGTGCCGATGCCCGACCCCGTGCTGGGCGAGCGGATGTGCGCGTTCGTCATCCCCAAGCCGGGACGAACCTTGACGCTGCGGGAGCTGACATCCTTCCTCGCCGAGAAGGGGCTCGCGAAGTTCAAGCTTCCAGAGCGGCTGGAGCTGACCGACGACCTTCCGCTGTCGAAATTCGGGAAGGTGGCGAAGAACGTGCTGACGAAACAGGTCGCGGAGAAGATCCAGGCCTAGATCTTCAGCAGCACCCGGCCGAAGTTCTTCTCGGCCTCTACGTAGCGGTGCGCATCGCCGACATCGTCGAGCGGGAACGTTCTGTCGACCAGCGTCTCGAGGCCGTTTCCGGCCAGTTGCCAGAAGCCGTCGAGCGCCTTCTGCGTGTGCGTCCTGATGCCGACGATCGACTGGCTCTTCAAGTACAGCGAGCGCAGGTCGAGCGGCACGGGTTCGGCGACCTGTGCGCCAGAGCTGACGATCACGCCGAGCCGCCCGAGCGCGGCGCTCACCTTGGGGAACATCGTCGCGGACGACGTGTTGTCGATCGCGAACGCGACTCCCTGGCCGCCCGTGAGCTCGCCGACCTGGTTCGCGAAGGTTTCGTCGTCGGTGTCAAGCACAGCATCGAAGCCGCGCTTCTGCAGCATCTCGCGCTTCCAGTCCTTGCGTGAGGTCGTGATCACTCGCGCGCCCAGCGCCTTCGCCACCAGCGAGGTGACGAGCCCGAGCCCCGACGCGGCGGCGGTGACCAGCACCCAGTCGCCTGGCTTGAGGCCCACGACCGAGAACTGTGTGAAGGCGACCGGGCCGCTCAGCGCCATCGCGGCCGCCTGCTCGTAGCTGACTGCGGACGGTATGCGCCGCACGACCTTGGCCGGCACCGAAACCAGCTCGGCGTACGAGCCCGGGCGATGGACGCCGATGAGGTGTGCGCTGGGGCATCCGTAATCGCGCCCAGCCCGGCACGCGGGGCACTTGCCACAGGCGACGAACGGCGAAACCGCGACCCGATCGCCGGCCTTGAGACCGCCAACGCCCTCTCCCTCCTCGACCACGTCGCCCGCGAAGTCGGCGCCAAGGATGTGAGGAAACGCGAGCTGCGCGAACGGGTTGCGGCCCGCACGCGTGCCAATATCGAGCAGACCGCCCACGCGCACTGCGTGGACACGCACAAGCACCTCGCCTTCGGTCGGCTTGGGTGGAGCGGCATCCTCGATCTTCAGCACATCGGGCGGGCCGAACTCATAGATGACAGCTGCTTTCATGACGTCTCCACCACCACCGGGTTGGTGAGCCGGCCGAAGTCGGCGACCTCCATCTCGACGACGTCGCCCGGCCTCAGGAACTCGCCGCGCGGAAGGCCGACGCCGTCCGGGGTGCCGGTAGCAATCACATCGCCCGGTTCCAATGTGACCAGATCACTTGCGGCGGCAATCAGGGCCGCCACTCCCACCACCATGTCGGATGTATTGGCCTCCTGTTTGAGCTGGCCGTTTACCCACAGGCGGAGCTCCAAGTCCTGCGGATTTTCGACGAGGAAGGCGGGCCGGATGCCCGGGCCGAGCGGAGTCGACTGGTCCGCGCCTTTGGACGCCAGCCAGTCCCACTGAAAGGGTTCGCCGATCGGGTGCTGGACCCGATGCGGCCCGCGCAGTGAGATGTCGTTGATGGCCGAGTAGCCAGCCACATATTCGAGCGCGTCCGCTTCGCTCACGTGCCTCGCCCGCCTGCCGATGACCACCGCGAGCTCCGCCTCCCAGTCGACCTTGGCGCCCGGATCGGCGGGCACGATGATGGGGTCCCCGGGACCCACCAGGGCGGTGGTCGGAGGTTTCAGAAAGAAGTAAGGACGAGCGTCCGCGGGGCGGTCCACCATCATCTCGCGCATGTGCCGGTGGTAGTTGGCGCCCGAGCAAAGCACCTTGCGCGGATAGCGCAGCGGCAGCTCCAACCGTGCACCGTCGACCTGCAAGGCAGAGGCGGGATCGAATGCCCGCAACCCCGGCTCGACCTCCACCCACCGCTCGATGAGCTCGAGCACTCCGCATGCGGCCACCGGCAGCTCGACGACGTGCTCGGCGAAGAGCGCGCCGGCGCGCTCCTCACCGCCGCGCGTGCGATATGAAACGAGGCTCCACGGTTTCACTTCTTGGCGGCGAGCCTCGTGGCGGGCAGCTTGGCGCCGGCATCAAAGAACTCGTGACCCGGAATGCCCGGACCCCAAAGGTTGGCGAAGCGATAGTCGGACATCTCCCACTTCCCCGGCCGGTAGTTGGCCTCGTCGTAGATCTTGATGAGGTCTGCGTAGTACTCGACCACGCAGCCCGCGGGGTCCAGGTGGTAGGTGAATAGGTTGCCTCCGGCGCCGTGGCGGCCCGGCCCCCAGAGGAACCGGCCGTTGTTCTTCTCCAGCACGTCGCCGAGCAGCCCGAGCTGGCCGATGTTCTCGACCTCCCACGCGTAGTGGTGCAGGCCCTCCCCGCCCTTGGTGATGCCGATGCCGTGATGGTCGGCGTTGCAGCGCAGGAACAGCAGGGTTCCGTCACCGACGTCGTCCGAGAGCCGGAAGCCGAGCACCTGCTCTATGAATTGCTGCGTCTCGCGCGGCCGCGCGGACTTGAGCATCGGGTGCCCGAACTTCTTCGGCTGTACGCCGCGGCCTGTATGGCGCGGCTGGTCCTGGGCTAGGCCCGTGTACACCTCGAACACGTGGCCGTCGGGGCCCTCGAAGCGGATCGACTGCCTGACC
>VBGM01000159.1 GCA_005880855.1 Chloroflexota bacterium
ATGGGCATGCCGAACTGGTGCCGTGTTTTGGCGTAGTCGGTGGAGGTCTCAAGCACTTTCTGCGCGCCGCCGACCATCTCTGCGCACAGGGCTGCCGTTGCCCACTCCAAGGCACGCTTCAAGGCCGGCCATGCTTTGTGTGGAGCGCCCATCAGCGCGTCCGCGGTGACCTCGACCTTGTCGAAACGCACCTCGCTCCAGCGTCTGGTCATGTCCAGCGTCTGCAGCTGCTGCACCGACATGCCCTTCGGCTTGCCTTCGATCAAGAACAAGCTGATGCCGTCCTCGTCCTCGCCGCGCGTGCGCGCCGCTACCACCATGTAGTCGGCATTTGCGGCGTCGGGGACGAATAGCTTCATACCGTCGAGCTGCCAGCCGCCGCCGCCTGGCTTCGCGGTCATCGCAATGCCGGACGCGTCCCATCGGCCTGAGGGCTCGGTAAACGCCAGCGTCGCTCTCGCGCTACCTGCGGCGATGGCGCCGAGAGCTACCTTCTTCTGTGCATCAGTCCCGGCCTCGATGATTGCCGGCACCGCCAGGCCCATCGTCGCGAAGAACGGGCCTGGCAGCAGCGCGCGCCCGGCCTCTTCCAGGACGACGATCAGGTCGAGGAAGCTGCCCACGCCGCCGTATTCCTCGGGGATGCCGAGTGCCGTCCAGCCGAGGCCCGCGATCTTGGACCAGAGCGCCGGATCGTAAGCGTCAGACTCCTCCATGAGCCTCCGCACCACCTTCGGCGGGCATTCCTTGGTGAGGAAGTCGCGCGCGGAGCGCCTGAGCATCTCTTGCTCTTCGGAAAAGGCGAAGTCCACTTGCGTCGAAGTGTAAGACCGGCCGTCAGGCGGGCGGGGGCAGCTCCTTCTGTTCCTCGGGAGCAGGAAGCTCTTTGAGCTCCTCGGTCGCTGATGAGGTGGGGGCTACTTTCCTCGCCGCACGCCGGGCCGGTTTGCGAGCCGGCTGCACAGCAGGCTCTGGGTCGGCTGCCGGGGTTGGTGCAGGTTCTTGGGGCGGAGCAGGGGCAGGTTCTGCAACCGCAACCGGCGCGGCTTCGGCGGTGTCTGTGTCGGCCGGCGCAGCGGCGGCATCAGAGGTCTGTGCGGGCTGGACAAGCGGGGCTGCCGGCCAGGCGTGTGACTGGGTCTGGGTCCGGGCTGTGCGGGCGCGGCGGTACAGCATCACGAGTCCATAGAAGCCGATGAAGATCGCCAGGATCCCACAGAAAGTGGCCGTTCCGAGGCCGCTGTTCTCGCCGCTGGTCAGGGGTGGCTCGAAACCGGCCGGGCAGTGAGCCGGCGCGGCCGGGCAGGTGCCAACGACGGCGAGTCGAAGCGGCACCGCCAGCATCGCGAGGATGCCGTAAACGACCGCCAGCCCGGCGACGAAGTACACGGCGACCGCGACGGTACGGCCCTGGTGGTACGTGACGGCATTGATGGCGAGCGCCACCGCTGCGACCCCAAACGGGATGGCGACGCCGCTGATGCGGGTGTGGCCGCCAACGGTGAAGGCGAGCGGCGCGAGGGCGCCGATGACCGCCAGGCCGGCAGCAATCCCGAAAGCCCACATGATGCGCTGGTCTCTTTCGACGTTCTGTTCCACGTGCGGAATCTAGCCTCCTTCAACCGGGCGCTGATCGTTTTCTTGTAGTGGTCCCCTGGAGCCGCTGAGCAGGGATGCGGAAAGCTGTCGAATGCGCTCGGCGTGGTACGGATCGGGCTGGCCGAACAGGCTCCGGTCGCTCGAGAGCCGGATGCGCATGAGAACAAACAACGCTGCGACCCCGTCGCGCCATGTCAGCTTCTTGCCCTGCGCGCGGGTACGCGCCGCATAGTCGATCGGGATCTCGTAGATCCTGTACCCGAGTCTCAGAACACGCCCGGTGATCTCGGGTTCGACATCGAAGCGATTGCCGTGGAGGCCGAGGCGTCGCATCAGCGACGTGCGCATGACTTTGAAGCCAGTCTCCATGTCCTGGATGTAGCAGTTGAAGAGGATGTTGGTGGCGGTGGTGACCATGCGATTGCCCACCACGAACCAGTACGAGTACGCGCTGTGGCCCGCGAAGCCGCGGACCCCGTAGACAACGTCGGCGCGGCCGCGCAGGATGGGCTTGATCAGCTTGCTGTAGTCGGCCGGGTCGTACTCGAGGTCGGCGTCCTGGATGATCACCAGGGGCGCCGTGATGGCATCGAGCCCTGTGCGGATGGCCGCGCCTTTGCCCTGGTTGGCAAGGTGGTTCTTGACGGCGACACGTGGATCGGCGGCACAGCGCCGGGCCACCGCGAGCGTGCCGTCGGTCGAGCAGTCGTCCACGATCACGACCTGCTGAACGCTTGGTTCCTGCAGAACCCTGCGCACGATGTGCTCGAGTGAGCTCTCTTCGTTATAGGCGGGGATGATGACCCCGAGGACGGGGTCGGCGCCGGTCACGGTCGGTCAGTTTAGACGGCTGACTCTCCGTTCTTGGCCGCGGTGACGGCAGATCGCCCTGCCGCGACGTGGGCGGTCTGGCGCAGCGGAACCTCTCTGATGAAGAGCGTGGCCACGAACGAGATCACGATCATCACCAGGCCGGCCACAAATACGGGATGCAATGCATCCGAGAGGCCATGGCGGATGCCCATCGCGATCACCGGGGGCAGGTGCACCAGTTGCGTGGGGTCGAACACGGAGCCGGCTGTTGCCGAGTGTCCGGACGCCTGAAACTTCTGCAGGACGCTCGCCGGGATGTATTTCGCCATCGAAGCCGCCATGCCCTGCGTGAGGATCGTGCCCATGATCGCGAGGCCAAGGGCCGATCCCATCGACCGCGAGAGCTGGGTCGCCGACGTCGCGACCGCCATGTCCTCACGGCTGACCGAGTTCTGCACGACCAGCGTGTAGGTCTGCATCGTCACGCCGAGACCGAGCCCGATCAGGACCATCGCCTCGACCACGGTCTGATTGCTGGTGATGACGTCGAAGGTCGTGATCATGAAGTAGCCGGCTCCCATGACGACCAGGCCGATAAGGATCGGCACCTTGTACCGCCCAGTGCGCGAGATGAGCTGGCCGCTGCCGATGCTGCTGACCACCATGGCCAGGAGCATCGGCACCAGGATCGCCCCGGAGTTGGTGGCGCTGTTGCCGATCACGCCCTGCACGTAAACCGGCAGGAAGAAGATGGCCCCGAACATCGTCATCGCGACGCCGATGCCGGCGATGTTCGAGAAAGTGAAGATGCTGCTCTTGAACAGGTGGAGGGGGAGGACCGGCTCTGGCGCGCGCCTCTCGACCCAGACGAATGTCACGAGCAGCACGGCCGCCGCTGCATAAAGGCCGACAATCTGCCACGAGCTCCACGCGTACTGTGTGCCGCCCCAAACGGTCGCGAGCAGCACGCACGTGATGCCGATCGACAGCGTCACGCTGCCGGCGACGTCGATCGAGTGCTTGCGCTTCTCGTTGGGAACATGCATGTACAACCACACGACGACGAGCGTCAGCACAGCGAACGGCAAGTTGACGAAGAAGAGCCAGCGCCACGAGTAATGGTCGGTGATGAAGCCGCCGGCGGCGGGACCGACGATCGAAGCGAGCCCGAACGAGGCGCCGATCATCCCCTGGTACTTGCCGCGCTCGCGCGGCGAGATGATGTCGCCGATGATCGCCTGCGAGAGCGGCATGATGAACCCCATGCCCGCGCCCTGGATGAACCGCGCGAACACGAGGAACCAGAAGTTGGGCGCCTGTCCTGACAGCGTGGAGCCGACCGCAAAGACGACGATTCCCGTCATGTAGAGGGGCTTGCGGCCGTAGATGTCCGAGAGCTTGCCGGCGACCGGAACGACGATCGTCGAGGCGAGCATCGCGGAGATCGGAATCCAGCTGTAATCGGCGATGCCACCGAGCTCGGCCACGATCGTGGGCAGCGCGGGCGCGACCAGGGTCATGTTCAGGGAGGCGATCAGGGAACCGAGCATCAGCCCCGCGAAAACGGCCATCACGCCACGATCGATGCCCTTCTTGGGCGTGGCGGTTTCAGCTCGAGCGGCGACCGCCGTCATACGGCGCTGCCCTCGAGCACGTGGCCGTGACGGGCGGCGACCTCGGCGAGCGCGCGCCAGCCGCGGCTGAGGGCGGCAAGGTCTTCCGGGGAGAGAGCTGCCATCCAGCGGCGGAGCTGGCTGGTGCTGCCTTCACGCAGATCACCGACGAGCCGGTCGCCTGCCCGCGTCAGGCTCAGCAAGACTCGCCTGCGATCGTCAGGGTCGGTCCGGCGATCCACGTAGCCCGACCGGACGAGCCGGTCGGCAAGCAGGCTCGCACCCGGTAGGCCCATGCCGAACAGCTCGGCCAGGCGGCCGATAGAAGCCTCCTCTTCGTCACGCAGCAGGTAGAGGGCGCGCAGCTGCTGCATCGAGATGTCGAGGTCGCGCCAACGGCGCGCCGTCGATGTCAGCAGCGCGCGGTGGGTCTTCTTGTAGCCGGCCAAAGCATCTTCTATCGCGGGCGTGGACATAGTTACACAATCCTAAACTATTCACGAAAGCGAAAGCTTCGCTCAGGGTGCTATCAGCGGCTGCGAGGAAGCCCGAGGACCCGCTCGGCGAGGATGTTGCGCAGAACCTCGGACGTACCGGCCTCGATCGTGTTGGCGCGTGAGCGAAGGAACTGATACTTCCAGCCGTCGCCATCGCCAACCTGGCCCGCGGGTCCAGCGATGTCGACCGCAGTCTCCGCCATCTGCTGGTTCAGCTCGGACCACATGAGCTTGAGGATCGAGCCTTCGGGGCCCGGGATCCCGTTGCGCTTGACTGCAGTGACCGCTCGGTAACCGTTGAGCTGTAGAGCTCGCGCTTCGATCGTGTACTTGGCGATCTTCTGGCGCACCAGCGGGTCGGAGCCGCGGCCGAGCTTGCGCGCGTGGTCGGCGAGCTCCGCGGCCGTGATCTGCGCGCGGGTCGCCAGGGCCATGCCAAGCGTGCCGCGCTCGTGCAGCAGTGTGGTCATCGCCACCGCCCAGCCATTGCCCGCCTCGCCCAGGACCTGCGACTTCGGCACCTCGACGTCCTTGAAGAAGATCTCGTTGAACTCCGCGTCGCCGGTGATCTGGACCAGCGGCCGCACCTCGACGCCGGGGCTCTCCATGTCGACGAGCAGGTAGGTCAGGCCGTCGCGAGGGTTGGCTTCCTTGCGCTCGCGCGTGACCAACATGCACCACTTGGCGACGTGCGCCAGCGTCGTCCAGACCTTCTGGCCGTTGACGAGGTAGTGGTCGCCCTTGTCCTCGGCCCGCGTCTGAAGGCCCGACAGGTCGCTGCCCGCGTTGGGCTCGCTGAAGCCCTGGCACCAGATCTCCTCTGCTGAGAGCAGCGGGGTCAGGTAGCGCTTCTTTTGCTCCTCCGTGCCGTGGGCGATGACTACGGGGCCACCCATGCCAAGACCGATCACGTTGATGGGCTCGGGCGCCTGGGCCTGGATCATCTCGTCGTTGAAGATGAGCTGCTCCATGAAGCCGCCGCCGCGCCCGCCGTACTCCTTGGGCCACGTGATGCCGACGTACCCGGCGTCGTACATCTTCTTCTGCCATGTGCGCCGGCTCTCGATGAAGTCCCTCTGGCCTTCTTCGGACGCGCCGTCACCACGTGGCTTGTTCGCCTCGAGCCAGGCGCGGACCTCGTCGCGAAACTTCTTCTCGCTTTCGCTGAGCTCGAAATCCATGCGCCTACCTTAAGCCACGGCCGGGATGACATCCGACGCCAGGAGCTTCAGCGCATCAGAGTCGTCGAGCAGGAAGTGCTGGAGCATGAAAAGCTCCACGCCGAGCTTCGCGTAGCGCTTGATCTGATCGACGACCTCGTCCGGGGTGCCGACGAACATCGATTGCTTCGCGGCCGCCAGAGTCTCGTCGGGGGAGTCTCGCTTGAGTCGTGGCACCACCTTGGCCAGGTTCACAGCTCGCTCTCGCAGCTCGTCCTTATCTCTGCCGATTACGTAGCTGACCATCACCGAGTAGCGGATGGTTGCGGGGTCGCGGCCGATCTGCTTGCAGGCGCGATTGATCACGTCACGTTTGTGGCGATACTCCTCATGGTCCATCCGCGTGTAGTTCCACTCGTCTGCCTCGCGCGCGACCAGCGGAAGTGCCCGCATCTCCCCGACGCCACCCATGAGCAGCGGAATCGGGTTCTGGGCGGGTTTGGGATTGGACTTGGCCCACGTATCTCGGATGCGCGCTACCCCTTGTTCGAGAAGGTCCATGCGCCCGCCGACGGTGAGGAACGGGATGCCGAACATCTCGTGCTCTCGCTCGTTCCAGCCGGCGCCGACTCCAAGGATGAGCCGGCCCTTGCTCAGGACATCGACCGCCGCGGCCTGGCGCGCGAGCACTGCCGCGTGATGAAACGTCAGCGGGCTTACCATCGGGCCGAACTGGATCGTCTTCGTCCACTCCGCCGCCAGCGCAAGGGACGTCCAGCAATCGATGCAATCGCGGCTGTCGTCCCCCATCAAGGAAATCAGGTGCTCGCTGCGCCTTAGCGATGCAAACCCGAGGGCCTCGACGTCGTGGCACAACCGGCGCCACCGTTCCCAGCTGAGACCCTCCTGGCCTTCGATCATGATCCCGAGCTTTGTCAATTCGAGTTGATCGTAAAGCCGCGCCGAACCACTCTGGGCTCAGGCTTCGGGTTCGGTGAGCTGACCAACCTCTTTTTGGATGCGGTCCTTGGTCGCGCCGAGGTCCTTCAACACGTGCGCGGCGATCCCGTCACCTTCGGCGGCCAGGGCGAGAAGGAGGTGATTGGTACCGACGCGCTCATCGTCCGCCGATGCGCTCAGGTGGAAGGCGATCTCGATCACCTTCTTGACCCGCGAGGTGGGGATGATGTGCTTGCGAAGCTCTGGTTTCTTGGCGCCGATCACCTCGTCGATGGACGATCTGACCGCCTCCTGCTCGATGCCAAGAGTGTCGAGGACTTTCGCGGCCAGGAACTCAGCATTGCCGAAGCACGCTAGGAGCATGTGCTCGGTGCCTATGTACGAATGCCCTGACTGCTCTGCCTCGCGCTGGGCCATCGTGAGCAGCTCCTTGGCGTGATCGGTGAACCGCGCGAATGGATACATGCCGGGTGAGGTGCGGCTGGCGATGGCCATCTTGACGGCCCGGTTCAGCGTTGCCCACCGCGGCGCGACAAAATCCACCGACTTGCCGAAACGAGGCACCTCAAATGCGCCCGCCTCCCCACCCGCAATGGGTGTGTGGCGCTGCATCCATTCCAGGCAAGCGGCGATCACGATCGAGTTGACGGGCATTCCCGTGCGCGCCGAGGCCTGGTCAAGCCGCTCGAACATCTCGTCGGAGAACCGGACCGTGGTC
This sequence comes from Chloroflexota bacterium, assembly GCA_005880855.1. Lineage (GTDB taxonomy): Bacteria > Chloroflexota > Dormibacteria > Dormibacterales > Dormibacteraceae > UBA10449. The sequence goes on from VBGM01000159.1 coordinate 7,361, forward strand.
GCCTTGCCCACTGACCAATTGGACGTCATTTTGCAATCATTGTCAACGCCTCAAGCGGCTTGAAGTTCAAGATGCGGTCCATCGGGATGCCGGCGCGCCGCGCCATCCAGGCGCCCATGGGCACATAGGCGAACTCCGCGGGGGCGTGGGCGTCGGCATCGAGCGAAAAGTTGCATCCCAGCTCGAGCGCCAGCCGCGCGTGCTCGGGCGAGAGGTCCATACGCGCGGGGTCGCAATCGATCTCCATGGCGACGCCACTGGCGGCGGCCTCGCGAAAGACACGCTCGAAGTCGTAGCTCGCGCCCTCGCGAGAGCCCGGCCGGCGACCGGTGGGATGGCCGATGACGTCGACATGCGGGTTGTTGACCGCGCGCAACATGCGCTCCGTCATCGCCATGGGTTCCTGCCGCAGCTTCACGTGCGGCGAGGCGACGACGATGTCGAGGATCTCCAGCACCTGGTCGGGCAGATCGAGCGAGCCGTCCTCCAGGATGTCGACCTCGATGCCCTGCAACAGGGCGATGCCGACTTCGTTCTCGACCTGCTCGCGCGCACGCGACTGGGCCAGCAGCCGCTCGGCGTCGAGGCCGTTTACGACCTTGATGCGCGGAGAGTGGTCGGTGACTCCGAGGTACTGGTAGCCCAACGCTTTCGCGCCGCGGGCCATCTCGAGCATGGTCGCGCGGCCGTCGCTCCAGTCGGTGTGGGAATGAAGGTCGCCCTGGTAGGCGTCCAGCTCGATGGCCGATTCGTCATCGCGCGCAGGTTGTCCGGTCTCGGCGCGAAGTCGCTCCAGGTACGAGCTCTGGCCGGATTCGACGAGACCGGCGAGCACCTTGGCGATGCCCTCTCCAACACCTTCGATCAAAGTGAGCTTGTTGTTCTTGTGCAGGGCCTCGAGGTCAGGCCGTTCGAGCGCCAGAGCCCATGCCGCGGCTGAGAACGCTCGGGCGCGATAGACCTCTTTGGGGTCCTGCCGCAGGAGATAGCCGATCTCGGACAGGACCTGGGCGGCCGCGATCGCATCCACGCGTCAATTGTGTGAGCATCTAGCAATCGCAAAGCCGAAGCTAACCCATCGAGACCAGATTCCGGAGCTGATCGAGTCGCTGCTCGGCGAGCTCGGCGAGGACGCGTCGCGACAGGGCCTGAAGGCGACGCCGACTCGGGTGTCGCGTGCGCTGCGAGAGCTGACCGACGGCTATGCGATCAACCCGGCCGACATCATCGCCGGCGCCGTATTCGACCAGGACTACGACGAGATGGTGTTGGTCAAAGACATTCCCTTCTACAGCCTCTGCGAACACCACATGCTGCCGTTCTTCGGCAGCTGCCACGTCGGGTACCTGCCGAAGGGAAAGGTGGTCGGGCTGAGCAAGATCCCGCGCCTGGTGGGGGCTTTTGCGCACCGCCTCCAGCTGCAGGAGCGCATGACCAAGGAGATCGCCGAGGCCCTGAATGAGGCCGTGACTCCAAAAGGGGTCGGCGTCGTCGTGGAGGCCAGGCACCTGTGCATGGAGATGCGCGGTGTCCAGAAGCCGGGCGGTCAGCTGATCACGTCGTGCATGCTCGGCACCTTTCGCAAAGACCCGCGCACGCGGGCGGAGTTCCTGGAGCTGGTCCGCCGCCCTAGCTAGATGTGGCCGGCGGGCGAGCCGAGGCCGGGGGCATCGCCGAAGGGAAAGACGCCGCCGTCGGCGGCGAACAACCAGTAGCCCTGGCCGTCGGGCGTCGCCTCCATGCCGACGATCGGGCTGCTCAGGTGCAGGCCGCCCGTACTTCCGAATCCGGCCGCATTGCCGAACGGAAAGATTCCTCCATCGGCTGCGACCAGCCAATACCCATGTCCGTCCGGTGTCGCATCCATCCCGACGATTGGCTTGTTGAGGTGGATGCCACCTGTGCTGCCATAGCCGGCCGCGTCGCCGAACGGGAAGATGCCGCCGTCGGCTGCGACCAACCAGTAGCCCGCTCCGTCTGGCGTGGCCTCCATGTCGACGATCGGCTGGTTGAGCCGAGTGGAGCCGGTGCTGCCGTAGCCGGCCGCGTCGCCGAAGGGGAAGATACCGCCATCGCTGGCGACCAGCCAGTAACCGCCGCCGTCGGGGGTGTCTTCCATCGCAACGATCGGCTTGTTGTTGAGGTGGAGGCCGCCTGTGCTGCCGAAGCCGACCGCGTCACCGAAGGGGAAGATGCCGCCGTCCGACGCGACCAGCCAGTAGCCGCCGCCATCGGGCGTGGCCTCGACGTCGACGATCGGCTGGTTCAGCTTCAGGCCGCCCGCGCTCCCGAAGCTGCCGGCGGCTCCGAACGGATAGATGCCGCCGTTGCTGCTCGCCGTCCAGTAGCCGCGGCAGTCGGGCGTAACTTCGAAAGCCACGACCGTGTTCGTTGCCGCCACGGGCGTCGGCGGCTGCGTGGTCTGGCCCGAGGGCCTGAAGACGCACTCGGTGGTCACGATCAGCAACGACCCCAGACCAATCAGGGCTGCGAGGCGGCTCAGCCGGCTTCGCCGCACCCGGAATCCAGGAAACATCACCATCGCGACTCCGCCGAGTGGCAACCCGCCGGCCAGTATCGCCCCGATGATCAAGGCCGCCGTCGCACCCCCAGAGCTGGGCGGAAGCCCTGCCGTCGGCGGGTTCGTGCAGCTCACCGAGGTGGGTGACGGGCACGCGCGCGTATGCCCTTCGACGTAGCAAGCCGGCGCCTTGGGACTCGGACTTGCCGATGGCGAGGGAGATGCCGAGGGAGACGGTGAAGGCGGCGCAGCATGCACCGTGTATGTCGTCGTCGCTTTGCCGTTCGGCATCAGAGCGCCCGTGTTGGCGTTGTAGATATCCACTTCTAGCGTGCGCGGACCAGTGCCGGGCTGGCCTGGTGGCCGCATGTACTGGCTCCAACCGGTATCCCATTTGTAGGTTGTGAAGTCGCACGTGGAGACCGTCAGCACCCAGATTGACGTGGACTCCCAAAAGAACTTGAAGATCAACGGAGGAGGCTGAGCGGTGGGTGAGCAGAAGGTTTGACTCGTGTATGTGCCGCGAATCCGGAAGACCCCGCTGGCCAGACCCGATGTCGGCGAGACTGAGATGCCCGGGGTGCCATTGATCAGTGTGAAGGCGTCGGCCGTGACGCCTCCTGCGGCCATCAGGCAGCCGACCACAATCGCGGGCAGCAGCCGGCGGGCCCATTTCCTCCCTCTCGCGACGTGCACCGTTTGACAACGAATTCTGAGTCGAATCGGGTCGGGTGCAGCCCCCTTAACGCATAAACGGTCCTTTATGCATTAGAATCCTATAAAGCAACCTTTATGTTTCTCCCGAATCCAAACCACGACCTGTCGAACCATTTCCTGGCGTTCGCCAACCCCACCCGCCTCCGCATCCTGGAGCGGCTGGGCACGGTTGGCGAAGAGAGCGTCAACGACCTCGCCGAGCATCTGCGCATGAGCCAACCCCGCATCTCGTGGCACCTGCGCACGCTGCGGGTCGGCGGCGTGATTCGCACCCGTCGCGACGGGCGCCAGGTGTACTGCTCACTGGATGTGGAGAACATCGCGCGCATGCGAGCGCGCTTGGATCAACTGCTTGGCATCACGGATCGGATGAAAGTGCGCGAGGAGGTCAGGGCATGAAAAACGGCCAGAAAAACGGCCATAAGGACGGTCAGCACGACGGCAAGGTGCGTGTCGCCATAGTCGGCGTGGGCAACTGCGCGTCGTCGTTGGTGCAGGGGATTCACTACTATCGCGACGCCTCAACCAAGGCCTCCGTGCCGGGGTTGATGCATGTCAACCTCGGTGGCTACCACGTGCGCGACATCGAGTTCGTCGCCGCGTTCGACGTCGACAAGAAGAAGGTTGGCCTCGACCTTTCGGAAGCGATCTTCGCCGGGGCCAACAACACCGTCAAGTTCACGGACGTGCCCAAAATCGGCGTCAAGGTCCAGCGCGGAATGACGCACGACGGCATCGGCAAATACCTGTCCGACATCGTCGTCAAGGCGCCAGGCGAGACCTCCGACGTGGTCGGCATCCTGAGGAAGACGAAGGCTGACGTGCTGGTCAGCTACTTGCCGGTCGGTTCCGAGGAGGCGACCAAGTGGTACGTGGAGCAGGCGCTGCAGGCCGGCGTGGGTTTCGTCAACTGCATCCCTGTCTTCATCGCACGTGAGCCGTACTGGCAGAAGCGCTTCACAGAGAAGAACCTGCCGATCATCGGCGACGACATCAAGTCGCAGGTCGGCGCCACGATCATCCACCGCGTCCTCGCACGACTGTTCCGCGATCGCGGGGTCAAGCTGGAGCGCACGTACCAGCTCAACTTCGGCGGCAACACGGACTTCCTGAACATGCTCGAGCGCGACCGCTTGATGTCGAAGAAGATCTCGAAGACACGGTCGGTCACCTCGCAGCTCGACTACGACGTCGGCGCTGACAACGTGCACATCGGACCCTCCGATTACGTGCCCTGGCTGAACGACCGCAAGTGGGCGTACATCAGGCTCGAGGGCCGCACCTTCGGCGACGTGCCTTTGAACGTCGAGCTCAAGCTCGAGGTGCATGACTCGCCGAACTCGGCGGGCATCGTCATCGACGCGGTTCGCTGCATCAAGCTGGCACTCGACCGCGGCATCGGAGGCGCGCTCGAAGGCCCGAGCTCGTACTTCATGAAGTCGCCTCCGGTGCAGTACAGCGACTCCGAGGCGAGAAGCCTGGTGGAGGAGTTCATCGATGCTGGGAAGGCTGGGCCGAACGGCCGCGTCCGACGCACCGGGCGAGCGAAGCCGGCGACCACCGCTGCTCGCTGGTAGCTACTACGCCGGTGCGCGGATCCTGCGGGTCGTCCCGCCTGGCATCCGTCACGCTGCCGCCGCTCCGGGCGGCGCCGCGTGGTACTGGCTCAGCCCGGCGCAGCGCCGGGCGGCGCTCGACAACTACGCCGCCGCCCTGGGGCTCGAGCGCTCGGACCCACAAGTTGCGCGCGTGGCCAGGCGTGCGTTTCAGAACTACGGCCGCATGCTCATCGACTTCGTCTTGATGGGCAGCCTTACGCCGGAAGAGCTGATCGAGCGCATCACCCTGGATGGGCGCGATCGCCTCGACGCCGCGCTGGCCCGTGGCCGCGGCGCGATCATGGCCGTCCCGCACATGGGCTCGTGGGACATGGCGGGCTCGTATGCCGCGGCGCTCGGCTACAAGATCTCCGCCGTCGCGGAGCGGTTTCCTGGATCGCTGAACGACGCGGTCGTGGAGACGCGCCGGCGATTCGGAATGCATGTGATCATGCTCGGCCGTGCCGCGGTGCGGGCGATCACGGAGGCGCTGAGCGCCAATCACATCGTGGCGCTGCTGTGCGACCTCGAGCAGGGTCCCGGCGTTGCGGTGCGCTTTTTTGGACGCCACGCAGTCGTGCCCGGCGGCCCCGCATCGATTGCGCTCAAGACCGGCGCGGCCCTCATGCCCGCGACGCAATTCCGAACCGCACCTGGGCGATACACCATTCACCTCGAGAACCCGCTAGACCTTCGTGATGGCGACACCAAAGAGCAGGTCATGCAGCGCGTGGTCGGCCGTTTCGAGGACTTCATCCGGGAGCGGCCCGACCAGTGGTACGCATTCCGGCCCATGTTCAGGGCTGAGGAGTGAGTGAATGGCGCTGGCGCGCATTCAAGGCGGTGCAGTCGTTGGTCGAGCGTTTACCACGGTCTTGGGCGTACGCGCTCGGGGTTTTCGCGGCGCGGTTCGCATGGTGGTTCTCGCCTCTGGCGCGGCCCCGCCTCGAGTACAACCTCAAGGTTGCCTGCCCAGAGCTCACACCGGCCGAGCTGAAGAAGCTGTCGTGGCTGAATTTTCGGAACCACGCCAAGGCCTACGCCGACTTGATGATGCTGCCTCTGATGAAGGTCGAGGCGATGCGCCCGCTCCTTCATGTGGATGCCGATGCCTTCCGCTACCTGGAGACAGCCCGCGCCGTCGGCAAAGGTGTGATGGTGGTCTCGTGCCACATGGGCTCGTACGAGGTGGTGTCGGCGATCTGGTCCGCGACCCTGGCGCCGGTCAGCCTGTTCGCCGAGGAGCTGGAACCGCGGGCGCTCTTCGAGTGGTATCGGGACACCAGGGCCCGCCTCGGTATCAGCGTGCTGCCACTTCACCTTGGCGGCCTGCGCAAGGTCACCCAGGCACTGCACGATCAAGAGATGGTCGTCACCGCGATCGACCGCGACATCACGGGGACCGGTAAGGTGATGCCTTTCTTCGGCCGGCCGGCTGCAATACCGCTCGGACCGGCGGCAATCGCGGTTCGCCTTGGCACCCCGCTGCTGCCGGTTTGCGTTTCTCGGCTTCCAGACGACTCCTACAGGGCAGAAGCCGTGCCGCCTGTCATCGCCGAGCCGACCGGCGATGCCAAGGCCGACGAGGTGCGCGTGACGCAGCAGCTGCTTCGGCACATCGAAGACTTCATTCGACGACACCCCGACCAATGGCACATCCCGCACCGGATCTGGGAAGGCTCCCCCTAGCTAGAAGGTAGGCCTCGTCTCTCCCTATGACTTCGCGTCGCCGGGTGGCGTGACTGACCACGTCCGACATCTCGCGTGGCAGCTCCGTCGCCTCAGTCACGAGGTGCGAGTCTTTGCCCCATCGAGCCGCGCCGACGTGGACTTCGACAGCGCCGAGTTCTACCGCATCGGGACTCCAATCTCAGTCCCGGCCAACGACTCGGTGGCCCGGATCACGCTCAGCTTCCACCTCGCCGACCGCGTGGCCGCGATCATCGAACGCGAGCGGTTCGACGTCCTCCATTTCCACGAGCCGCTTATGCCCGCGCTGCCGATAACCATGCTCCGGCTGTCGTCCGCAGCCAACGTTGGCACGTTCCACGCATTCGCGAAATCCAACATCGGCTACTTCTACGGTCGACCGCTGCTCGAGCCATACCTGGCCCACCTGCATCGTGGGATCGCGGTGAGCGAGCCGGCGAAGGCATTCGTCCATCGCTACTTTCCTGAATTCCCGCTCGAGGTCATCCCGAACGGAATCGACACCAGCCTGTTCCATCCTGGCCATGCGCCGATCCGCCACCTTCGTGACGACAAGGTCAACATTCTCTTCGTCGGCCGGCTGGAGAAGCGAAAGGGCCTGGGCTACCTCCTGCGCGGATACGAGTTCATGAAACCGCGCGTCCCCAACAGCCGGCTCATCGTGGTTGGGGATGGACCGCTGCGGGGCAGCGTCGAGTCCTATATATCCAGGCATCGTCTGCCCGACGTGGTGATGGCGGGCTACGTGCCCGATTCCGTGCTGCCCAGGTATTACTGCAGCGCCGACATCTTTTGCGCGCCCGCGACCGGCGGCGAGAGCTTCGGAATCGTCTTGCTCGAGGCGATGGCCACCGGGCTGCCGGTCGTCGCCACCGAGATTGACGGCTACATGTCGGTGCTCGAGCCAGGCCGCGACAGCCTGACGGTGAATCCGAAAGGTTGGGCGGAGCTCGGCGCGGCCCTGGTCATCCTGGCGCGAGATGGCGAGCTGCGAAAGCGCATGGGCGCTTACGGGATCGAGAAGGCGCAGCGCTACTCGTGGGAAGAGGTCGCGGGTAAGGTCCTCAAGGTCTATGCAGACGCACGGTTGGCGCGCGCGCAGCGAGAAGCAGTTGGCTCACGAGAGGTGATGAATGTTCACGACGCGGTTTGAAGCCTGGGTTCGGCGCCACGCGGAAGCACTCATGGCGGCGCTGGGTCGCCTGCCGGTGACACCAAACCAGATCACCGTCGTGGGCACGGCGTTGACGTTCGTCGCCGCGGTGCTCGCCGCATCCGGCCATCTTCTACTCGGTGGGATCGTTCTAGCTTTTGCGGGCACCTTCGACATCTTGGACGGCGCTCTGGCTCGGTCCACGGGCCGCAGCTATCCATACGGCGCTTTTCTCGACTCCACGCTCGACCGGTACTCGGAGGGCGCCATGTACCTCGGGCTGATCGCATATTTCGTCAGTGCCGGCGGGCCTATGGCGAAGTGGCTCATCGTCGCCACCGGCGCGGCCCTGGCAGGGTCATTCCTTGTCAGCTACGTGCGGGCCCGGGCGCAGAGCCTGGGGTTCACATGTGAGACTGGCCTGTTCGCGCGGCCGGAACGTGTGGTGGTGACCGTGATCGGGCTTGTCTTCGGAGGCTTCGTCCTCACCGCGGTCGTCTTCCTCCTCGCGATCCTCACCAACCTGACCGCCCTGCAGCGCATCCGCGAGGTCTGGCTGCAGGGGCGCGCGCAGCGGCTCGCCCGCGAACGCGAGGCCAAGGCCGCAAGTGCGCCGCGGAGCGGCCAACCCGTGAAACCCTAAAGTCATCGCGTGGGGGATCTTTTCGCCGGCGTCGCCGGGCACACCCGAGCGCTGGATCAGCTCCGATCGCAGATCGACTCCGGTCGCCTGGCGCATGCCTACCTATTTGTCGGCGAGGCCGGGTTGGGCAAATCGACCACCGCCCGCGCCCTCGCCGCGGCGCTACTCCCGGAGGCCAGGCTGCACCGTCACCCCGACTACTGGGAGGACGACCGCATCAAGGCGCTGTCCATCAACGAGCTCAGGCTGCTGCCCGACAAGCCGCCCGAGTTCCACGAGCTCTCGCTCCAGGCCTTCCTCAACCTCAAGCCGGCCGTCGGCACTCGCCGGGTGGCTCTGGTCGCCAACGTCGGCCGCCTCCGCGACCAGGACCAGGGCGTGCTGCTGAAGACGCTCGAGGAGCCGCATCCGCACCGCGTGATCGTGCTCACGACGCCGAGCCTCAATCCTTTCGTCGTGCTGCCCACCGTCGTGTCGCGTTGCCAGCGCCTGTTCTTTCATCCTGTCCCCGCGCCCGAGATCGAGAAGCTGCTCCTGGGTCTCGGTGTCGAGCCAGGGCGCGCGCATCTGCTCGCGGAGCTCGCGCGCGGAAGGCCCGGGTGGGCTCTGCGCGTCGCCAATGATGAGGGCGTGATCGAGATGCACGACGTATGGACGCGGCGTCTCGAAGAGGTGTTCGGGGCGCCGGCCGACGTTCCGCTTCGCGTGGCCGCCGAGCTCGATGGCAGCCAGATGGCATGGCGCCGGAGCGAGGGTGAGGTCGAGGATCCCGCGCTGTTCGCCATCGCGAGTTGGCAGATCGAGCTGCGCCGCCGCATGCTCACGAGTCGCGGTAGGGAGCAGGGCCGGTGGGCGCGCCTGCTCGAGCTCTCGTACGACACCCTCGGCTACCTGGAGCAGAACGTGAGCCCTAGGCTCGCATTCGAAACCTTCTTGCTCGAATGTCGCAAAGTGGCGTAGGCGAAGATCGTGAGACCTCCGACGCAATCGGCGCCCGAAGCCAAGGAAGCTTCGAGCAGCGGAGCGCGCGCATCGTAGATGCGTAAGCGAGCAGCGCAGAAGATGACGAAGGATAGGCGCCCGCAGGGCGCCGATCGGGCGCCTAGTGCGGCGGAGGGCCACGAGCTCTCGCCGAAAGCCACGCACTTCCTGAGGCGGTCGCTCGCGGGCTACAGGCCCTACGTGCCCGGCGAGCAACCGCCCGACGGCGAGGACTGGGTCAAGCTCAACACCAACGAGTCGCCGCTGCCGCCGTCGCCGAAAGTCATCGCGGCCATCAAGGCGGCGACGGACGAGTCGCTGCGGTTGTACCCGAGCCCCACCGCCGCGTCTGCGCGCCAGGCGATCGCCGCCCATTTCGGGCTCGACGCCGGCCAGGTAGGGCTGGGCAACGGCGCCGACGAGCTCATCGAGATGTGTTTCCGTGCCTTCGCTGGGGCCGGCGATCGAGTCGCGTACTCCACTCCGACCTATCCGCTGCTAGACCCGCTCTGCCGCGTGCACGAGGCCACGCCGTCTATCCATCCCACCTCTGAAGGGTGGACCTGGACCCCCGAGCTGGTCGATGACCCGGCGCCCCTCAAGTTCCTCGTCAACCCCAACTCGCCGACCGGGACTCACCACGGCCGCATGTCGGTCGAGCGGGTGCTTGCGCGATCGCAAGGAGTGGTCGTGCTGGACGAGGCATATGTCGACTTCGCGCCGGAGTCACAGCTCGAGCTGGTCGGCAGGCACCCCAACCTGCTGATCCTGCGCACGATGTCGAAGTCGTATGCGCTCGCGGGCATGCGTATCGGCTTTGCCCTGGGCAATGCTCAGCTGATCGCGGCGCTAGATGCAGTCAAGGATTCGTACAACCTGAACCGCCTCGCCATCGTGGCGGCCGTGGCCGCGATCGACGATGAGGTGCACCACCGGAAAATCGTCGACTACGTGGTCTCTGAGCGCGGATGGCTCGAGGAGCAGCTCCGCGAGCTCGGCTTCGAGCACTCCCCGTCGGCGGCCAACTTCGTGTTCGTCAAGCCCTCTCGCGGCCCGTCCGCCGCGGCGGTCGCGGACGCGCTGCGCGAGCGACGGGTGTTGATCCGGCATTACGATCGGGAGCCGATCGCAGGTTGGTTCCGCATCACCATCGGCACCCGGGACCAACACCAGAAGCTGCTGCGGGCGTTGGAGGAGGTCTTGTGAACTTCGTCGGCCTGGTAGTTCTGCTCTGCGGCCTGCTGTTATGCGCCCTTGGAGTTGCGCAATTGGCGACAGGCCGCAACATCTTCCGTGTGTTAGCCGGAATGTCGGCAGATTTACCGCCGGCTCCATATCGGGCTTTAGGCGCTATGTACGTGTTCTTTGGGCTCCTGGTGGCGGTGGAATCCTTGGAGGGTGCGTTCGGGCCTATTGGGCACGCGGTCCTCGTGACGGTTCTCGGCGCTGGGGTGGCTGTCTGCGGCACATGGGCACTCGTTCTGCTCGTCGTCCATAGATCGATGGGTGGAAATCGGCAGTGAGCGCGACACCGACCCGCGAAGAGGCATGGGAGCTGGTGACCTCGATGACACAGTCGGACCAGCTCCGGCGGCACATGCGCAGCGTCGAGGCGGCGATGCGCGCATACGCGCGCCGCTTTGGCGAGGACGAGGAGCGCTGGGCGGTGCTGGGCCTCATCCACGACTGGGACTACGAGTCGGGACCCACCCAGGAGCTGCACCCGATGCGCGGGATCACGATGCTTCGCGAGAAAGGCTGGCCCGAGGACATCCTCGACGACATCGCCTCGCACGCCGATTACCTCGACGTGCCGCGCGATTCGAACATCCGCAAGGCGCTGAACGCGGTCGACGAGATGTGCGGATTCATCATCGCTTGCGCGCTCGTCAAGCCGGACAAATCGCTGAGCGCGGTCGAGCCGAGCACCGTGCGCAAGAAGATGAAGGACAAGGCCTTCGCGCGCGGCGTCCATCGCGAAGAGCTCACGGCGGGCGCTGAGGCGCTCGGTATACCCTTCGACGAGCACGTGGAGATCGTCCGCGATGCCCTTAAGCCGATCGCACACGAGTTGGGGTTGAATCCGTGAGCAGCAAGCCCAAGCCGAGGGTGCTCCTCATGCACCCCATCCTCGACCCTGGTCCCGCGATCCTCGCGGAGGCAGCGGAGGTGGTCGAATACTCGCTCGACCTCCCGCTCGACGAGGCCTACATCCGGCAGGCCGCCGAGGGTTGCATAGGCATCGTGAGCCAGTTGATGGATCCGATTCGCGACGGGGTGCTGTCCACGCCAGGCCTGAAGATCGTGAGCAACGTCGCCGTCGGCTTCGACAACATCGACGTGCCCGCGGCGACAGCCCACAAAGTGATGGTCACCAACACGCCGGGCGTGCTCGACGATGCGACGGCTGACTTCGCATTCACCCTGGTTATGGCCACGGCACGCCGGGTCGTCGAGGCGGATTACTTCGCCCGCTCGGGCAAGTTCAAGGGCTGGGCGATTGACATGATCCTCGGCGCGGACGTGTTCAACGCCACCCTGGGCATCATCGGCATCGGACGCATCGGCCGGGGCGTCGCACATCGCGCCAAAGGGTTCAATATGCGCGTCCTCTATTACGACCCCCAAGGGCTGCCGCCGGATGCTGAGCAGCAGCTGGGCGCGACACGGGTGGAGCTGCCCAGGTTGCTTGCCGAGTCTGACTTCGTGTCGGTGCACGTGCCTTTGACGCCGGAGACGCAGCATCTGCTGAGCACGCCGCAGTTCGGCCAGATGAAAAAGACGGCCATTCTCATCAACACCTCGCGCGGGCCGGTGATCGACGAGGCGGCATTGGTCGAGGCTTTGACCGCGAAGAAGATCGCGGGGGCCGGCCTGGATGTTTACGAGCGCGAACCGGCGATCCACCCTGGACTTATCCCGCTACCCAACGTCGTCCTCGCGCCGCACATCGCCAGTGCAACGGTGCGGACCCGCTCAGAGATGTCGGCGATGGCCGCGCGCAACATGGCTACAGCCGTCCGGGGTGGCCGGCCGCCGAACCTGCTCAACCCCGAGGTCAAGCGATAGCGGTCTCGACCCGGTATCGACTTCTGGCCCTCGACCTCGACGGCACGATCATCGACGCGCGCCTGAACCTCGACCCGCGCGATGTCGAAGCGCTGGCGAAGATCGTCGCGGCGGGCATCGACGTGATCGCGTGCACCGGCCGGCCGTTTCCAGGCGCGCTGCCGTGGGTGCTCAAGCTCAACCTCGAAGGACCGATCGTCTGCTACCAGGGCGCTCAGGTCCGGGCGCTGAATGGCGATGTGATCCTCGATCACGGAAT
>VBGM01000160.1 GCA_005880855.1 Chloroflexota bacterium
CGGATGCGAAGCGGCTCCGCGAGGAAGAAGTCGCGACGCTCCACGGTCCATCCGGGCGGGTCATATGGAAACTCGAGGAACGGCCCACCACCGACGCCGGCGGCGACATGAAGGTTGGCGACCAGGCCGAGACCATTGGTCCATGTGTGCGGCGTGAACCACCGATTCTTGAGCAACGCCAGCTCGGCGACCAGCCGTGCCCGCGACATCCCCACCGCCAGCACCACGTCGGGCTGGTAGACGTCGAGCGAATCGGCGTCCAGGTGGGCGAGCAGCTCCGGCACCGTGCGGATCATCTCGCCCGCCGCGATGCGGACGCCGGTCTCGGAGCGAAGCCTGGCGTATCCCGACACATCGGCCCCGGGCAGCGGTTCCTCCACCCACAGCACGCCGAGGTCGCCGAGCTCCTCGACGGTGCGCCTGACCGAGGCCGGGTCGAGGGCCGGGTCGATGTCTCCCGGCATCCGCCACGCTTGGTTGAGGTCGACCATGATCTCCATCGTCGAACCCACCGCCTTGCGCACCGCGCGCACCGCGGCGAGACCGTCGGCCAGCCGCTCGCGAACGAAGCGGATCTTCATGGCCTTGAAGCCCTGCTCGCGAAGCGCGAGCGCCGACTCCGCCCGCTCGTTGGGCGCTTTGACCTCGCCTGTCGAGGCGTACGCGGGAAGCGCGTCGAGCGCACCGCCAAACAGCACCGACACCGGCTGGCCGGTGACCTGGCCGACGATGTCCCAAAGCGCGGCCTCGAGCGGCCAGTAGCGACCAGCATGAAAGCTGATCGTCTCGAGCGCTCGCACATGCCGCGAAATGTGCATCGGGTTCTTGCCGATGAAGAGCTCCACGAAAGGCTCGAAGCCATCCATGGTGTCGCCCGAGCCGACGCCGACGACGCCCTCGTCGGTCTCGATACGTACCACCGTCGCATCGAACCGCGTGCGTGGCACCGGGTCCCATGCGGCATGAAAAAACGGGTCGAGCGGCAGCCGCAAGCGCCGCATCTTGATGCCGGTGATCTTCATCTACTTACCGGTGTAGAAGCGGCTGGAGGCGTGCTCGCGCCGATCCGCCACAGCCCGTACGAAATCGGCGCTGCGATCGGTGAGGGCGTCCTCAATCGCTGCCCGCGTTGCCGCGCGCGCCGCCTTCCGAACCGCGGTCTCATCGTCCACCTTAGGATCCAGCCAGAGCGCTACCAGCACCACGAGGGAGCCGGCCAGGGCGGGGTCGATGAGGTCATCCGCGACCGCGTCCAGCACTCCCTGGGCAATCCCCACCTGGCCCGCGCCCCAGGTCATCCGCTCGAGCAGGTCGCTGTCAACGGTCACCTTGTTCACAACCACGGTGACCGGCCTCACGAGGGCGCCCGACTCCGCAACGGCAAGAAACGGCATGTGGCCGGGTCGCGGCGCAGCGAGCGCGCCAACGATGGATGCTGCTGTCGGCGAGCCCCTCCGTGCGATCACGACGTTGATGTGGGATCCGTTGGGCAGGTCCCCCGACCAACCCTCGCCGATGCGTCCGTCCATATCCTCAAGTTTCATGCGAGCTGGAGCACCGCGCGCACGGCCGTGCCCATTCGCACCAGGTCGATTGCGGCGGCGGTTTCGGCCAGCGGCATCCGGTGTGAGATCAGGCGATCGAGCGGCAGGCGGCCCTCCGCGTACAGCTGGAGGATTCGCGGGAAATCGCGCTCCGGACGCGCCGACCCGTACGCACTGCCGAGGATTCGCCGTTCCGACCGTGGGATCTCGATGGCCGGCAGCGTGAGCATCGCGTCGCCGCGTGCGATGCCGATGAGCACGGCCGCTCCGCGCGGGCGGCAGGCGAGGAACGCTGCCTGCATCGCCTCCGGCCTTCCGGTCGCTTCGATGGCGTAATCGACGCCGCCAGCCGAAGCATCCTTGATCGCCCTTGCGGTCGCATCCGCGCTGTCGGCCCAACGGACGGTATCGGTGGCGCCCACTGAACGCGCCAGCTCGAGCTTCTGCTCGGACAGGTCGACGGCGATCACGGGGCTCGCCCCGATGGCGAGGGCGCCCAGCACCGCGCTCAACCCGACTCCGCCGCAGCCGATCACAGCCACGCGCTCGCCCGGTCGCACGCCGGCCGTGTTCCACACCGCCCCGACGCCGGTCGACACCGCGCACCCGACCAGCGCCGCCACCTCGAACGGCACGGTGTCCGGGATCGGGATGACGCACTGCTCGGGAACCACCGCCGCCTCTGCGAACGTCGATAGATACGAATAGTGGTAGACGGGCCGGCCGTCCCATGCCAGGCGCGGCGTCCCGTCCAGCAGCCCGCCATGGCTCATGCCGCCCCACGCGTTCCGGCACAGGTGCGTGTACCCGCGTACGCACTCTTCGCACCGGCCGCACGAAGGCATCCACGAGAGCGCGACGTGTGTGCCGGGCTTGATCTCGACACCCGCGCCCACCGCCTCGACCACCCCGGCGCCTTCGTGCCCCAGCACCGCCGGGCAGCGGGTGGCCGACGTGCCGTCGATCGCATTGAGGTCGCTGTGGCAGACGCCGCTCGCGTGCAGCCGGACCAGCACCTCGCCCGCCCGAGGTGCGGCGAGGTCGAGCTCCCGGACCTCGATCGGGGCCGAAGTCCCCGGCAGCACAGCGGCAATGATCCTCACCAGGAGTCGGCGGCAGCAGCCGGCTGCAAGCGGCGCAGCCGCCCCATCGGGATGCGACAGCGCATCAAGCGCCCTCTAGGTGTTCGTCTGGCATCCCGTTACCCGAAACAAAGGTATATCGCCTGCGGCCTCAGCGCCGCCGTCACCTGAGCGCGTGACGACCGAGCGTGGTTCACAGGCTTCGTAGCACCGAGCAGCAGATCAGCGACCAACGAAGGCGGCAATCCACTGTTCGGCGATGTCGATCCGGCGGACGAACTGAACGCCCTCTTGCGAAAGCGCGTACTCGATGAAGTCGCGGATCGCCGCCGTGCGGGTTGCCTGGCCGCTCCAGCGGGGATGAATTCCGACCGACATCATCCTGCCCGCGCGTGCTTGTCTCGCCTCACCGAGCATGTAGTCGAGGCCCATCTTCAGCGTTTCGAAGAAGAACCTCGGCGTCGAGTATGTCGGGTTGATCAGGTAACGCGTGTCGTTGTACACCTTCGTGTAAGGCACGACGAGAAACGGCTTGTTGAGTGTCTTGACGAAGTAGGGAAGCTCGTCGTTGGTCGAATCGGAGTCGTAGATGAATCCGCCCTCTTCGACCAGCAGCTCGCGGGTGTGCAATGTCGGGAACGAGCGGACCATCCAACCTTTTGGCCGGTGGCCCATCGTTTTCTGGAATGACTGGAGCGCTCGCTGGATCTCGGCACGCTCGTCTTCTCGGGTCATCTTCGCGCCGATTTCGTTGTCCGGCCCGTACCACCGATAGCCGTGGCCGAGGATGTCATGGTTTCGGGATTTGAGCCACTCGCACAGCGGTGGGTTGCGTTCGAGCGCGAGCGCGCACGCATTGAACGTCACGTCGATGTTGTGCTCGTCGAACAGCCTCGCGAGCCGCCAGATCCCGACCCGGCTCCCGAACTCGTAATGCATCTCGGTGCCCAGGTCTCGGGTCTCGGGTCCGTACTGGAACGTATACTCGCCCCAGCTGTCGTTGACGCCGTCGTCAGGAATGTTGTACTCGGCGCCTTCCTCGTAGTTGATGACGAGGTTCACAGCGAGAAGCGCGCCGTCCTTCCATTGGATGGAGGGCGGGTTGCCAGCGTAGCCCACGAACTCGCGTCGTGGTCCAGAGCTCAATACGCCATCCATCCGCCATCGACCATCAGGTTGATGCCGCTGATGTAGGTCGCCGCGTCGGACGCCAGGAAAGCGACGGCCGAGGCCACATCGGTGGGCTCCCCCAGCCGGGGAAACGGTGTCCGCGACTTCACGTACGCGAGAGATGCCTCGTCACGGCTCAGGTCGCCCGGAGTTCCGGTGACGATCTTGCCAGGGGCCACCGCGTTGCACATGATGCCGTCGCGCGCGTGCTCCACCGCGATCTGTCGGGTCATCTGCACGAGCCCACCCTTGCTGACCGCATACACGAAATGCCCAGGCGACGCGACCATGCCGTGCTGCGAAGTGATGTTGACGATCCGGCCGCGCGTGTCGCCTCGGAGCGGCTGGGAAAGCATTTGCTTGATGGCCACCTGGCAGAGCATGTACGGGCCGCGCAGGTTGACGGCCATGATCCTGTCCCAGTCCTCGTCATTGGTCTGCAGGAAGGGCTTGGAGTGTGCGCCGGCGATCGCGGCGTTGTTGACCAGCACGTGAAGGCCGCCGTAGCGCTCGACCGCAAGGGCCACGAGCCGTTCGCAGTCGTCACGGCTGGAGACGTCAGCTGCAACGAACTCACCGGCACCTCCGGCACGTTTGATGAGCTCGTCGGTGGTCGCGCCACCGGTCAATGGATCGCGCTGGACGTCGGCCAACAGCAAGGCGAAACCGTCGGCCGCCAGTCTGTGCGCCACCGCCCGCCCGATGCCTGAGGACGAACCAGTGACGATCGCGCAGAGCGGCATCGGGCGTAAGTATGGCAAACACCCTCTAGACTCGACTCATGCCGGGAGTCGCGTTCGTGGCGCATTGCATGCTGAATCAGAACTCCAAGACGATTGGGGGCGCGCGGTGCCCGGGGATCTACTCGCCGCTCGTCGACGTGCTTCGGGAGAACGGCTGGCGCATCGAGCAGATGCCGTGTCCCGAGCTCGCCTTCACCGGTTTGAACCGCTTCTGGGCTGTGCGCGAGCAATACGACACGATGGCGTTCCGGCGTCATTGCCGGCGGCTTGCATCGGCTGTCGTCGGTGCGATCGACGTGCACCTGAAGGCAGGTCGTGAGGTGGTCCTGGTCGGGGTTGAGGGCAGTCCTTCGATGGGCGTGTGCATCACGAGCTCAGACTCGAAACGGGCCGGCCTGCCGACATGGAAAGAAGGCAGCAGCGAGCTGACCCCCGGGCAGGGCATCTTCATCGAGGAGCTCCGTGGAGAGATGGCCGACAGGGGCATGGCGGAGCCTCGGTCCATTGGAATCACGCAACCGCTGCCCGACTACAACAAACGGACTGAGAAGGCTCGACTCGAGGCGTTCTTCGGCTAGTGTGGCCGCGGGACAGGCGCTCCTACCGGGTCGCGCTCGTTGCTGACCGCTACCTCAACCCGCCCGAGGGTGGGCTCGATGCGGTACCGATCCTGCTGGAGGCGGAGTGGGGGGCGATCCAGCTGCCGGCCGAAGACTACCCGAGCGCGGTAGCGCGGCCACTCCTCGAGCAGGTCGCCGAGCAGGTCGAAGAGTTCCACCGGCGGGGCTACGACACCGTGGTCATCGGGCGCCGGGAAGGATTGGACGAGGCGCTCGAGGCCGTCGGGGTGCCGCGCCTCGACCGGATCGAGCCGGCCAACGCTCGGGCGCTCCGAGGCTTTCTGAGTCGCCGGAAGCCGCCGGAGGCGAAGTCTTCACGGCGGCGTGCGGCGGCGACCAAGCGCTGAAGCAACTTTCCAGCTGAGCTCTTCATGTCACAACTAGCCATGGCGCTCATCGCGGTGCTCGCTGCGTGGGCGGGAGTATGGATTGCCGCCGTTCTCCTGGCGCGATTCCTGCCTGATGGCGCCGTCAAGTCGGCCGTCAGCGTGCTTCCTTCCACGCTCACGATGTTCCAGCGGTTGATGCGATCGAAGTCCGTGCCGCGCCGGGCTCGCGTGATTCCCTGGGCCGGGTTCCTTTACGCGGTATCCCCGGTCACGATCATTCCGGACTTCGTGCCGGTGATCGGCAAGGTCGACAACGTCCTGGCACTCATCCTCGCGCTCCGTTGGTCGTCGAGGATGATCCCGACAGGGGTGCTGCTAGAGGCATGGCCCGGCAAAGCCTCGCAGCTGAAGCTGCTGGTGGGCAATCGGGTGAGTGGGGCCACGACGCCGGCACGAGACTAACGGGCGGTCGGTCCGGTTTCGGCGAGCTTCGGGATGTCTTCGAGCAGGCGGATGGTGTACTCGGCGCGCGGGTGTTCCAGCACGTCTTCGACCGAGCCCTGCTCGACGACCGAGCCTTCCGACAGCACGACCACGGATTGAGCGATGCTGCGCACCAGCGCGAGGTTGTGGGTGATGAAAAGCATGGCGAGGTTTCGCTCGCGCTGGAGACGCCGCAGCAGCTCGACGATGATGGCCTGCACCGAAACGTCCAGCGCCGAGGTCACCTCGTCGCAGACGAGCAGATCCGGCTCGACGACCAGCGCGCGAGCGAGCGCTACGCGTTGACGTTCTCCGCCCGATAGCTGATCGGGGTATCGGTTGAGAAAGTCGCGGTTGAGCGACACGTCGTCGAGCACGGCCACAACGCGGTCCTCTCGCTCCTTGGGCGACAGATTCTCGAAGTGCTCGAGCGGCTGCTCGACGATCTGGCCGACGGTCTTGCGCGGGTTGAGCGATGTGTGTGGATTCTGGAAGACGTATTGGATCTTCTGCAGCGAGTCCTTGGTCCGGCGCCGCAAGCCCTTGGTGAGGGGCTCGCCGCAAAAGTTCAGGTTCCCCGTCCAGTTGTCATGAAGCCCGACCACGCAGCGGGCCAGCGTCGTCTTCCCTGAGCCGGACTCCCCGACGATGGCCACGCACTCCTCGGGTCCGACATTGACGTCGACTCCGAAGAGGACCTGTTTGGTCCCGTAGCGGGCCGACAGCTCATGGACCTCGAGCTCTCCCGCGGTGGCGACCGACGTGTGGCTCACATGCACCAGCCGGCTGAGGTCGGCTTTGTCGGCCGTCTCCCCTGCGCGCACACAGCGAACCAGCTGGACGCCCGCGTCGAGGGAGATGACCGGTGGCGGCGCCTCCCGGCAGACAGGGAGGACGTCCGGGCAGCGAGGAGCGAAGAAGCATCCACGGGGGCGCCGTCCGGGGCGGGGCGCCTGGCCCTCGATACCTTCCAGCACCTCCGACCGGTCTTGCGAGGGCACGCATCGCAGCAGGGCGCGCGTATACGGGTGGGCCGGCGCTCCGAAAATCCGCTGGGTAGGCCCGAGCTCTACCAAGCGTCCCGCATACATCACGGCGACGTGGTCGGCGATCTGCCCCACGACCGCGAGGTCGTGACTGACGTACACGGCTGCCACTCCGTACGAGCGGCAAAGGCTCCGGATGGTTTCGAGCACGTGACGCTGGGTGCTGACGTCCAGGCCCGTCGTGGGTTCGTCGAGCACAATCAGGCTCGGCCGGCACGCGAACGCCATCGCGATCGCCACTCTCTGCTGCTGCCCGCCCGACAGCTGATGCGGGTAGCGGCGGAGGAAATCGGCCGAAGAGTCCAGGTGGACCTCGGCAAGGACTTCGTTCAATCGGTCCGAGACACTGGCCTGGCCTTTTTCTGCGTGAGCGCGCAGCGTCTCCCTGAGCTGAAGCCCAACGGTCAATGCCGGATTCAAGGCTGAGGCGGGGTCTTGGGGTACATACGAGACCTTCGCGCCCCGCAACGCGCGGAGGTCGCCATCGGACATGGCGAGCAGGTCCTGGCCCTCCAGGAGCACCTCTCCGCCGGCTACCTGGAGGCCGCGGCGGTGATACCCGAGGAGCGCCAGCGCGACCGTGGTCTTACCCGAACCGGACTCGCCGACCAGCCCGAGCACCTCGCCCGCCCGTACGGTAAAGGACACCTCGTCGACGATGTCGGCCGTCGTCCCCGCCATGACTATTTTCAAACCCGCGAGGACGAGCCGCGAGCGATGGCTGGACATGTCGATGGGAAGGGCGGTCACCGCAGCGCCTCCAGCGCGAATGCGTCCAGGGCCATGATGCCCTCGGCGCGCCGCTCGACTCCAAGCGCAACTCGCGCCACGGCATCGCTGAAGGTGTTCGTGCCGACCGTCAGCACGGCGATCAGCGTGGCCGGCACGACCACGGCCCACGGGTTCAGCTGCAGCCCGATCCGGTTCTCGTTGATCATGAGGCCCCAATTAGGCGAGGGCGGGGGCTGGCCGAAGCCGAGGAAGCTGAGGCCGGCGATGATGATGATCGAGTAGGTGAGCCTGAGGCCGGTCTCTACCGTGAGCGGGGTGATCAGGTTGGGCAGGATCTCCCGCGCCATAATCAGCCGCGGCTTGACGCCCTGTAGCTCCACGGCTTTCACGAAGTCGCGTTCGGAGATGTCCAGCGTCGATGCGCGCAGGACCCGCGCGACCTGTGGCGCATGGCTCAGCCCGACGGCGAGCACGATCAGCCACAGCTTCGGACCGAGGATGCTCACCAGCATCAGAGCGAAAACCAGCGAGGGAAACGCAAGCAGCACGTCGACCGAACGCATGATCAGCGTGTCGGCCCGGCCGCGCAGATATGCGGCGCTGATTCCGGCGGCTCCGCCGACCACGACGCCGAAGAAAGTGGCGGCCGCGGCCATCAGCAGCAGCAGCCATCCGCCAGCGAGCACCCGGGCCAGGACGTCCCGACCGAGTGCGTCACCTCCGAGGGGAGCCTCCGGCCCCGGACCGGAAAAAGGTGCGACCACGAAGTCGGTCGGCGACACTCGCGTCAGGAACGGACCTGCGACCGCGACCGCGACGACGAACGCCACCAGCGCGAGACCGACGGTTCCACGCCGGGTGCGAGCCGCCCGCCATAGGACGGAGAGCCACTCGCGCCTCCGGATGTGGGCCCCCGTCGACTGCTCAGACGGGCGCTGCCCCATTCGACCTATCTCGCGATGCGCCGGCGCGGCGTGGCCAGCAGCGCCACGACGTCGGTCACTATGTTCATGAAGACGTAAAACGCCGCCAGCAGGACGACGATCAACTGGATCACGGGGATGTCTCGGTTTGAAACAGCGTTGACCAGAGCCTGCCCGATGCCCGGGAAATCGAAGAGGTATTCCACGACCACGATGCCCCCGGCCAGGTACAGAAGATTGAGCCCGATCACCTGCACAGTCGGCGGGATTGCGTTTGGCAGCGCATGCACCAGCAGCACACGCCAGACCGGCAGGCCCTTGAGCCTGGCCATCTCGACGTAATCGCTCTCCAGCGCCTCGATCATGGCCGCTCGCATCATTCGAAAGATGTACGGGACGATCACGATGACGAGCGTCGCCACGGGGAGCACGAGCAGCTCGGGCTGCTGCCAGGCCCACGTCCCGGGTGGGAGCACCGACACCGCGGGTAGAACCTGAGATGCCACAGTCGCGAACACGATCACGAGCGCGATCCCGACGACAAATTCCGGCAAGGCTGTAACAACGAGGGAGATGACGGAAACGGCGTGATCGAACGCCCGGTCCTTGCGGAGAGCCGCGACCACACCAAGCGCCACGCCGATCACCGATCCGATCACGGCCGACACGAGGACGAGCGCGGCCGAATTGACGAGGCGTGGAGCCACAAGGGCCCACACTGGCTGACCGTTCGAAAAAGAGTTCCCGATGTTGCCGGTCAGCAGGCCGCCAAGCCACCTGGCGTACTGTTCGGGTGCGCTTCTGTCGAGGTGGAGCTGCAGCTCCAGCGCGTGCAGCCTCAACGGCGTGGCGTTGTGTCCGAGGATCGCGTAGGCGGCGTTCCCCGGCAGCACCTGTGTGGCGGCGAACACCACCGCCGAAACGATCAACAGGGTGATCACGCCGGCCGCCACACGGTTGACCACAAGGCCGGCGATCGGATGCGGCTGCCGCTTGGCGATATGTCTGCCGGATCGCCGTCCGGTCGTTGTCGCGGCAGGGCTCGGGGAAACGGTCACAGGCCGACCGCGGCTTCGGCCCGCACGCTCATAACCTGCCGGGAATCAGGTCCAGGCCGGTCGCGTCCGTGTCGACGCGCCATAAGGTTCCAGTTCGTTCGGATGCCTCGATATCGGCGGTGTGGGTCGCCGTCACATACAAGGTAGACCCGTCGAAGATGCAGTTGGTGGCGTGCTGGCCGAGGTCGATCTCCTCGAGCACCTCGCCAACGGGCGATAGGACCGTGACACCCCCCGAGATGGTCGTGCAGACGAACAGCCTTCCGTCTGCGGCAAAAGCCATGCCGTCGGGTACATGCCCATCGGAAAGCTGGCTGAACGTCGCAGGCTTGCCGCCCTCGAGGCGGCTGACGCGATGGGCCATCGACTCCGTCCAGTAAAGGCGGCGCTGGGCGTCGAATGCGATGCCATTGGGATACACGTTTGGCAGCTCGAACAGCATCTCGCCACCGCCGTGCCCATCGATGACGAACAACCGCCCGGGCGAGCGCACGTCGAAGCGGTAGTCTCCCTCCGAACCGGAGTCGGTGAAGTAGAGCCGGCCGTCCGGCCCGAAGGCGAGGTCGTTCGGGCCGTACAGCTTGTGGCCGGCCACCTCAGAGCGGAGGAGCTCGACCTTCCCGTCGCGCGTGACGCGCTGGATCCCGGATATCGCGCTCGTATCGCCGCTGCCGGGGACGTTGCCGCCCTGGGTGACGTATACGGCGCCGTCGGTGCCCAGCACCGCGCCCCACGGCGACCCGCCCATCCGCGCGAAGGTTCCGACCTTGCCGCTCTCGTACGCAAGCAGCTCGCCGACGTTGCCGTCGCAAAACACGATCCGGCCGTCCAGCATGACCACGGGTCCTTCCGGAAAGCCAAGGTCGGACGCCAGAAGGTTTGCCTTCATGTGGTGCGGGGCCTGACCTTACGAGATGAAGCCGAAGTGCTCGAAATCGAACAGTGAGAGCGGTTGGCCCACTTTGGCCGCGACGTACCCGGTCAGCTTGGCGCTGTACGCATCGAGCGCGTCGATAAAGCACGGAATGATGTAGCCACCCTGGTCGAAGTCGATCTGCTGCATCTGATGCTCGATGTCGCGGCGCTTGCCAACATCCAGTGTTTCGTTCGCCTGCTTGTATAGCGATGCGTAGTTCGTGTCGCCCCAATGGGTCTCGTTGAACGGGGAGGTCGGAAGGAGGGATTGAGCGACCTGGGCCAGGTATGGCGAGTAGTTGTAGAAGTCCTGCGAGAAGGTCCACTGCAGGTAGTTGGGGCCGAAAAATGTTGATGGGTCGACCGGTTTCAGGTTGACCGTGACGCCTGCTTGCTTGGCCTGCTGCGCGAAAACGGTCGCCATCTGAACCATGCCCGTGGCGGCGGGAGCGGTGGTGAGATCGACGGAGAGACCTGACTTCCCGGCTGCCTGAAGCAAGCTCTTGGCCTTGGATATGTCCTGATCACGATGGAAGGAGCTGTTGTAGTCCGCGTCGAAGGGAGACGAAACGTCCGCCCCCGCGAACGCGTAACCGTCCAAAGCGGCGTTTATGAGCTCTTTGCGGTTCACCATGAATCGGAAGGCCTGGCGGACGCGCACGTCTTTGAACGGCTCCTGGTCGACCCGCATGGTGAATGGCGTGATCGACCCCGTACGAGAGGCGACCGTCTTGATCGCCGGGTTGGTGGAAAGCACCTTGAGCTGCGCTCCCTCGAGTGCCCCAGCTGCATCGATCTGGTTCGCTACCAGGGCGTTTTGCAGAGCGGCGCTGTCGGCGAAATCGATGATCGTCACCGTGTCCAGATAGGGCAGCCCTGACTTCCAGTAGTTCGGGTTCTTGATGAAGGTGCTCTGCTGGCCGGCGGTGAAGCTCTGGAACTTGAACGGTCCGGTTCCGTTTGGCTTGGCCGGATCGAAGCCGACAGGAACGATATACAGGTAGTACCAGTAGGACAGCTGGTCGATGAAGCTGCCAAATGGGCTGGTCATCGGCACCTGCACCGTGAGGTCGTCCACTTTCTTCAGATTGGGGAGATCCACCGGGCCGAGGGACGTGGCCCCCGTCAGCGGTGACTTGGGGTTGAGGATGCGCTGGAGCGTGAAGATGACATCGTCGGCGGTCAGAGGCCTGCCGTCATGGAATGTCACGCCCTTGCGCAGCCGAATGGTCCATTCGGAAGTAGAGCCGTGTGGGCTTATCTCCTCGGCCAGCACCATCTGCGTCTGTGCGGCGGCGTTCAGCTGGAGGAGCGGCTGGTAGATCTGATTGGCACGCGCGGTGTCGAGGTACGTGAGCCCCTGGTGCGGGTCAAGGGTGTCGGATGACGAGCCACCGGTGAGCCCCGCCCGGAGAGTGCCTCCTGGCTTCGGTGTCGGCGCCGCCGTGCCGGTGGTCGTGTTCGTCCCACAGGCGGCCAGCAAGGCGCCGATCGTCGTCGCGGACAGGCCGAGGACGGCGGCCTTGACCATCAACTCTCGGCGCGTCAGGCGCCCGGCGAGCAACTCTCCTAAAAGGTTGTCTGCATGGTTGTCGATCATCCCGGACGATCCCTCCCTGGCAATACGCGCCTGAATCGGGGCAAATTATCCACGTCGCCAGCGGGAATGTCGCCGCGCGTATTGGGGCGGCGGCCCGTCAGCGCCGGAGGGTCAGCTCCAGGGAAAGGGCGAGTGGCTCACGGGGTGCAACTTGCCGGTGGCGTACCGGCCGAACTGGAATGGCTCCAGCAGGTCCTGCCTTTCCCCCATCATCTCTTTCGCGACCAGGGCTCCAACTCCAATCATCTTGTAGCCATGGTTGGAGTCGGCGATGACGTATGCGTTCCCTCGGAACCTGTCGAAGACAGGAAAGTTGTCAGGAGTGAAGGCTCCGATTCCGCCGGTGGGCGCCTTGCGGTACAGCCCGCGCTTGCCCTCGAATCGCTCATGGCAGTGGGCCAAGCCTGATGTCCAGAACCGTTCGAACTCCGGGCCGACCACGAACTCCTTGCTCTTGGGCCCGTAAGGATCGACGGCAACTTTTTCGGCCGGCTGCTCGATCTTCCACGGTTGCGCTCCGCCCTGGACACCGCCGAAGTTGAAGTCCGGCTTGTAGTAGATGCCCCACAGCTCGTCTGTGATGACAGCCTTGGTCTCATCGTCGACGAGCGGAGCGTCGGTGTCGACGTGGATGACCGGCGGCATCTTGCCGTGGCTGTCCATCAGATAGTTCGGGTCGACACCTAGCGTGCCCTCCTGCAGGCACCAGTAGGTCCACATCGGCCGCTCGTACTTCTTGCCGTCGCGGCCCAGCACCGAGACTGTGGCCGGCAGGTCGAGCATTTGCCAGATGTCACGGACCCATGGCCCGGCGCCCACGATCAGCTGCTCGCATGCGATGTACCCCTGGTCGGTCTCCACGCCAACCACAGAGCCGCCCTCGAGCCGCACTCCAGTCACACGTACGCCGGCGCGGATCTCCACGCCTTCGGCTTGCGCCTTGCCGGCGAGCGCGCGCATCGAGTGCATGTTCTCGGCGTAACCGCCCTTCTTCTCGTGAAGGACGGAGGTGATGCCCTGCGCCTGCCAGTCCGGGAACATGTCGCGCATGTAGTCCTGGCAGTCGTCCTCACCTTCGACGAAGACGGAGTCGTAACCGATGGCCTGCTGCTCGCCAAAGATCTGCGCGACGTCGGCATGCATGACCTCGGGGCTGATCTGCATGAAACCGACAGGGTGATAGTGAAAGGCCTCCGGGTCCGATTCCCAGATCGAAACGTTGTGCGCCATCAGGCGACGCATCGCGGGTTGGAAGTAATTGTTCCGCACGACGCCGCAGGCGAGTCCAGACGGGCCTGCGCCGATCCCAGTTTTGTCGAGGATCAGCACATCATCGCCGGAGCCTTTACCGCGGGCTTTCAGCTCCTTGGCCAGGTGCCAGCCAGTGGAGAGGCCGTGGACGCCCGCCCCGATGATCACGTACCGCGCGCTGTCCGCCCCTGCCATGTGCGCCCATATTATCTGTGCCGTGATTCGTGGCGAGGGGGCGATCGCTGGGGGAAAGGTCGTGATCACCGACGCCCCGACCATGCTCGACGCCGCGGTGGCGACGCTCGAGGCCGCCGGCGCGAATTACGAGGTCCTGCCCGAAGGACTCGATCCTGAAGAGGTCATCAAGCGATCGGCTGACGCAGAAGTTCTGATCGTCACCTACGTGCGCTTTCCAGCACCCGCCATCAATCGCTTGAGGAAGGTGTGCTGCATCATCCGGTGCGGCGTCGGCGTCGACATCATCGACGTCGACGCAGCTACCGCGCGGGGAATCCTGGTGGCCAACGTCCCCGACTACGCCACCCATGAGGTCGCCGACCACACCATGCTCCTGCTGCTAGCGGCAGCCCGCCAGGTGAACCATTTCCAGCGCAGCTGGCCGGAGCGTGGTTGGGGATCGACGGAGTTTCCCGCCATTCACCGGCTGAAAGGACGCAGGCTGGGCATCATCGGCCTCGGCAGGATCGGGTCGGAGGTCGCGGTGAGGGCTCGCGCATTCGGAATGGAGGTCGTCGCCTCGAGCCCACATATGACGGAGTCGCAGCTGACGGAGCTTGGGATCAAAGGACTTCCGCTCGACGAGCTCTTGAGGACGAGCGATCTCATAAGTCTGCATACGCCGCTCACCTCGAAGACGAGCCACATCCTCGACGAGCGCGCATTCGACCTGATGCGCCGCGGCGTGGTCATCGTGAACACCGCTCGCGGGGACCTGATCGACCTCGTCGCGCTGCAGGCGGCGATCGATCGCGGAGTCGTCGCCGCGGTGGCCCTGGACGTGCTCGAGCGCGAACCATTTCCAGATCTCTCGATGCCGTTTCTGCACCGCCCCAACGTCATGATCACGCCCCATGTCGCCTGGTACTCGCACGATGCAGTCCGCGACCTGGGCGTGCTGGCCGCGGAGGATGCCTTGAGGTACCTACGTGGAGAGACTCCGAGGGGCTTGCTGAACCCGGAGGCTCTTTCGGTGCGGCCGCCGACCAGCCGGCTGTAACCGTCGACTACTATTCAGCCGCAAGGAGAAGATTGATGACCAAGAGCGACAAGAGCGCGAAGGCAGGGCTGATGGAGCGGCTGCGGCAGGGCTCGGTGATCTGCGCCGAGGGCTACCTGTTCGAATGCGAGCGGCGCGGCTACCTGCAGGCGGGCGCCTTCGTCCCCGAGGTCGTGGTCGAGCACCCCGAGGTGATCACCGAGCTGCATCGTGAGTTCGTCCATGCCGGCTCCGACATCGTCGAGGCCTTCAGCTACTACGGCCACCGCGAGACGCTCCGGATCATCGGCAAGGAACACCTCCTCGAACCGCTCAACAAGAACGCCCTGGAGATCGCGCGTCAGGTCGCTGACGAGACGGGCACCCTCGTCGCCGGCGATCTCTCCAATACCAACCTGTTCACGGACGATCCCGGTTCGCACAAAACGGTGCGAGGAATGTTCGACGAGCAGCTCGCCTGGGCGGTCGAGGCGGGAGCTGACCTCTTGATCGGCGAGACGTTCAGCTACCTGGGCGAAGCGCTGATCGCGGTGGAGGCGATGCGCGCCACCGGGCTGCCGACCGTGGTCACGATGGTGTTCCACCAGGAGGACACCACGCGGGACGGTTTTTCGGCCACTGAGACAGCCAAGCGCCTGGAAGACGCCGGCGCCGATGTGGTTGGTCTCAACTGCGGGCGCGGACCACGCACCATGCTTCCGCTTCTCAAGGAGGTGCGGGACGCAGTGAAATGCGAGGTCGCGGCGCTTCCGGTGCCGTACCGGACGACCCAGGAGCAGCCGACCATGCAGTCGCTTCGCGACCCCAACACGGACATACGCCCGTTTCCGACCGCGCTCGACCCGTTCGTGTGCACGCGTTACGAGATCGCCGACTTCACCCGCGACGCGCACGAGCTTGGCGTCCGGTACCTCGGAGTGTGCTGCGGCGCCGGCCCCCACCACATTCGGAGCATGGCCGAGGCCCTCGGCCGGAAGCCGGCGGCGAGCCGCTACTCTCCTGACATGTCGAAGCACGCTTTCATGGGCACCGATCCCACGCTGAAGAAGGAGAACCGCGACTACGCCGAGCGACTGTAGGGCGAGCTAGGCGAGGTTCTGGGTTGGCCGCGACCACGTCGGCGGCTCGCTCTCCCGCATACGAGCGCCTGCAGGGGCTGCTCGAGGCGGACCGCTGCGTGATCCTGGACGGAGGCATGGCCACCGAGCTCCAGCGGCAGCGAGCGACTTCGGACAACACCGGGCTCGACCGCCAGCTCTGGGGCACCTGGGCGTTGTACCGCGCGCCGCACGCCGTGCTCGACGTCCACAAGAGCTACGTCGCGGCCGGGTGCGACGTCATCTCCACGAACACGTGGTCGATCCTGTCCGCGCCAGAGGCTGAGCAGCGCCTAAGCGGCCCGACTCCGGAACGTGCGCACTGGATGGACATCGCTCGCCTCGGCATCCGGCTCCCGCGGCGCGCGATCGCCGAGGCGGGACGACAGAGCACCTGTGCGGTGGCCTTCGCGATCTCAGGTGAGATCAACTCCGCGATGCGTAAGGAGTCCGTTGAGCTGCTGTCACGGGTCTTCGAGGAGGAGCAGCCGGATCTGATCCTGCTCGAGACGCTAACCCTGATCCGCGACCCCGCAACCTTTGAGACGGTCGAGGTCCTGAAGGAGATGGGGTTTCCGGTGTGGCTCTCGTTCCGGCGCTGCCGCCACGGCGTATGCGGCGTCTACGGCCAGCATTGGGGACCGCCTGAAGGAGATCTGTTCGGGCGGGCGGCCCGTCGCCTCGAGTCCATCGGCGTCGGCGCGCTGCTCATCAACTGTCTCCCGATCGACCACGTCCCCGGGATGATCGGGTGGCTTCGTGATTTCACCGAGCTCCCGCTCGGCGTCTACCCGAATCTTGGCCATATGACAGGTCCCAGCTGGCGCTTCGACGAGCACATCGGGCCGGCGCAATACGCCGACCTGGCGCTGTCGTGGCGGGAAGAAGGCGCCCAGATCATCGGCGGTTGCTGCGGCACGACCCCGGAGCACATCGCTGCTGCTGCCCTGGCGGTCGCCGCCACCAAGCCAGGACACAAGCATCCCGCGGTGCCGGTCGTACAACAAGAACCCGCCGAGCTCGAACCGGAACCCTCGCCGTGGGTGGACGACCGCGCCAGAACTCTCTACCCCCTGCCGTTTCCCAATCTCACCGTCGACCCCGGCGTGTTCGTCCCGACGCAGGGCAGCTTCCTCTGCTGGCGCTACCTTTTCTCCCAAAACATCGGGGAGAACAAGACCTGCCTCGACGTTGGTTGCGGTTGCGGCGTCCTCGCTGTGCAGCTCGCGCGAAACGGCGCCCGGCATGTTCACGCGATCGACGTCGACCGTAACGCGATCGCCAACACGATGGCCAACGCCTTCAGGAACGGGGTGGCCGACCGCATGAGCGGGGAGGAGGTGGACCTGTACGAGTGGGAACCGCAGCAGCGCTACGACGTGTGTGTCGCCAGCCTTTTTCAGATGCCGGTCAACCCATTCGATGAACCTACCGGGCACCGACCACTCGACTACTGGGGACGAAACCTCCTCGACCATTTTCTCAAGACCCTTCCGCGCGTCCTCGTCGAGGACGGAAAGGCTTACTTCATGCAGCTATCGATCATCAGCCAGCGCGAGACGTCGCGCCAGCTGCAGAGGCTTGGCCTCCAGGCGCGAGTCGTTGACTTCAGCTTCTTTCCGTTTGGAGATCAGTTCGAGACCAACAAGGAACAGATCGAGCGTGTCGTGCAACGGTCCGATGCCTTCGAACTCAAGCTGGCCGGCAAGGATGTCATGGTGGCCTACCTGCTCGAAGTCACCAGATTGCCGAGGAGCTCATCGCAGCCGGAATGATGGGCCGAGGCAGGACCGGCGCGAGCCAGGCTGCTCTCCGGGGCCGCAATGTCGAGAGGCTCCTAGGCATCGACATACCGCCTGACGAGAGCATCGCTCGATTGCACATTGGAGATCCGTGTTTTGCGACCCCACCACACATCGTGGATGCGGCCACAGCGGCAATGGCCGAGGGCTACACGCATTACCCACCTTCGCGTGGAGATCCTGAGTTGAGGATTGCCGTCGCAAAGCACGCTTCGCTTCGTGCCGGTCGACGTATTGAGGCGACCGATGTCCTCATCACAGCCGGTGCGACGGAGGCGATCTACTGCGCGCTCACAGCAGTGCTCGATCCCGGGGATGAAGTCATTCTCTTCGACCCCAGCTACTCTCTCTATGGCGCGATCGTCGATCAGATCGGCGCCGTTCCTGTGTTCGTCGCAATGACACCGGAGCTGCGGCCGGACCTCGACCGCCTGCACCGTGCCGTCACCGACAAGACGCGGCTCGTAGTCATCAACAACCCGGTCAACCCAACCGGCGTTGTCTTCACCGAGCGGGAGCTCAATGCGATAGCTGAAATCGCAGTTGCGAGAGATCTGCTCGTGCTAGCAGACGAAATCTACGGCGAGCTCGTTTTCACGCAGTCGTTCTCGACGTGCCTGGCAATGCCCGAGCTGGCGGACCGCCTTCTCTACGTGAACGGATTCTCAAAAACCTACGCAATGACGGGCTGGCGGCTGGGCTACTTGATTGCGCCAGCCGAACTTCTCCCAGCCGCCTATGTCATCCACAGCAACTGCGCCTCTGTGGTGAGCTGGCCGGCCCAGCGGGCCGGAATCGCGGCCTTGC
Organism: Chloroflexota bacterium; assembly: GCA_005880855.1. GTDB lineage: Bacteria > Chloroflexota > Dormibacteria > Dormibacterales > Dormibacteraceae > UBA10449. The sequence goes on from VBGM01000160.1 coordinate 18,440, forward strand.
AGGGTCGGCGCGAACCAATCGACGAGATGATCGCCGGCTATCTTGCGAGGCGCGAAGACATGCTTCTCGGCCTGGCCGGCACGCCGGGCCTCACGTTGACACGGCCGGAGGGAGCCTTCTACCTGTATGTCGGCTTCAGCTTCGATACCCCCATTCGCTCAGCGGATCTCGCGAAATTGCTGCTGGCCGAAGGCGTGGCCGTGCGCAGCGGGACCGAATATGGGCCATCGGGGGAGGGCCATCTGCGCCTGAGCTATTCGGCGACTTTCGACGATATCCGCACGGGTGCTCAACGCCTCCATCGTGTCTTCGAGCACCTGTCCGGCTAGCGCCGTGCGACGTTAGCGCCGTTCACAGCGTCGCCCCACGCCGTGGACTCGCCTGGATCATGACTCACACCGCCGATTGAGGGCACGAAGATCAGCCCGCTGGGGGTCACAGCGGCTAGAGCCTGCGCATCGTGGCCGGCGCCAGACGGAAGGCGTTTCGTGGTCAACCCGAGGTCAGCGGCAGCGCGCTCGATCGCGCCCCAGATCATCGGATCCAGGCCGGTCGGCTGCCAGTGGGCGACCGGGCTGATCTCGACACCAATTCCGTCCGCCTCGGCGAGGGCGCGGATCCGGGCAAGCACCTCCGACTCGATTGCGTCCAGCTCGCCCTCGTCTTGGGAGCGGAACTCCAGCGCCACCCGCGCTACTCCAGGCACAACGTTAAAGGCTCCGGGTTCGACGCGCACGTCCCCAACGGTGGCCACGCAGCTGGGGAAATCGCGAACGATGATCTCGCGAACGCCCAGGATGACTTTGGCCGCGGCGACAGCAGCATCGTGACGTGCGTCCATCGGCGTAGTCCCGGCATGGCCCCGTACACCGCGGAGAACGATCCGAAACGAGCGCGAGCCGACGATTGCAGTGACGACCCCGATCTGCACTGCTTCGCGTTCAAGGCGCGGGCCCTGTTCGATGTGCAGCTCGAGGTAGCCGGCGAGCAAGCCGGGGTCGCGGCGCGCGTCAAAGAGCCGTTCCTCGCGCAGCCCGGCTCGCTCGAGCCCGGCGACCAAGGCCTGGCGTCCTCCTCGCGGGGACTGCAGGAATTCCGGCGTCAGGGTTCCGGCCAGCGCTTTGCTGCCGAGGAGGCCGACCAGCGTGCCCTCCTCATCGGTGAAGTCGATGGCTTCGAGGGTAAATGGGAGATCTGCGCCGGCCCCCTTGCAGGCGAGCAGCACATGCAGTGCAGCCACGACGCCGAGCGCACCGTCGTAGCGACCTCCGCCTGGGACGGAGTCCAGGTGAGATCCCAGTAAGAGGACTCGCGCATCGCTCGAATGGCGAGCCCGAAGCACCGCCGAATGATTGCCGGCAGTGTCGACGTGGGTGGCCAATCCCCCGGCCTCCGCTCGGGCGAGAAACCATTTCCGCGCGGCAAGGTGCGCGTCGCTGAAGGTCGGCCGGCTGACGCCCCCGTCGGGAGTCGCGCCGAATCTGGCCAGGGCCTCGAAGTCCTGACGCATCCGCTCGCCATCCAGCAGGTTGGGCGAATAGGCCTGCGACGGTCCAATCACGGCTCGAGCTTATGGCGTCTCAGTGCGAGACGGCGGCGGCTGCCAGCTCCGAGACCAACCTCCGTTCGCGGAAGCGACTTGGAGTGAATGACGCGATGAGCTCGGGCGACCTTCCGGTCGTGACGGCCTCGGCCATGCAGACCCCCGAGATGGGTACGGCCTTGAAACCGTACGTCCCCCAGCCGCAGTCGACGAAAAAGCCCTTCACGTCGGTCTCGCCCATGATCGGGCTGTAGTCGGGCGTCACATCGCACAGGCCGGTCCACGACCTCAGCACGCGGAGCGTCCGTAGTCGCGGGAGGAGATCCGTTGCATGCCTCGCGGATGTCTCCAGGAAATTCAGCGTCGAGGCGAAGCTGTAAGTGCTGTATGGCTCGATCTCCGAACCGATGAGAATCTCGCCCCGATCCGTCTGGCTCACATACACATGCAGCGTGGCCGACACCAGGATGATGTGGAGCATCGGTTTGATCGGCTCGGTCACGTACGCCTGGAGGTTGTGCGTGACGATTGGCAGCTCGACCCCGGCCATCGAGCACACGAGGCTCGACCATCCGGCGACAGCGGCGAGCACCGATGGTGCAGAGATGGCGCCCCGATTGGTCCGCACACCGGTTACGCGTCCCGATGCGACGTCGATGCCTGTCACCTCGGTCGCGGGAAAGATGTCGACACCGAGCCGGTCGGCCGCTCGCGCGTATGCCCACACCACGGCGTCGTGGCGGATGACCGCCCCCGGCGGGTGGTAGAGCCCGCCCTGGATCGGGTATGTAACCCGATCGGACATGTCGAGCTCGGGGCAGAGCCTTGCGATCTCGTCGGGTCCGACCACGCGGCTGTTGACGCCCAGTGCCTGGTTCACCTCGGCCCGCTCGACCATCGTCATCATCGCCCGCTCCGTGTGCGCGAGCGTGATGTGCCCCTGTTGCGAGAAGAGAAGGTTGTAGTCGAGCTCCTGGGAGAGCCGCTGATAGAGCTTCACGCTCTGGTCGTAGAAACGCACGCCGTCAGGGGTGCGGTAGTTCGACCGAATGATCGTGGTGTTCCGTCCGCTGCCGCCGGCCCCGATGTAGCTCTTCTCGAGGACGGCGATATTGCGAACGCCTCTCTTGGCCAGCTCGTAAGCGGCCGCCAGGCCATGCGCGCCGCCGCCGACGATGACGACGTCGTATGTCTTCTTGAGCTCGGGCCTGCGCCACATTCGCCAGGGTCTCAGGTAGCGAATCACTTCCACCCCCACGCTTCGAGCGCCCGCCAACCCACTGGAGTACCCGCAAGGCTCTGCAGGACGCCCCAGGCGTATCGACCGTAGTCCGAGCTCGCGTAGATCTCCGCCGCCGGCTCTTGGAGATCCTTCATCACAAGAATGGCTGGAATCCGCGCCCAGCTCGCCGCCACGCAGCGACCGGAAAGTAGGTCGGCCGGATCGATGGTCACCGTCCGCGCGAGAAAGTCCTCCAGGCGGGGCCCCGCGACGAGGAATCCTGAAAGTGCACCGCTCACGTCTGTCGCCATCGCGCCTTGGCGCTGCTGTTGTTCCAGCGCACGGAGAACGTCACCTTCGGCCGATGGCGAAACCAGGACCAGGGCCCAGTCCCTGGCTATCCGGGCAATCGCTCCACCCGTTGCCACCGGCGCGACATGTAGCGGGTCGAGCGGCGCGCCGGTCAGGAACCGTACGTGATCATCTACAGCACCGCTGAGGTGAAGCTTGCCCCGGGCGCTGATATCGGCGAATCCCAGGGCAGAGCCGAGCGCATCGATCTCCGCATCGATCGACCGGTAGACGGAGGGCACCAACCACGCGCCGCGTCTCTCGAACTTCGCGCCGACGTCCGTGTGCTTGCGGTGGAGGACCGATCGCATGACCGGCTCGCGGGGCCTCTTGTCCGTTCCGGCGTCAGGCCGAGATACGGATGCAGCTTCGGTCAAGCCCTCAACCTCGCGCCGTCGGGATCGTAGAACGGCTTCAGGTAGACGCGGGCCGCCACCATTTCCCCTCCGGATCGGAACTCGAGGCGCGTCCCCTCTTGGGCCATCTCCTCAGGCACCCACGCCAAGCCGATGAATGCCGACGTCGCATCGCTCCAGCGGCTGGAGCACACGCGCCCGACCGGCCGGCCGTTGAGCACGAGCGCCGCGCCTTCCAGCGGCAGGCCCCCGCTATCGACCTTGAACCCAACCAGCTTCTCAGGGAGCTCGTGGGACGCGTCGTCCAGCAGCGCCGCGCGGCCAAGAAAGTCCTGCTTGTCGAGCTTCACCATCCAGCCAAGACTCGCACCGTACGGGGTGGACAGCGCATCCGTGTCCTGGCCGACGATGATGTGCTGCTTCTCCAGTCGCAGGATCCGCTGGCTTTCGAGTCCGAAGGGCAGAATGCCGAGGTCGGCACCCTCGGCAAGCATCGATTCCCACATGTGCACCGCGTAGGCGCTCGGGAAGTGGACCTCGTAGCTCAGCTCACCAACGAAGCCGATGCGCAGGATCATCGCCGGCACGCCACAGACCTCGGCCTGCGCCAGTTTCAAGTAAGGGAGGGCGGCGGCCGAGACGTCGGCGTCCGTCAGGCGACTCATCAGCTCACGCGACCGCGGTCCGGCTACGTTGATCGCTCCGTATGCCGAGCTGACGTTCACGAACTGAGCGTTGAGCCGCCAGTCCGCCATCCACCACTTGATCCACTGGTCGATCGCATCGGAGCCAGTTGTCGTGGTGGTCACAAAGAACTCGTCCTCTGAGACGCGCCCTACCGTGCCATCGTCGATGATCACGCCCTGGTCGTTGAGCATCGCGCCGTAGCGGATGCGCCCGACCTTCAAGTCGCCGTACCTGTTCGGGTACAGCCTCTCCAGCAGCTCGACCGCAGCGGCGCCGCGAAGTCGAAACTTGCCGAGGGTGCTGACGTCGATGATCGCCACGCGCTCGTGCACCGCTTTACATTCCTCAGCCGGCTCGCGGTACTGCTTGGGGCGTCGCCATTCGCCTGCCCAGATGAACTCCGCGCCGAGGTCGGTGTGGCATTCGTGCAGAGGGCTCTCCTTTTCGGGTTCCAGGTGGTCTGCCGCCAGCAGCCCGAGCTCGACTGGGCGCCAGGGCGCTCGTGCAGTAGGCACGCCGGTCTCTGGAATGCTCCGGCCGGTCAGCTCGGCCGCGTACCGCACGCATCCGGCGAGACAAGACTTGCCCTGGCACGGACCCATCCCCAGGGTGGTGTACCGCTTGAGGAGCTCGATCCCATCGAAGCCCTCCTGGACCGATGTCGCCATCTCCTTAGTGGTGACGTCCATGCACAGACAGGTGAAGATCTTGGCCGCCGAATTGGGCACCTCTGGCAGCATCACCGATGCAGGCCCGCCGCCCGGCATGATCCTTTCCAGCGCCTCACGCCTGTGCGCAGCCGGCCTGGCAGCCGTCGCGTCGGCTGCCTTCAGCCCAGCAAGCCGACCAGCGACCAAGCTGCGCACCGGATTTGAGGCGCCGGTAACCGCACCAGCCACCTGGATGCGGTCGGGGATCGCTTCCGGCACGAAGGTCATCAGGGATTCGTCGTAGCGCATACGGGTTCCAGCCTGGGCAAGAAGGCCCGACGCTGGGACCACCTGACCCGCCATGACGACGAGGTCGCACTCGAAACGTTCATCCGCTCCCTGTCTGCGGGAGACGAGCGAGCGCACCCGCTTCCCGCCCTCAGCGCGAATCGGCGTGGAGGCGTCGCGCAGGCTCGCACCCGCCGCGGCGGCAGCCTCGACCTCGCGACCGGCCGGATTGGGGCGCCAATCAAGGATCGTGACGCCCGCGCCGCCTTCGAGAAGCATCTGAGCGCACTGATAGCCGCGATCGTCCCCCGTCAGCACGACGGCGACGCGGCCGGGCAGGACTCGGTGGAGGCCCATCAGCCGCTCGGCGCCACGCGCCGACATGATTCCGGGCAGATCGCTGTTGCCGAACCACAGCGGCTGCTCGAGGCCGCCGGTGGTGATGACCAGCTGGCGCGGCCGTATTCGCACCAGCTCATTCGGCCCCGCCGCCGCCACCAGGTTGTCCTCGAAGACGCCCAATGCCGTCGTCGATAGGCGGACATCGACTCCTTCCTTCGCGATTTCGCCGGCGAGACGCTCCGCCAGCACGTGGCCGGCCTCCGCATCGGACGCCTCGGGATCGCGCACCGGCCGGCGCATCGTCCGCAGGCCGCCTCCGAGCGCAGGTTCTGAGTCGATCAGCACGGTACGAGCGCCCGCTCGAGCCGCTTCGAGAGCAGCTCCCAGCCCCGCAGGTCCGCCCCCGACGACGAGCACATCGGGATGGAGATTCACGGACTGGTAGTGAACCTTCTCCAGCGCTGTCTCAGGTGGCTTCCCTATGCCCGCCGCCTGACGGATGAACGGCTCCGCCAGCGGCCACATGAAGCGAGGCCGGTACAGGGACTTGTAGTAAAAACCGGGAGGGAAGAACATCGACAAGCGATCCACGGCGCGCATGAGATCGAAGTCCACCGAGGGCATTCCGTTCTGGCGCTGCACCCGCATGCCGGCTCGCACCGGCGTCTGGCATGCCTGGAGGTTGGGCACGCCATCCACGCGGACCATGCAGCTTGCGCATGCACCAGTCATGCAGAACAGGCCACGCGGTCGGTGGTACTTGAACGAGCGGCCGGTGACGACGACTCCGGCGGCTGCCATCGCAGAGGCGACGGAATCTCCCTCGAACGCTGGAAGCGGCCTGCCGTCGACGAACAAGCTGACGGTTCGAGTTCGGTCGATCACCTCGCCGGGCGCGGCCGCGAGCCGGATTGTCATCGCTCCCGCCGAGCGTCGTCAGGCCAGTAGCTGCCAAGGAACGTGTTCGCAACGGTGTCCCTACGTGCCAGGAACCACGAGCGGCATCCTGCACGGTGATACCACCATTCCTGCTGTGGACCGCTCGCGTTGCGCCTGACATACAGATACTTGGCAAGCTTCTCGACAGGTGCGTTGGGCTTGGGGCGCGCGTTGGTCTCGCCGCCGTAGGAGAACTCGGTGAACTCACGAGGTCCGCAGTTCGGGCAGGGTACGAGCAGACTCAACGCAGGTGGCAGACCAGGACGCCTGCCGGCGATACGGGCGGCTCCTGATCGTCAGCCGCCAACTCGCCACTCATTCTCGCGAAGGGAGCAAGCGGGCGTAATTGAGCATCAGTCACCGCATCTGTCTGGGACTCGGCGCCACGATCGCGGCCGCGATCTTCATGGTGCGCCTAGGATGTCGTGCGGTTGCTGGATGGGTGCGACTCCTCGATTGGTGCCTGAGATCTGCGGCCGAGAAAAGGCCCTCACAAGTATGCGTCCTGCCGCGGGTTCCAATTCTTGAGTCGCCTGCAGCTGCGATTCATCTCGGGACCGGATGTCGCGAGCCTGGGCTTGACGAGGGCCGAGATCTTCGGAGCGGTCACCGATGCCGTCAGAGCGCAAGGCGAAGGGAGCGTCGTCCTCGAGCCGCGCGTGCATCTCAATCCGCGAAAAGACGGTCGCGGCCATTTCAACGTCCTGCGCGCCCACCTTGGAACCGAGAACGTATCCGGCATCAAAGTCGTTGGTGACTTCGTCGACAACCACTTGCACGGTCTCCCGAGCGAGCTCGCGCTCATCACCCTGTACGACGGAGACACGGGCGCGCCGCTCGCCATCGTTGACGGAACCATGATCACCGCGGCCCGCACGGGCGCAATGACCGCGCTGGGCGCGCAGCACCTGGCGCGTAGAGACAGCAGGATCCTGGGCCACGTCGGCGCCCGCGGCACGGCCTGGTGGAACGTGACGATGCTCGATGACCTTTTCGACTTTGAGGAAATCCGGGTCACGAGCCTCCGTCCAGATTCGCGGGAGGAGTTCGCGCGGCGCCTCAGCAAGGAGTTGGGTAAGCCTGTGCGTGCGACGGTCACGCCCGAAGAGGCGCTCGAAGGGGCCGATATCATGGTTGAGGCTTCGAGGCTCACGGCTCCCGCCGTTCTTCTCCGCACCTCATGGGTCGCCTTGGGAACCCTGGTGATTCCCTATGGGACGATCAGTGCAGTCGAGCTCTCGCTGACCGACGTGATGGACAAAGTGGTCGTAGACGACTGGGGACAGGCGACCGTGGGCCCATTCGGAGCACTGCGCGCGCACGTCGACCAGGGCCTTCTGACCCGAGAGCGAATTCACGCCGAGCTGGGTGAGATCGTGGCCGGCAAACGGCCGGGTCGCGAGCGCGCCGACGAGCGAATCCTCTTCTGGCATCGAGGGCTCGCCACCACCGACGTCGCGGTCGCACATCTCGTCTGGCGGCGCGCTGAGGCGATTGGAGCCGGCACCGTTCTTACGTATCGCGACGAGCTGTGACCATGGAACCACTCGTCATCCGCACGGCTGACGACCTTGATCTGGAAGCTGTGGAACAGGTCGCGCTCAGCGGCCGTCGACTGGCGCCCATCGATTCCGCGTTGCTGGAAAAGGTCGACGTCATTCACCGCCGCCTCCTCGCGCGCTTGGGGAGCCAGCCCGTTTATGGCGTCAACACCGGCACCGGATACCTCCAGGACATCAGGCTGAGCGAGTCGGAGCAACAGGGCCACCAGAGGAATCTGCTGCTGGCTCGGGCGGTCGGCGGCGAACCGTATCTCGACCGCGGCGAGGCACGCGCCTTGTTCACGGCACGCCTGGCGGGCTTCCTGCGCGGCCATGCAGGCGTGACCCCTCAGCTCTGCACGTTCCTCGTCGACCGCCTAAACGACGATTTCGTCCCCGCCATCCCGCGCACCATGATCGGCTGCGCCGGGGAGGTCATCCCGCTGTCGCATGCATTTCAGACTTTCATCGGAGTGGGGTCCGTGATATCGGAGAGCGGCGCGACGCAGGATGCGGCGCTCGCATTGGCACAGCGCCAGGTCGCTCCGTACCAGATTGCCGCGAAGGAAGGCATCGCCCTGCTCGCAGGCGCACCGGGGACGTTGGGGCTGGCCATCGTTCGGCGTCGCGAGTCGAAAATCCTCGCCCGCCAGCTCCTGGTGGTCTGGGCCTGCGCCGTCGACGCATTGCACGCCCCGCCGTCGGCGTACAGCTCGGCTGTCGGTCAGCTTGCGAACGACCCGCTGATGGGGCAGGTTCTGCGGGACCTTCGCATTCTCGTGGCCGGCTCCCGACAGGATTCTGAGCGCGTCCAGGCGCCTGTCTCATTCCGTGTCGTTCCGCAGGTGCTGACCCATGTTGAGCGAAGTGTCGGGCGGCTCGAGGAGGACGTCCGGCGGGCGCTCGGCGCATCCGATGACTCGCCGGCCTTTGTCGGCGATGAGTTCGTCACGAGCGGCAACTTCCACGCCATCGGGCTGGCCGCTGCGATGGACGCGACCTCGTTGGCCTTCATCCAGGGGGCCGAGCTGGCCACGCAACACATCCATCGGCTCCTGGATCACCGCTTCTCCGGCTTGCCCGACCAGCTGACGACACGGCCCGGTCCGCAGACGGGCCTGACCGTGGTCCACAAGCGCGCAGTCGGGGCAGCGGGCGAGCTGCGGCGCCTGGCCATCCCCGCATCGGTCGGCCTGGTCGACACGTCCTTGGGACAGGAGGATGCGATGACATTCGCGTTCGAGGCGGCCGAGAGGCTGCGCCGCGTTCATGTCCTCGTGCGGGATGTCATGGCTTGCGAGCTGCTGACCGCTTACCAGGCGTTGTCTCTAGGCGCAGGACCCGCTGCGGGCCTCGCGGAACACTTCGACATTCTCAGAAAAGTTGTCCCCCCGATCGAGGTCGACCGGCCGTTGGGCGGCGATATCGCGTCACTGATCGGCTTGCTGAATCGGGGCGCTTTTTCGAATGTCAGAAGTTAAGGGCAAGCACGTGCTGGTTACCGGGGCCGCTTCGGGGATCGGCGCTGGAATCTGCAGGCTGCTGGTGGGTGCCGGCTGGAGCATCGCCGGCCTCGATCGTCAGGCGGACGCGCTCGACAAGCAGATGCACCGGCTCCGCGACGAAGGCCACACCGCAGTGACGGTGCGGGCCGATGTTACTTCCTGGGACGAGGTGGAGGAAGCGACCGCGACGGCGGTGCAGGAGCTGGGCGGAGGGCTGGATGCAGCAGTCAACGTGGCCGGGATCGGCGGCTTCACCGGAGATGTCGTGGCCACTTCGCTCGAGGCGTGGACGGCGATCGTCGGCGTCGACCTGACGGGGGTCTTCTTGGTGAGCCGGGCCACCATTCCTTTCATCCGCAGGGCCGGCGGCGGCGCAATCGTCAACGTGAGCTCGCAATACGGCCTCGTAGGAGGCGCCGGGTTTCCGGCCTACGCGGCGGCCAAGGCCGGAGTGATCGGGCTGACGCGAGCGATGGCGGTCGACCATGCTCCCGATGGCATCCGCGTCAACTGCGTTTGCCCCGGTCCCATCGAGACTCCGATGCTATCGGCGGACTCGGCTGAGACCGACCTGGCCAGGCGCGAGCGGGAGCGCGTTCGGAACCGGCTGCTCCTCGGGCGTATCGGCCAACCCGAGGATGTGGCCGCGCTGGTCGCGTTCCTCCTGAGCGACCAGGCGAAGAACATGACAGGCAGCGTCATCGCCACCGATGGAGGCTGGACCGCGGGCTGAGCCGGCAGTCAGGCCGCAGGGATCAGGCATCGGCCCGACAAGCTCGATCCGACCAGCTCTCCGTCGTCGACGACCAACCGGCCGCGCAGAAACACATAGCGTATGGAGCCCTGGAGGGTCATACCGGAATATGGGCTGGCGCCGATGCCATCGTGCAAAGCGGACGCCTTCACCTCCCATCGCGGCCGTGGATCCCATACGACCAGGTCGGCGTCGGACCCCGCCAGGATCGCGCCCTTGCGCGGATACAGGCCGAAGACCTGCGCGGGCCTGGTCGCGCTCAGCTGGGCAATGCGTCGGATCGAAAGTCCGCGACGCATCCCTTCGGACAGCAACAGCGGGAGCCGCAGCTCGATTCCGGCGAAACCGTAAGGCAGGCCCGTGAAGTCATTTGTAAGCGGCGGTTGATACCTCATCTGCGAGTGATCGGATGCGATGGTGTCGACGGTGCCGTCGGCCACGGCCGACCACAGCGCCTCGACGTTCTCACGCGAGCGCAGCGGTGGCGCTACCAGGAAGCGCGACGCCCGCCGCCCCCGATATAGGCTCGCGTCGAGCAGCAGGTGATGGATGCAAACCTCTGAGTACGCCATCTGACCGTTTGCTCGCGCCGCGCGCACACGCTCGATGCCACCGGCGGTGGTCATGTGGGTGAGGTAAACGGGCGCATGCGCAAGATGTGCGATGGCAAGCGTCCTGCCGATGGCTTCGTCCTCGACGTCGGGGGGGCGGGAGTAGGCGAAATAGGCGGGCCCCTTCCGGCGGCGCGCAAGATGATCAGCGACCAGCGCCGCGATGACACCTCCGTTCTCGCAGTGGACCTTCACCAGAAAGCCGTGTCTTACAGACGCGTGCAGGACCTCGTACAGGCATCCATCCGTAGCCATGAGGCCCTGCTCGGGGAATGCCAGAAACAGCTTGATCGCGCGCACTCCCAATCGCTTGAGGTGCTCGAGGTCTGCGGTGCTGATACGACCGGGCTCGCCGATGATGGCGTGCAGGTCGACATCGATCACGGCGCGACCCTCCACCTCGCGGCGGCCTCTGATCAATGCATTCGGCGCAGATTCACCGGGTCTCGGGTTGGTGAAACAGAGGGCGGTGGTGGTGCCGCCGAACGCCGCCGATCTTGTGCCCGAGGCGACGTCGCCGAGGAGGTGCGTGTGCGAGTCGATGCCTCCTGGCAGCACATAACAGCCTCTTGCGTCGATTACCTCGCCATCACGTGAACCTCGCGGGTCGAAGCCGGCCACCCGTTCGCCCGACACCTCGATGTCCGTCCTGCGCACGCCGCCCGGAGTCACCACCCGCCCGCCGCGAATGATCAGTCGGCCGCTCAAAGAGCCTCCCCGGTCGCGACCTCCCTGGGCTCGGACTGAAGCCGCCGAAGCTCTTCCAGCGGTATGTGGCATGACATCTGGTGGCCCGCCTCGACCTCGACGAGAGGCGGCTCGACCTCTTCGCAGATCTTCCCGAGGAAGCGATGGCAGCGGGTGTGAAAGACACAGCCCGTCGGCGGCGCGGCGGCGCTCGGGATCTCGCCGGCGAGCTTGATCCGGTCGCGGCCGCCTCCGTCGATCGTCGGCACCGCGGAGAGCAGCGCCTCGGTATAAGGGTGATGCGGCGCGCCGAAGACCACCTCGGCCGGCCCCACCTCCATCAACCGGCCGAGGTAGAGCACCGCGATGCGGTCGGAGATGTAGCGCACGACGCCGAGGTCGTGCGAGATGAACAGGTAGGCGACCTTTCGCTCAGCCTGCAGCTCGACGAGCAGGTTGAGGATCGCGGCCTGAACCGATACGTCAAGGGAAGAGGTGGGTTCGTCGCAGATGACCAGGCGCGGCTCGCCGGCGAACGCCCGCGCGATTGCCACGCGCTGCTTCAGGCCACCGGAGAGCTGGTTGGGCCGGACGTTCAGGTAGCGCTGAGCGAGGCGGACAGCGCCGGTCAGCTCGACCAGCCGCTTGTCGGCGGTCGCCCCGGTGATCCCGGCGAGCTTCTTCAAGGCGCGCCGCAGGATGCGTCGCACTGAGTGGCGGCGGTTCAACGCCGAGTCGGGATTCTGAAAGACGATCTGCAGGACCCGGACGTCGGTCTGCGTGCGGTCAAAAAGGCGGGGTGGCAGCACACGGCCATTCAGCTCGACAGTGCCCCGGCTGGGCGAAACGAGCCCGAGCAAGGTCTGCGCGAAGGTCGTCTTGCCGCTACCCGACTCTCCGACGAGGCCGAGCGTCTCGCCTGGCCAGATGGCCCCCGAGACCCCCGCCAGTGCGGTGATCTGGCGCCCATGCTGGTTGAACCGCTTGGCGAGGTCGTCGACCTTGAGCAGCGGCGTCACCGCGCGGTCGACGATCAGTGGCTTTCCAAGCTCGGACGACATCACCCTTGGTAGGTCCTGCGCCTTTTCGTGAAAGTGGCAGCGGCTGCCGTGGTCCTTGGTAACCCAATGCATCGGCGGCTCTTCGGTTCGGCAGATTTCCTGAGCGAGCGCGCACCGGTCGGCGAAGACGCATGGGGGCAGCTGCTCCTCGATCGAGGCCATGAAGCCGGGGATCGTGTCCAGTCGCCCGCGGTCCTTACGCACACCCCCACGCGGAACACAGCGGAGGAGGCCGACGGTATAGGGATGGCGCGGCTCGTTGAGTACGGCTTGGACCGGGCCCTCCTCGACGAGGCGGCCGGCGTATAGGACGCCCACCCTTTCGCACATCTTCGCGATCACCCCGAGGTTGTGCGAGATGAACAGCACCGAGCTGTGGAACTCTTGCTGGAGGTGCTGGATCAGGTCGAGCACCTCCGCCTCGATGGTCGCGTCAAGGCTCGTGGTCGGCTCGTCGAGAATCAGCAGGGCTGGGTCGCTGGCGAGCGCCATCGCAATCACGACGCGCTGCTGCATGCCGCCAGACAGCTGATGCGGGTAGCGCGTCATGACCGATCCGGGGTCGGCGATCTGCACCTTGCCCAAAGCCTGCTGAGCGCGTCGGAGAGCGTCCGCGTGCTGGGCGCCGCCAATGCGGAATACCTCCGCGACCTGGTCCCCGATGCGGATCGAAGGGTTCAGCGCCTGGCCCGGGTTCTGATAGACCATGGACAGATCTTTGGCGCGCAGCCGGCGAAGAGCATTACCCTCCAGCCCGACCACCTCACGTCCGGCCACGCGAATCGAGCCCGAGATGACACGCCCGTTGCTCGGTAGGTAACCGACCACGGCGAGGGCGGTCGTCGACTTACCGCATCCGGACTCGCCGACAAGTCCGTACGACTCGCCGCGACCGATCGTCAGCGAGATGCCACGCAGGACGGGGCGATCCTTGCCACGCACGCGGTATGCGACCTTGAGGTCGTCGAGCTGGAGAGCGGGAGCGGCTCCGTCGGTCATCGTTCGAGCACTCTCGACAGACCGTCGGCGACCAGGTTGACGGCCACCACAAGCGAGATGATCGCAAGCCCCGGGAACAGAACCGTCCACGCGTACGTGCCCGCGCCAAGCAAGGTGTAGTTGTCCGCGATCTGCAGGGCCCAGTCCGGTGAAGGCGGCTGCACGCCGAAACCGAGGAACGTCAACCCGGCGACGGCGAAGATCGCGTATCCGAGGCGAACCGTCGTCTCGACGATTATCGGCCCCATGACATTCGGCAGGATCTCGACGAACATCACATATGGCGCGCGCTCGCCGCTCAGCTGCGCCGCCGCCACGTAGTCGAGCTGCCGCTCGGACAGCACCGCCGCCCTCACGGTCCTGGACACGATCGGTGTGAAGACGATGCCGATGACGACGATGAGCGTCACGGTGGAATGCCCGAGACCCACCAGGACGGTGACGGCGATGACGATCAGGGGCAGGGCCAGTACGGCGTCGACGATTCGGCTGACCACGTCGTCGACACGGCCCCGGAAGTAGCCCGTGACCAGGCCGACCGCCGTTCCGCCCGCGATTCCCAGCAGGGTTGCCGCGGGCACGATCAACAGGATGTCCCTCGCCCCCGCGAGCACCCGAGAGAAGACGTCGCGGCCGAGCTGGTCCGTGCCGAAGAAGTAGCTGGGGCTCGGCCCCACCAGCTGTGGAAACGACTGGTCGAGCGGGTCGTGCGGTGCGACCCGATATCCGAAGATCGCGCAGAAGATCCAGAAGGCGATGATGATCGCCCCGGCCAAGAAGGTCTTGGAGCGGACCAGCTGCCGAAGCGTCTCGCGGCGTGCAACCTGGGCCGCCTTCAGCTCGATGGCCGGCGCGACCGTGCTCATCGTCTCATTCGGCTGCCGCGTAACGGATGCGCGGATTCAGCAGCGAGTAGAGGATGTCGGCGATCAGCGTTGCGATGAGATACACGAGCCCGATCACGAGCACACCGCTCTGCAGCATGGTGAAGTCCTTGTTGACCGCGGCCGTGTAGATGCGCTGGCCGATGCCGTTGTAGTTGAACAGCTTCTCGATCACGACAAGGCCACCGATCAGGTAGCCCATCTGCGTCGCTATGACCGCGATGGTCGGCAGCAGCGAGTTGCGCAGCACGTGGCGGCGGATCACGGTCGCGGTGTCGAGGCCCTTCAGGAAAGCTGTGCGCGTGTAGTCCGACTCCAGCGCATCTATGGTCCCGGTCCGGGCCATCCTGGCGATGTAGCCGAAGAGGACCAGGACCAGCGCCATGCCCGGCAGCAAGAGGTAGTAGACCTGGGTGAAGAAATCGGCGTCGGCCGGGTAAGCCGCGGTGACTGGAAGCCAGCTCAACAGCACACCGAAGATGAGGATCAGCACGATGGCCGAGATGAACTCCGGCACGGCCGTGAATGACAGCCCGGTCAGCGTGATCACGCGGTCCGGCAAGCGACCCCTCCGGAGCGCGGCGAAGACGCCGCCAAAGATGCTGAGGGGCACCACGAGCGCGAACGCCACGGCGGCGAGCTTCAGCGAGTTGATGAGTGACGGCCCGAGCAGGCTGGCCACTGGAACCTGGTACTCGAGCGACGTGCCGAGGTTGCCATGAATGAACTTCCAGACCCAATCGAGGTACTGGACGTAGACCGGGCGATCGACGCCCAGCTCATGGTCGAGCCGCTGGACGTCGGCGGGGCTCGCGAATGGGCCCAGCACGTTGCGGCCGATGTCACCTGGCAGCAGCTGCGAGGCGGCGAAGACGAGCACGCTCAGCACGAACAGGGTGGCCAGGGCCAGTCCGAACCGCCTCAGCAGGAAGCGGACCATGATCGCCCTCCCCTGGTAACGCCGGCTCCTACTGGTGGATCAGCCTAAAGACGTGTGGCTGAGGAACACGTTGCCCTGCGGGTCGCCGTAGTAACCCTTGACCGACTTCGATCCAGCCGCGAGGTAATAGTAGAAGTAAGGAAAGATCACTGGCGTGTCCGCCAGCAGGATGGTTTCGGCCTGCTTGGAGAACTTTTTCTGGTCCGACAGCGAGATCGCGCCGATGAAACCCTTGGCGGCGGCGTCGAACTCAGGGCTCGAGTAGTGCGCGGCGTTCCACACCCCGCCGGTCTCTAGCGCGGCGGTGAGGAACACGTTGGGCACTGCCCGGTGGCCCCAGTCGGTGATGTTGATCGGGGCGTTCAGCCACGGCGTGTTGCCCCAGCCGGACGGTGGTCCAGTTTGGGAACCGTCGAAGTAGGCGGTCGCCGTGAGGATGTCCAGCTTCATGTCGATGCCGATCTGCTTGACCGAGCTCTGGATGATCTGCGCGAGCTGCGGGATCTCGCCCGTCTGCTCGGTCGTCAGGGTGATGGAGAACCCATTGGCGAAGCCCGCCGCCGACATGAGCTGCTTCGCCTTGGTAAGGTCCTGGGCGCGCTGCGCTATGTCTGGAGCCCCGACGCTAGACGGGTAGACCGGCGCCCACGGCGTGTCGTTGCCGATGTCGGCGTACGAGGTGAAAAGCGTCTTGACGATCGACGGCCGGTCGAGGGTGAGCGCGATCGCCTGCCGGACCTTCGAGTCTTTAAGAGGGTTGTTGAGGTCAACCCGCATCGGCACCTGGCGGTGGGTGGCGCCATGGGCGCTGAAAATCTGCACCTTCGGGTTGTTGAAGAGAGACCTGTCGGTGGCTAGCTGGATCTGACCGATCAGGTCGATGGTGCCGGCGATCAGCGCAGAGTCCGCGGCGGCGGCGTCCGAGTAGTAGGTCACGTCGACACCGTCGAGGGCCGCATGGCCTCCCCACCAGTCGTTGTAGCGGTCGTACTTCGCGCCTACACCGGGGGTGTACGACGTGATCTTGAAGGCGCCGGTCGTCTGAGGAGTGCTGGTGAAGCTGCCGAGCTTGTAGTTGGCGGGCAGGATGATGCCCTGATACGTGGTGGAGCTCAGCAGGTAAGGGAAGCTTGCCGTGGGAGCGTCCAGCTGGAACTTCACAGTGAGGTCGTCGACCTTCGTGATGCCCCCGGGCGAGAGGGAGCCCTTGAACGCAGAGATGGCCTGGGATCCGGAGTTGGGATCGACCAGGCGGTTGTAGGTCGCCACCACGTCGTCAGCGGTCATCGCTTGACCGGTCTGGAACTTCACTTGCGACCGCAGCTTCACGGTCCAGGATGATGCGTCCGAGTTCGGGGTCCAGCTGGTAGCCAGCTCGGGAACGAGCTGCAAACCTGCGGCGGTGCGAATCAGGTGCTCGCCGGCGATGCTGCCGGTCTCCAGCGCGCCCTGGTCGGCAAATGTGTGCGGCTCGATCGTGTGCGCAGGCGGCGGGATGATGCCGACCTTGAGGCGCCCACCGACCTTCGGAGTCGGGTTCGTGGTACCGCAAGATTCCAGCACCATCGCGATCGTCGAAAGGGACAACCCGAAGACGGTCGCCCTCCGAATGAACTCCCGCCTGTCGTACCTGATGTCAAAGTACTCGTCGAGCAGCGTCCTTTCGATCGGGCCGCGCTGCCGGATCCCCTCCACCTGTTCCCGCCACTCTCGATTCATGGCTGGGGATGCTACACCCCGCAGGCTGCGCGTTCAACTTTGGCGTCGTGCGCACGGGCGGGCGCGGAACTCATGAGACGTCGCACGGATAAGGTATGTGCGTGCGTGTCGGCATCATCGGAGCCGGGTGGATCGCGACACAGCATGTGGCGACGCTACGCCGCCTCGGCGGTGCAGAGGTGGTGGCGGTGTGCGACGTCGACGAGTCACGCGCAAGGGAGCTCGCCGGCGGCGCCGCGACCTACAAGGACTGGAGGCATCTGATCGACCGCGAGACCCCCGACGCCGTGTTCGTGTGCGTTCCGCCGCTTGCGCACCGCGAGGTCGCGGTCGCTGCGCTAGAGAAGGGCATCAACGTGTACCTGGAGAAACCCATCGCACGTGGCCTGGAGGACGCGCGGGCGATCGTCGACGCGGCCGCCCGCAGCAGCTCGGTGTGCGCTGTGGGCTACCAGTGGCGCGCAGTCGAGGTGCTGGACGATCTCCGCGAAACGCTCGCAGGTCAGGAGATCGGCATGCAGATCGGGATCAGCTTCGGCCCGACGAAGAGCCGGCCGTGGTTCCTCGATCGCGCGCAGGGCGGCGGGAACCTGCTCGAGCGGGCGAGCCATACCATCGACCTCGAGCGCGCGATCGGAGGCGAGGTGGTAGCTGTCAAGGCCGCGGCGAGCAGGGTGCTGCTGGCTCAGAGCCAGGGGGAGCATGGCGACATCGAGGACGCCGCGGCGCTCGTGCTGAATTTCGCGAATGGATCGCTGGGCACCATCCAGGTCGCCTGGCTGCGGGAGGGCCTTCCGGGCAAATACTCCCTGGACGTCCTCGGCAGCGACTCGGTCCTCCATCTCGAGCTCGACCCCGACTTCGCGCTGAGGGGACAGTCTCGTGGACGATCGGTGGAGGCCACCTCGCGGCAGCATCCGGTCGAACGCAGCGTGGATCGCTTCCTCGCGGCGGCGCGTGAGGGCAACAAGAACGGCGTGTTCTGCCTTCCTGCCGATGCGGCAGGCACGCTTTCCGTCGCCGTCGCGTGTGAAGAAGCGCTGGCGAGCGGGGGGACGGTGAAGGTCACGGAGCACTGGCGCTGACGATGGGGCTGGTGGCGGCCCGTCTCGTTCGCGCGTGACCATCCTCCTCGTCCGCCGCGCCGACATCACGCTCGAAGCGTTCGAGCGCGTGGCGTGGCGCGGGGAGACGGTGGAGCTCGGAGCTGCAGCCCTGGCCACGATGGACCGCGCCCACGAATCGTTCGAGCGGATGATCGCCGAGCGCCTCGCCGCCGACCCGGCGGCGCAGATCTACGCCATCACCTTCGGGCCGGGCGACGCCGGCCCGGTCGACCGCGAGCACGACACGCGGCCGAGGACGCCGTGGACCGGCGCGTCGTTTGGACAGGCCCTGCCAGCGCGGGTCGTGCGCGGCATAGTGCTCGCCCGTCTCGCCAACTTTCTCGAGGGCCACACCGCCGCTCGCGGCCAGGTGGCTGCCGCCGTGGCAGCGCTGCTCCAGCCTGGCGGCCGCGTTCCCGCGGTTCCGGTGCAGGGCACCGGCGGCGCGGGCGAGATCCTGCCCCTGGGCCACCTCTTCTATGAGCTGGGCGGCTTGAAGCTCGAGCCGAAGGAGAGCATGGCGCTGATCAACGGGTCGCCGTGCGCGGCGGCTCTCGTCGCCGACGTGGCGCTGGCGGCGCGCGGTCGCACGGCCCTGGCAGAGAGCGTGTTCGCGCTCTCGGTGGAGGCGCTGCTCTCGCCGGTCGAGGCGTACTCCGCGGACGTCGAGCCGCTTTGGGACGACCCGCACGAGACCGCCGCCCTGCGCTCGCTGCGCTCGCTGCTGCATGGGCACCGCAAGGAGCGGATGGCCCGGCAATCACCGGTGAGCCACCGCATCCTGGGGCGCGTCCTGGGCCAGAACCGGCGCGCCCAGGCCGAGGCGGAGCGGGCCGCCGCGGTGTCGCTGCGCGCGGTGACCGACAACCCCGTGTACATACCGCCCGACGCCGCGCGCCCGCTAGGCATGGTCTTCTCAACCGGCGGCTACCACAACACACAGGCGCCGGCCGCAATCGACGCCGTGGCCTCGCAGTGGGCACAGCTCGCGCAACTGGCGGAGCGGCACACGGACCGTCTCTTCCAGCATCCTTCGACCGCGCCGCTGCTGTACGAGGCGGAGTTCACGTACAAGCAACTGCACATGGTCCAGGACGGATGGGCCGAGGAGGCGGCGTCGCTTGCCCAGCCGACGCTGCTCAACACCGGGTCATGGGGCCAGAACGACGTGCCGTCGCAGTCGTTCCCGGCGTGGCGCAAGGCGGACGCGATCGGCCGCTGCCTCGACTCGGCGATCGGGATCCTCGCCGTAGTCGCCGTGCACGTGCTGGCCGCCCGCGACATCCCGGTGCCGCCGGCGCTCAACGAGGTGGTCCTGGACGTGAACCGCCACGTGCCGCCCATCACCGAGGCCCGCCTCGTCGGCCCGGAGCTCGAAGCCCTCAGTCGGGCCTTCACCGGCAGGGTATACCCCGCCTGACCCAGAACTTCCCAGGATGTGGCTCCTAGGGCGCAACGCACGGTCCACCGCGGGACAAAGTTCTCACGATGTGAAAAAAAGCGTTAGACTGCGCGCCATGCCGCGCGGCAGGTTCGAGCTGGTGGTCTCAGGCTCCCTCGTCCTGCCCGACGGCCGGCTGATGGACGGCGACCTTGGGGTCGATGAGGGACGGATCGCCGCGATAGCCGAGCCGGGCGCGCTGACCGGGGACGAGCGGATCGAGGCCGGGCGCCACCTGGTGCTGCCCGGAGTGGTCGACGCCCACGTGCACACGCGCAGCGAGCCCGCCGAAGGCCTGACCCGCGCCACCACGGCGGCGGCAGCGGGCGGCGTGACGACGATCGTCGACATGCCTTACGACGACCCGACGCCCATCACCAACGTCGGAGCTTTTATTCAGAAGACGGAGGCCGTTTGTCGCGAAGCGATCACCGATGTGGCGCTGTGGGCGACCATCGCCAAGACCGGCGGCCTCGACGAGATCGAAGAGCTCGTGAGCGCCGGCGCCTGCGGTTTCAAGGTGTCGACCTTCGAGACGCACCCGGTGCGTTTCCCGCGCATCCCAGACGGTGAGCTGTATCTCGCCATGCAGCGCATCCACGCGGCTGGATCGCTCATCGCTTTTCACGCCGAGAACGACGACATCGTGCGGCGGCTCGGCGCGCGCCTGGCGGCCGATGGTCGCTCGGATGCGTCGGCGCACGCTGCGGGGCGGCCGCCGGTGACTGAGACCGAGGCTGTGGGACGCGCCCTCGAGCTCGCCCTTGCCACCGGAGCCCGCACCCACATCGTCCATGCCACCCTGCAGCGCTCGTTCGAGCGCGCGGCGACGGCGCGGACGCCACCGCGGAGACCTGCCTGCACTACCTCCTCATGGACGAGGGCGAGCTCGTGCGTCAGGGCGTTCGCGTGAAGATCAACCCGCCGCTGCGCCCCGCGTCCGAGCTGGAAGCGCTGTGGCGGCTCCTGGCGAGCGGCTCGATCGCGTACGTGACGACCGACCACGTCGGCTGGACGAGGGATCGTAAGGAAGGCCTGTCGATATCCGACGCGAAGTCCGGGGTCCCGGCGCTGGAGCTGTTCCTCCCTCTCATGTTTGGCGAAGCCGTGGTCAAACGCGGCTTCTCGGTCGGACGCCTGACCCAGCTTTTGTGCGAGAACCCAGCGCGGCGTATGGGCCTGTGGCCCCAAAAGGGCGGCCTCGTCCTCGGCGCCGATGCCGATATGGTCATCCTCGACCCGGACCGCACCTGGCACGTCGACGAGGCGGCGCTGCACACGCCGGCGGGCTGGAGCCCATATCACGGGCGCGAGGTCAGGTCATCCGTCGAGACGGTGCTCGTGCGAGGCCGGCGCGTCTTTGAGCGTGGCGGAGTCGTCGGCGTGCCCGGCGGCGGCCGCTGGGTCCGGCCGGTGGCCGCGTGACAGCGCTCCGCGCGCGCACCCGCGAGCGGCCCGAGGCCGACGGCGACCAGGTCACGTGGGCGGCCGGCACTCAGCTGCTCGCGCGGGCGGTGAGCCTCATCCTCTATCTGCGCGAGCGCGATCAGCCCGTGACGGTGAGCGAGCTCGCCGGCGCTCTGCAGATCCCGGTCAACACCGCATATCGCCTGGTGCGCACACTCGAGCTCGGCGGCCTGGTCGACCGCAGCCATCGCCCTTATGTCTCGCTTGGGCTGCGCCTCATGGACCTCGGGCTCGCCAAGCAGCGCCAGGTGACGCGCGAGCTCGCGGCGGTCGCGCAGCCGGTGCTCGAAGCCTTGACCGCCGACACTGGTGAGACATCGCTGCTGCTCATGCCCACGGGCGCGAGGGCGATCTGCATCCTGGCCGTCGAACCGTCGCGGGCAATTCGCCTCTCGTATCAGCCAGGGCACGTGCTGCCGCTGTACGCGGGCGCGTCGGGCAAGGTGATGCTGCCGTGGGTTTCGGAGCAGCTGCTCGAGACCGCGCTGGCGCAGGGCGACGGGCTGATCCTCGCAGGCGGCAAGCGGCTGACCGCGGGCGCGCTCAAGGCTGACCTGAAGACGATCCGTGCGTGCGGCCACTGCGTCACCCATGACGAGCTCGACGCCGGCGCGAGCGCGGTCGCAGCTCCTGTCTTCACGCGCAGCGGACAGATCTTCGCTTCGGTCAGCGTGGCGGGACCGACGAGCGGCTTCACCGAAGAGCGCCAACCGGCGCTGATCGCCAGGGTTGTGGCGGCCGCAAGCGAGATCGCCCGCGGCCTGTCCAAAAGCTGGAGCGGCGAGATCGCATGAACGTTGAACGGCGAGTCGTGGCGGCGCGCGGCACTGAGCTTCGCTGCCTGGGCTGGCGTCAGGAGGGGCTCCTGCGCATGCTCGAGAACGTCCTCGAGGTCGGCGAACGTCCCGAGGACCTCATCGTGTACGCATCGCTCGCGAAGGCTGCACGCGACTGGCCGGCGTTTGACTCGCTCGTCGCCGCGTTGAAGACGCTGCGCGACGACCAGACGCTCGCTGTGCAGTCCGGCAAGCCCATCGGAGTCTTCCCGAGCCATACGCTGTCACCGATCGTCGTGATGGCGACGAGCAACATCGTCGGCCACTACGCCAGGCCCGAGAACTTCTACGCGCTCGCCGAGCGAGGCCTGACCATGTGGGGCGGGCTGACGGCCGGCGATTGGCAGTACATCGGATCGCAAGGCGTGCTGCAGGGCATCTATGAGGTGCTGAGCGCGGTGGCGCGTGAGCACTTCGGTGGCTCGATCGCGGGTCGCCTCGTCCTCACTGCCGGCCTGGGCGGGATGGGCAGCGCGCAGCCGGTGGCATTTCGAATGTTGGGGGCGATCGGCCTGGTGGTCGAGGTCGATCCCGCCAAGCTCCAGCGCAGCCTGGATCGCGGCGACCTGGCGGCCACGTTCACCCGACTCGACGACGCGCTCGAAGCCGTCGGCACAGCGAAGAAGGATGGCCGAAGCGTGACGGTCGGGCTGCTCGGCAACGCCGCGGACGTCTTCACCGAGCTGGCGACTCGCAACATCACCCCCGACGTGGTCACCGACCTCACCGCAGCTCACGACGCCCTCTTCGGCTACGTGCCGCAGGGTCTCGGTCTCGACGAGTGGGCGTCTCTGCGCAAGGTCGATCCGACCGAGGTCTCGGCGATGGCCAGGCAATCGATGGCAGCCGAGGTCCGGGCGATCCTCACCTTCAAGTCGCGCGGCACCATCGCCTTCGAGAACGGCAACAACCTTCGCGTGCAGGCGGCCACCGCCGGTGTTGCGGACGCGATCACAATCGACGGCTTCGCCGAGCGATACACGCGTCCTCTTTTCTGCAGGGGCATCGGCCCCTTCCGCTGGGTGGCGTTGAGCGGCGAGCGCTCCGACCTGGCGCGTCTCGACGACCTGGCCGGCGAGCTTTTTCCCGAACGGCCCGAGGTCCGCACCTGGATCGAGCTGGCGCGCGCGCACGTCGCCGTGCAGGGTCTGCCGGCTCGCAGCTGCTGGCTCGGCCACGGCGAGCGCTCGAAGTTCGGCGCCGTAGTCAACGCTGAGGTTGCGGCCGGCCGGCTGGCAGCGCCCGTCCTGTTCACGCGCGACCACTTCGACTCCGGCGGCATGACCGCACCGCACATCGGCACCGAGGGCATGGCGGACGGCAGCGACGCGATCAGCGACTGGCCGCTGCTCGACGCTCTGCTGCTCTGCTCCACCGGCGCTGACCTGGTTGCGATTCACGCTGGCGGGGGCGGCTATGCGGGCTACATGCAGAGCGCGGGCGTGACCGTGATCGCCGATGGGACCGAGGCGGCTGAGACACGGCTCCGGCATGGGCTCGATGCCGACACCGGCCTCGGCGTGCTGCGGTACGCCGATGCCGGCTACGAGATTGCCGCGCAGGCGGCAAGCAGCGCGGGGCTCGGATTGGCGAAGCCATGAGTCGCAGGCTGACGCACGAGGACGCGGTCGACGGCATCTGGGGCGGCTCTGTGCTGGCGTGCGGCGGCGGCGGCTGGGTTTCGCACGGCGAGGTGATGGCCGAGGCGGCGACCAATGCCGGTACGCCCGTGCTCGCGTCCGTCGACGAATTACCCGACGAAGCGCTCGTGGTGACGGTGACCGCCATCGGCGCGCCAGGTGCGGCCGGCTGGGAGATCCAGCCTCGCGACTATGTCAATGCCCTCCAGCTCGTGATGGACCGCTGCCAGGCGCCGGTGGTCGCTGTCCTCACCGCGCAGAACGGCGCGTCGACCACCATCAACGGCTGGATCCAGTCGGCGACGCTCGGTGTCAAAGTCCTCGACGCCGCCGGCGACGTGCGCGCGCACCCAACCGGCAAGCTCGGCGGCATGGGCCTCACGGATCGGCCCGGTTACACGACGGTTCAGGCCGTGGCGGGAGGCAACCGAAAGGCCCACGGCGAGCTGCGCCTCGTCGCCGAGGGGACGATCGTGACGACCTCGAACGTTCTCCGCGACGTTTCGGTCCGCGTGGGCGGGTTCATCGCGGCCGCCCGCAACCCGGTCGAGGCTGCGTGGGTGAAGAAGCACGGGGCGATCGGCGCCATCTCCTACGCGCTGAACCTTGGACGCGCCATGCGCGCGGCGGACGGGTCGGGCGCGCGTGCGGTCATCGACGCCGCATGCAACGTGACCGAGGGCACGATCATCGCCGAAGGACCCGCGCGCATCACGAGGCCGATGCGAACACACGGCGGGTTCGACCACGGCGCGTTCACGGTTGATGGGCTCGAGCTCAGATACCTGAACGAATACATGACCGCGGACCGCGGCGACGCACGGGTCGCCACCTATCCGGATGTCATCACCACGATGTCGATGAAGACCGGCCGGCCCGCCACCATCTCGGAAATCCGGGAAGGCGACGAGCTCGCCGTTTTTCACGTCCACCGCCGGCACCTGCCGCTCTCGTCGAGCACGCGCGATCGCATCGCGCTCGCCGAGGTCGAGGAGATCATGGGCGTGGAGCTCATCAAGCCGGTCGAGGCGTGATCCGAACACCTGCGGTCGACAGCGCCCGCATGCAGGCGGATCTCGACGCGCTCGCCGAATTCCGCGAGCCAGACGCAGAGGGGTGGACGCGCAGAGTCTTCTCGCCCGCTTACACCCGGTCGCGCGAGTGGGTGGCTTCGAGCATGGGCGACGCGGGCCTCGCCGTGAAA
The DNA here is from genome assembly GCA_005880855.1 of Chloroflexota bacterium. GTDB lineage: Bacteria > Chloroflexota > Dormibacteria > Dormibacterales > Dormibacteraceae > UBA10449. Next base: position 43,213 of record VBGM01000160.1, read on the forward strand.
AGGGACGGCGCCGGCAACGTGGTCGGAGCTTTGCCGGGTTCGTCAAGTGGGCTGCTCGTGACCGGGTCGCATACCGACACGGTCGCGGGCGGCGGACGATTCGACGGCCCGCTGGGCGTGCTCGCCGCCATCGAGGTGGCACGATGCATCCGCGATAGCGGCTACGCGCTCCAGCACGAGCTGCGCGTGGTGGATTTTCTCGGCGAAGAGCCGAACGAGTTCGGCGTCAGCTGCGTCGGCAGCCGCTCTATCGCGGGAACGCTTACACCTACGCACCTCGCCTCGCGCGACGCCTCCGGGCGGACGCTGGCCGAAGCGATCGCGTCGGCCGGGGGCGACCCGGACCGGATCAGCGATGCCGCCTGGACGCCTGGGTCCATGAGCGCGTTCGTCGAGCTGCACATCGAGCAGGGACCTGTGCTCGAAGACTCAGGCATCCCGCTCGCGATCGTGTCAGGGATCGCCGGCATCGACCGCGTCCAGGCCATATTCTCTGGCGAAGCCGCGCATGCGGGCACCACGCCGATGGACTCGAGACACGACGCGCTGTGCGCGGCGGCCGAGGCGGTGCTGGCTGTCGAGCGCCTCGCCTCGGGCGGAGTCGGGACCACCGGGCGGCTCGAAGTCTTTCCGGGCGCCGCCAACGTCGTGCCTGGAAAGGCCGAGATGTGGGCCGAGTTTCGAAGCATCGACAGGGCGTGGCTCGACGAGCGGCATGAGGGCTTCGCGCGGGCGGCGGCGGAGGCTGGCGCGCGTCGCGGAGTCGTAACGAAAGTCAGCGCGATGTCGCGAACGGAGCCGGTGACGACCTCGGCTGAGGTCCGCGCCGCGATGAAGATCGCCATCGAAGGCCTCGGCCTCCAGTTTCTCGTCCTGGCCAGTGGGGCCGGTCACGACACCGTGCAGATGGCGCGTCTCGGACCGGTCGGCATGATCTTCGTGCCCTCCGCGGGCGGGCGCAGCCACTGTGCCGACGAGTGGACCGGGCCCGAGTACGTGGAGGCGGGCGCATCCGCGCTCCTCGCCACGATCCTGGCCCTGGACGCCCGATGACGCCGCGCCACCCCAAGCTCGCGGCCGTGAACCTTGGCCATCGGGCGATGACCGTTGAGGAGGTTCACGAGGTCGCCGTTCACGGTGCGCGCCTGGACGTGACGCGGATGAGACGCGAGAGGGTGCGCAGGTCCAGCTCAGTGGTGGAGCGCGCGCTCAAGCGCGGCCGGAAGGTCTACGGGCTCAACACCTACGTCGGGCACCTACGAGATCGAGAGATCTTGCCCGAAGACATGGTCGACTACCAGTACCAGCTGCTCGCCATGCATGCGCGCGGCATCGGCGACCCGATGCCGGTGCAGGACGTGCGAGCAATGATGCTGGTCCGCATCGTGGGCATGTCCCACGGTGGGTCCGGCGCCCACCCGGACGTCTTCGACACCCTGATCCGGCTGCTCAACGCCGGTGTCCACCCCATCGTGCCACAGGGCGGATCCGTCGGCGCGTCCGACCTCACCCAGATGGCCGCGGTCGGCCTCGTGCTGACCGGCCGAGGGGAGGCGATCTACCACGGCGAGGTGATGCCTGCAGCCGCGGCGCTCGAGAAGGCGGAGATCGAATGCTGCCAGCTGCGGCCCAAAGACGGCCTCGCCCTGATCAGTGCCAACGGGATGTCGATCGGCACCGGCGCGTTGGCTGTGGTCGATATGGAAAGGCTGAGCCGGCTGGCGGACGAGATCGGATGCCTCTCATTGGAGGCGATTGGTGGCAACTTCGAGCCACTGAGCGCTGAGGTGACGGGGGCCAAACCGTTCGAAGGCCAGCTGGCTGCAGGCAAGCACATGCGCGAGTCGCTGTCCGGCAGCTACCTCGAGGACAGGCGCGAAGGAGCATCCGTGCAGGACCCGGTCTCCTTTCGAGTGATGCCCCAGGTGCACGGAGCGATGCGCGAATACATCGCGTTTGCCCGCCATGCCGTCGAGATCGAGCTGAACTCCAGCGGCGACAACCCGATGGTGTCCATTCGCAGCGACGATCTCATCTCCAATGGAAACTTCGACCCGCTCGTGCTGGGCTTGAGCTTCGAGTCCGTGAGGCTCGCGCTGGCCCACGTCGCGATGCTTTCGGAGCGGCGGATCAATCGCCTCCGGTTCCACGGAATTCCGGCCGGCCGGATGGCCGCGTGGCGCCTGCGCTTTCCGTTCCGGCCCTACGCGGGACCGTCGGTGCATTCGGCCTCGGCTCTGCTGGCCGAGATCAAGCACCTCGCCAACCCGGTCACGCTCGCCACCACGCTGGTCAACCCTGATGCCGAGGACCACAGCACCCTGGCGCCTCAATCGGTGACGCTCGCGCGAACGCTCCTCCACCGGCTGCAGACGCTGCTGACCATCGAGGCGGTCATGGCCTGCGACGTGCTGGGCGACGCTCCCGAGCTGCCCACCCTCGGCGCGGGCAGCCTGGCGGTGTGCGAAGCGGTCGGCGACATCACTACTGAGATGGGCGAGGACACGTCCGCGGCGGTCTTCTGCGAAGCGCTCCGCAAGCGCTTGTTCGAGAGTTGATGGCAGACCTCATCCTCTGGGACGCAACTATCGTCGACGCTCGCTCTTCCTCACCGCAGCGGCGAATGTCGATCACCATGCGCGGCGGCAAGATCGCGGAGGTTTGCAAGGCCGATCACCAGCGACCTGGGGACGAGGCCATCGACCTTGGCGGCGCCTACGTCGTGCCCGGCCTCATCGACGCACATATCCACCTCGGCGACGACCCCGCGATGATGGGCGATCTCGCCGTGCCGCTGGCGATGAGGGGCGAGGCGCCTCACCACCGCGAGCTCGTCTACTTCGTGCTCGCCAACGCGGCCCGAGCCTTCCTGCGCTCCGGCATCACCACGATCCGCGACGTCGGCTGCTATGACGACAACGCGATCGTCCTTCGCGAGGCCATCCGGCTGGGCCTGACGGAAGGACCGAGCATTCTCTCCTGCGGGCGCATCGTGTCCGCGACGGCTCCCGGCGCCGTGTTGTTCAAGTCGATGTACGAAGAGGCGGACGGGCCGTGGCAGATGAGGCAGTGCGTCCGCAATCAGCTCCGTCGAGGCGCCGACTACATCAAGGTGATGGCAGGCGGAGCGCGCAGCGTCCTGCGCGAAAACCCTGAGCCTGCTCAGCTGGACAGGGAGGAGATGGACGCGCTCGTCGACGAGGCGCACCGGCTCGGGGTTCGCGTGGCCGCGCATGCGGAGGGCCTTGGAGCGGTCCGCCTCGCGGTCGAGGCCGGCGTCGACACCATTGAACACGGCCTCTCGCTGCATCGGGCTCCGGAGCTGCTCGAGCTCATGGCCCGCAAGGGAATCGTGCTCGTGCCCACGCTCTCGACCTTTCACGACGTCGCCGAGCGCATCGCGGATCGCTTCGAGCCGCACCTGGTCGAGCAGGCGAAGCGCCAGAAGGAAGAGGCGTATAAGACGCTGGTCGCGGCGCGCGACGCGGGGGTCGTGATCGCAATGGGATTCGACAGCGGCCCGCCCGGCGCAGACGCGCTCGAGCTGGTGCGCATGGTCGAGGGAGGGCTGAGTACGCACGAGGCTTTGAGGGCCGGGACCATGGGCTCCGCGCAGGCGCTTGGCCTGACCGACGCCGGCACCATCGAGGCAGGGCGCAGAGCCGACCTCGTCGTCCTGGACCACAACCCGTTGGATGACGTCGCGGTGCTCACGAGGCCCGCCGACCTGAGGGCGGTGATCAGGGCCGGCCGCACCGTCGCGGGATCGCTCTAGCCCTCAGCTCCAGTAGTTGTGCTGCTGCAGCCATGCCGTGGCCACGGCGGCGGCGTCCTGCAGCTGGATGGCGACCTGTGAGTTCATCGTGGCCACGTCCGCCGTGGTCAATTTCGAATCGATTGCGTTAAGGATCCTCGCGACTTCGGGGTTGGCCGCCGCCTGGCGCAGGATCGGCACCACGTTGTCCGCATTCTCGAGGTGCTTGTCGTCCGCCAACACGACCAGGCCCAGTGAGTCGAGGTCGCCATCGGTGCTCAGGACGAGACCGACGTCGATGCTCCCGTCCTTGAACGCGGCACGGGTCAGCGGACCGTCGACGTCGAGCGACCTCACCGTCCGGAAGCTCATGCCGTATGTCTTCTTGAGGCCGGCTGCGCAGTAGTCGGCGGCGCCGCAATCGGACCCGGCGCCCAGGGTGAGCCCGCCGGCGACCGCTGCGAGGTCGGACAGCTTCGACAGCTTGTATTTGGTTTGCGTTGCCTTGGTGACGGCGAAGGCGTACTGATCGACCGCGGGCGACGGTTTGAGCGCCACCAGGCCAAACGGCTGGATCGCGCTGTTGAGTTTCGCGGTCGTGGCGGCGGCATCGCTGGTCGCCTGTTTTGCGCCCTTGTTGAAATACTCGAGCTCGGTGGCCGCGTAGCCGGGATAGAGGTCGACAAGCCCAGCTTCGAGGACCGGCGTGACCACATCGCGATTCCCGAGCTTGAGCTCGTATGTGATCGCATAGCCGTCGTGGGCGAGCGCCTGCCCGTAGATCTGAGCCAGGAGCACAGACTTCGCGGTGTCGACGGCGCCGACGGTCAGCGAGCCTCGCGAGCCGGCCGCGGCCCCGGTTTCGCCGCAAGCGGCGGCGGTAAGGGCGATGGCCAGCACCAGCGCCGGGACCAACCAGCGCCTGTGATTCAGCGTCATCGATCTCCTCTCAGTCGTGCGCCCACCTCAGAACCGACTGATTCTTCCATGACCGCGACCTTCAACGCGGCGCCGCGAATCCGGCGAGCTTCAAGTACGTTAGTGCGCGGCACGCTGTTTGGAGTTCGTTTGGTCCGCGCTGATGCGGGCGGAGGTGGTTGAGGTTGCCGCAAGAATTTGACGTCGTTTGTCTCGGTGGCGGCGTCGCCGGCGAGGCGATCGCAGGCGGGCTCCAGGGCAGCGGCCTCACGCTGGCCGTGGTCGAGCGTGAGCTGGTGGGCGGCGAATGCCCGTACTGGGGCTGCATCCCGTCCAAGACATTGTTGCGTTCTGGCGAGACGCTCGAGGAGGCGGGCCGGGCACGGAACCTCGCGGCCTCGCGCGTGGAATGGGACCTCGACTTTCCGAAAGTTTCCAAGCGCGTCTACTGGATGGCTCGCGACCTCGACGACAGCCGGCCTGCGAAGGCGTTGGAAGCGACCGGCGCAAAGCTCGTACGTGGCGACGGCAAGCTGATCGACCTGCGCACGGTCGAGGTCGGCGGCGAGCAGCTGATCGGACGCAAGGCGGTGGTGGTCGCCAACGGAGGCACGGCCGCAATTCCGCCGATCCCGGGCCTGGACAAGGTCGACTACTGGACCAACCGCCAGGCCACCCTGCCACGCGAGCTTCCCATCTCGCTCGCGGTGCTGGGGGGCGGCGCCATCGGCGTCGAGCTGGGGCAGGCGTTCGCGCGATTCGGCTCGAAGGTGACCATCATCGAGGCGGGCCCGCGGTTTCTCGGAGCGGAGGAACCCGAGGCTGGCGTCGCCCTCAGGCCTCACCTCCACGACGACGGCATCACGGTGCTGACGGGTGACCCGTGTACCGGGGTCGAGAAGGCCACTGTCGGCGTCATCCTGACCCTCAAGTCGGGCACCACCGTGCACGCCGACCGGCTGCTGGTGGCGACGGGCAGGCGGCCCAACTTCGAAGCCTGGCAGGCGTCCGGGTTGCAGCAGACCGAGCGTGGCTGGCTCAAGGTGGACCCGGCCACGCTCGAGGCGCACGCCAACGTCTATGGGGCAGGCGACGTGACCGGCATCGGCGGGTTCACGCATCTCGCGTTCTACCACGGCCAGATAATCGCCCGGCGCCTCCGCGGTGAGGACGCGCGCGCCGACCACACGGCGGTGCCGCGCGTCACATTCACCGACCCCGAGGTGGCTTCGGTCGGACTCTCAGAAGCGGCCGCGCGAGAACGCGGGATCAGCGTCATCACCGCGTCCGCAGACCCGGCCGAGGCCGCGCGCGGCTACATCCACGACTTCCATGGCGGCACCCTGAAGCTGGTCGGCGACCGCGACCGCGGCGTGCTGATCGGAGCCACCATGGTGACGCCTCGGGCGGGCGAGATCCTTGGTGAGCTGGTGCTGGCTTTGAAGGCCGGCACTCCGCTGAAAACGCTCGCCGACGTCATCCACCCGTTCCCGGCCTTCAACCGCGTCCTGGGCGCAGTGCTGCAGGACCTGGCCGCCAAAGCCGCATGATCTCCATCGCTGGTACGTCTCTTTCACAAGGGAGTCAGTGAAGTGATCGACATCCGTCTCGACATGGACACCGTGCTCATCTGGATCCTGGTCGGCCTCGTCGCCGGCGCGCTCGCCAGCCGGGTGGCGCTGGGCCATGGGCTCGGCCTGCTGGGTGACCTGGTGGCCGGCATCGTCGGCGCGTTCCTGGGCGGCGTGCTGGCCGAGGTGCTCAAGATCAAGTTCTCGATCAACGGCCACCCGATCATCACGGAGATGATCGTCGCCTTCGTGGGAGCTGTGATCCTGCTTTTCGTGCTCAGAATGCTCGGTTTCGGACGCCGACACGATTAGGGGAGGGAGGCCGACCTAAGCGTTCTTCTTGCACAGGAGGGACGAAAATGGTCATCAACATCAATGGGTCCGCGATGACCCTGGACCTGGACACCATCCTGGTCTGGCTGCTCGTCGGCCTGGTGGCGGGATTCCTCGCCAGCCGGGTCGCGCTAGGTCATGGCCTGGGGCTGTTCGGCGACATCATCGTGGGCATAATCGGCGCGTTCATCGGCGGTTTCCTGGCCGGCGTCTTTCACATCAACGTCCAGATCATCGGCCACCCGATCATCAGCGAGATGATCGTGGCTTTCGTGGGCGCAGTGATCCTGCTCTTGATCGTGCGCCTGGTCCGGCCGACCGGGGTTCGGCGGCGGGCTTACTAGCCGTAGCCGAAGCCTCGTACTGAGCGACAGCACGCCTGGCGGCCGTCCGCTTCCACGCGGCGGCTACCAGGCGATGCATCAGCTCCGGCCCCACCGTCTTCAGCGTCACCGTCACCCAGCCATATCGGCCCGTGTAAGCGGAGACCGCAAAGGTGCTCGGGTCCATCTCGACGAGGCCTGCCTGGTCATCGAGCGACGCCTTGACCGAAACGCGCTTGCCTTCCGGCGACCCGATCACGAAGATCTTGTCGCGGACGCGAAAGGTGGCCTCGCCCCACGTCTCGCGTTCCTCGACGCCGGGCAGCGACAGGCAGAGCCGCCGCAGCTGCAGGAAGGTCACGCCGGCAAGGCTACCTCGACTAGCATTCGGGTCCCAATGGCCGAGTCCATCGAGATTTACATCCCGCCACTCGACGATGGGGCAATGCAAATGGCGGCCGCGCGGCAGGGGCGCCTGACCAAGCCCGCGGGGAGCCTCGGCCGGCTCGAGGAGCTATCGATCAGCCTGGCCGGCATGACCGGAAGACTCGACCCGCCTCTCGCCAATCGCATCGTCTTCACACTCGCCGCCGACCATGGGGTGGCACTCGAAGGCGTCAGCGCTTACCCGCGTGAGGTCACTGCGCAGATGGTGCTCAACTTTCTGAACGGCGGCGCGGCCATCAACGTCCTTGCGCGCCAGATGAATGTGCGTGTCGTCGTCGCGGACCTCGGCGTCCACTCCGACCTCCCAGCCCATCCCGACCTCCGCTCCCTCAAGGTTCGGCGGGGAACCGCGAGCATCACCAATGGCCCGGCGATGTCGGTGCGCGAGGCTCGTCGAGCCATCGAGAGCGGACGCCGGCTCGTGCGCGACGAGGTCGCCAACGGCCTCGATGTGGCGCTTACAGGCGACATGGGCATCGGCAACACGACTGCGTCGGCGGCGGTCATCTGCGCGCTGACCGAGCTGGACTCCAAGGACGTCGTCGGCCGCGGCACCGGTGTCGACGACGCTGGCCTGGACCGCAAGCGCGAGGCGGTTCGGACTGCGCTGAGGGTGAATGCCGCACTCGTCGCCACAGGCCCGATCGAGGCGCTCGCGGCGGTCGGCGGCTTCGAGATCGCGGGACTCGTGGGGGTGATCCTCGAGTCGGCTGCCGCACGCCGCCCGGTCGTGATCGACGGTTTCATCTCCGGCGCCGCCGCGCTCGTCGCGGCGAGCATCGCGCCCGCGGCGACCGGCTACATGATCGCCTCGCACCGATCGATGGAGCTCGGACATGGGGCGGTGCTCCGCCGCCTCGGCCTGAGGCCGCTTCTCGACCTGGACCTCCGGCTGGGTGAGGGCACGGGCGCCGTGCTCGCACTGCCGTTGCTCGAGGCCGCAGTCCGCACGCTCAACGAGATGGCGACCTTCGACGAGGCGGGCGTCTCAGAGCGCGACCAGGAGGCCGCGCATAATAGTTCCCACAACTGAATAGCTCACGGATGAGGGAAGCCGGTGTGAATCCGGCGCTGTCGCGCAACTGTGAATGGGGAGCGGCCGGCTAGAGGCCACTGAGGCGTTCGCCTTGGGAAGGCAGCCGGAACCGCATCGATCCACAAGCCAGGAGACCGATCCGTTGGGCATGACGTCCCACTTGCGCGGATCAGTGGGGATCCTCTTGCGGCGAGGTTTCCCAGCGAGGTGGGGTCATGGCCGCTGGAGGTTTCGCGATGCGTAAGCATCACATCGGGCTGGCGGGAATCGCCGCCATCGGGATCGTCGCTTCGGCCTGTGGCGCCACGACATCTTCTGTTTCGTCGACTCCATCCGCGCACTTCCCGGTGACCATCACTGAAAGCACCGGCGCGACGGTGACGATCACCAAGCAGCCACATCGCATCGTCTCGCTGTCGCCGACGGCGACCGAGATGCTGTTCGCGATCGGCGCGGGCAGCCAGGTCGTCGCCGTGGACGACCAGTCGAACTACCCCGCGAGCGCGCCAATGACAAAGCTCTCCGGATTCCAGCCGAACATCGAGGCGATCGCCGCGTACACCCCCGACCTCGTGGTCGCTTCCGATGACACTGCCGGTCTCGTGCACGGGATCGGTGCGCTCAACATCCCGATCCTCATCGAGCCCGCGGCCAAGAACATGAGCGACTCCTACCAGCAGATCGAGCAGCTCGGAGCGGCGACAGGGCATGGAGCCGACGCCGGCTCCCTCGAGAAGAAGATGCGCTCTGACCTCGCGTCGATCGTGGCGTCACTTCCCAAGCCGGCGAAGCCGCTCAAGGTCTACCACGAGCTCGACGACACCTATTATTCGGCGACCTCGGCCACCTTCATCGGCCAGGTCTATGCGCTTCTCGGTCTGAAGAACATCGCGGACGGCGCCACGGCGGCCGCGCCCGACTACCCACAGCTCTCTG
>VBGM01000075.1 GCA_005880855.1 Chloroflexota bacterium
CATGCGCCGGCCGATGGCTGCCACCGGCTTCCATGTCACCCAGTAGAAAACCTTCGACACGCGCAGCCGCCCGGAGACCCGGCGGGGCAGGACGATGGTCTCGAACGCGTCGCGCAGGACGACGAAGACGAGGACAAGTCCGACCAGGCCGGCGAGGAAATGCATCGGTTAGGTCAAAACCTCAAATTGCCCGGTGATCTTCCCCCTTTATGTAAGGGAGGCGACGGCGGGGTTCCACGCCCGGAGGGCCAGGGCGAGCGAGCCCATGAGCTCCGCGCGCTCGATGAAGACGGCGGGCACCACCTCGACGCGTTCCGCCGCCGCCTGCACAGCGTGCCGCCGGATGGAATCCCGGATCGGCTGCAGGAGGAGGTCGCCGCCGCGGCTCAACAGCCCGCCGATGATCACGCGCTCCGGGTTGATGAGGTTGCACAACCCGGCCACGGCCACCCCGATCTCCCGGCCTGCGTCCGAGATGGCTCGCCGGCACCGAACGTCGCCTTCCGCACACCGTCTCGAGGCAGCCCCTGTTCCCGCAGTAGCAAAGGGCCCCGCTTTCGTCGAGGGTCGTGTGGCCGATCTCGCCCGCGGTGCCTGACGCGCCGTGCAGGAGCCTTCCGTCGACGACGAGGCCGGCGCCGATTCCGGTCGCGGCCTTGATGTACGCGAAGTTCGAGCAGTCGCGCCCCGCGCCCCAGGTCATCTCCGCGAGCGCTCCACAGTTGGCGTCGTTCTCGATTTCGACCGGCATGCCAAGGCGCCGCTCCATCTCTTCGGCGATGCGCAGGCCGAGCCATCCGGGCAGGATGGTCGCCGACCCAACGGTCCCGTGGGCGCGGTCGACAGGACCCGGGATCCCGATGCCCGCGCAGACGACCGCTTCGTGCTTGACGCCCGCCTGCGCGAGCACCTCGCCCGCCATGCGGGCGGCGGCGTCGAGGGCCTCCTCGGCCTGGCGGTCAACGTCCAGCTCACACGAACGCTCGGCCAGCACGTCGCGCGAAAGGCCGCCGACGGCTACCTGGACATGGGTGTGGCCGAAGTCGATTCCGATGACGGCTTTGGATGAGTCCTGCAAAACGAGCTGGACGCCGGGCCGGCCTCCCCGCCCATCGGGCGCCTTGGCATCCACCTCGAACACGACGCCGCCCCCCCGGAGCTCGGCGACGAGCGTGGAGACCGTGGTGCGGGACAGCCCGGTGGCTCGGGCGATCTCCGCCTGGCTGGTGCGCCCGTGCGTGCGCAGCACGCCGACCACACGCTCACGGTTGCGTTCTCGAAGCCACGCGAGTGAGCCGTCGCTCCTGCTTCTGGATGCTCTCCCAGCCACGCCCGCACGAATCATGGCCGCATCCAGGGGTTTGTCAAGACCTCGTACATCGTGCGAGGCGCACATATCGATCTCTTGACAAACTCCCGGGCGTGCGCAATGCTCTGGCCCGGCGGAATTCCGCCAGGGCTGAGTAAGGGACCTGTTTGCCGGCGCACTCTCGCCCCGGGACGGCCGGGAAGAAGGCGACAGGTGAGGCTTAATAGGAGAGAGAACCATATGAGGTTCGCCAAGCTCGTCCCGACGCTCGTGCTCGTCGGGTTTGTCGTCATGGCGTGCGGAGGCAGTGGAAACGGGGGCACGACTTCAGCCAAGAAGATCGCCCTGCTGCTGCCGGAATCGAAAACAGCGCGGTACGAAAGCAAGGACCGGCCCTTCTTCACCGCCAAGCTCAAGTCTCTTGGCTTCGACACCAACAACCTGATCTACAGCAACGCCAACCAGGACGCGCCAACACAGCAGACGCAGGCAGAGGCGGCCCTCACCAACGGGGCGAGCGTGCTCGTGCTCGACCCGGTCGACGGTGCGGCTGCCGCGGCGATCGTGGCGAAGGCCAAGGCCAAGAACGTCCCGGTCATCTCTTATGACCGGCTGATCCTCGGCACGGCCGACCTCAACTATTACCTGTCGTTCGACAACGCGGCCGTCGGCGCTCTGCAGGGCACCGCGCTCCTGACCGCGCTCAACGGCAAGGCCAACGCCAAGGTCGTGATGATCAACGGCGACCCGGCCGACAACAACGCCAAGCTCTTCAAGCAGGGCGCGCACAGCATTCTCGACGGCAAGGTGACCATCGCCAAGGAGTACGACACTCCTTCATGGAGCCCTGACAAGGCGCAGACCGAGATGCAGGGCGCCATCACCGCCGTCGGCAAGAACATCGATGGTGTCCTCGCCGCCAACGACGGCACGGCCGGCGGCGCCATCGCCGCGATGAAGTCGGCGGGCATCAGCCCGCTGCCCCCCATCACCGGCCAGGACGCTGAGCTCGCAGCCATCCAGCGCATCCTCGCCGGCGAGCAGTACATGACCGTCTACAAGGCCCTCAAGGCCGAGGCAGAGGCGGCGGCCACGCTGGCTTACGACCTCGCCACCGGCGCCGCGGTTCCTTCGTCGATGACCAACGGCAAGACCACCAACAACGGCGCAGCCGACATCAAGTCGGTGCTGTTGACCCCGGTCGCGGTCACCAAGGCGAACATCAAGGACACCGTGGTCGCGGACGGCTTCTGGACCAAGACTGACATCTGCACGTCGACCTTCGCGGCGGCTTGCACAGCAGCGGGAATCTCGTAACCTTTCTTTCGCGGTGATTGAAACTGGCGGGTGGCCCGAAGGCCACCCGCCTTCTATATCCCCATCTGCCGACCGGCAGCCGATCCTGCAGCTGCGCGGTATCAGCAAGAGCTTCGGCGCGGTCCAGGCCCTCTCCAACGTCGACTTCGAGGTCTACACCAGTGAGGTCGTCGCGCTGGTGGGCGACAACGGCGCCGGCAAGTCCACCCTCGTCAAGACCATCGCCGGCATCAACATCGCGGACTCCGGCGAGATCTTCTTCGAAGGTAACCACGTGGTCTTTCACGGGCCTCGAGAGCCCGCCGCCCTGGGCATCGCGACCGTCTACCAGGACCTCGCCCTCTGCGACAACCTCGACGTCGTCGCCAACCTGTATCTAGGCCGCGAGGAATACGAGCGACCCCTCCGACTCCTCAGTGAGGAGCGCATGGAACATCGCGCTCGTGAGGTGTTGACAAGCCTCGAGGTCAAGATCCCCAACGTCCGCAACATAGTCGCGCAGCTGTCCGGCGGCCAGCGCCAATCGGTCGCCGTCGCGCGCTCGGTGATGTGGAAGGCCAAGGTCGTCATCCTCGACGAGCCCACCGCCGCGCTCGGTGTGCAGCAGACCAAGCAGGTGCTCGAGCTGGTGCTGCGCTTGCGCAACCAGGGACTCGGCGTGATCCTGATCAGCCACAACCTCGCCAACGTGTTCGAGGTCGCCGACCGCATCGCGGTGCTGCGCCTCGGCCGAAAGGCGGGCAACTTCGACCGCAAGAAGATGACCGAGCAGGCGGTCGTGGCGGCGATCACCGGCGCCGAGTTCGGCAAGTTCCAGCCCGAGGCATGAGCTCGGAGATAGCCGCCGCACCGTCCGCGGTGCGGGCCGCTCTAACAACGGCACTACAGCGGGTCCGCCAGGGAGAGGTCGGCTCGCTGCCGGTCATCGCCGGGCTCGTCCTCATCTGGGCGGTGTTCGACATCCTGAACCCGAACTTCCTCACCCCCGGCAACCTCACCAACCTGGCCGTGCAGACGGCCGACATCGGCATCGTCGCGGTGGGCATCGTGCTGGTGCTGCTGCTTGGCGAGATCGACCTGTCCGTGGGCTCGGTCTATGGCCTCGGCTCGGCGGTGATGGCCGTGCTCAACGTGAAGATGGGGATGGGGGCAGTGCCCGCCGTGCTCGGCGGCATCCTCACCGGGACGCTGGTCGGCACGCTGCACGGCTTCTGGTTCACGCGCTTCAGGATCCCGTCGTTCGTGGTGACGCTCGCCGGGCTGCTTGCGTGGTTCGGGCTGCAGCTGCGAGTGCTCGGCGAGACGGGCACCATCAACATTTACGACCCCCGGATCGACCAGCTCGCGGGGCAGTTCTTCCCGGCTGAGTTCGGCTGGGTGCTGGCCGCGGCGGTGGTCGTCCTGCTCACTGTCAATCTGGTCGTGCGCCGGCGGCGCCGGGCCTCGGCGGGGCTGGTGCAGAACGGGCTGATCGCGGACGTCGGCGGGCTCGTCGTGGTCGGCGCTGCGGTCTTCGCCGCCAACGCGGTCCTGGCCCAGGACCGCGGCGTGCCGATGGCGCTTTTGATCCTCCTGGCATTCGTGGTCGGCTTCGACCTCATCACGACCCGCACCGGCTTCGGGCGCCACATCTTCGCGGTGGGGGGCAACGCTGAGGCAGCCCGCCGGGCCGGCATCTCGGTGAACGGCATCCGGATCGCCGTCTTCGCCCTGTCCGGGACCCTGGCGGCGGCCGGCGGCATCATGGGCGCCTCCCGTCTTCTGGCGGTCAACTACTCCTCGGGCACCGGCGACGTCCTCCTGGACGCCATTGCCGCCGCCGTCATCGGCGGGACCAGCCTGTTCGGCGGGCGCGGGACGGTGTGGTCGGCGCTGACCGGAGCGCTGGTGATCCAGTCCATCGGGAACGGCCTGGCGCTCCTGAGCGTCACCGCCGACATCAAGTACATGATCACCGGCGCCGTCCTCCTGGCCGCGGTGACGATCGACGGGGTGGCCCGCCAGGGCCGCCAGCGGGCGGGGGTTTAGGCCGGGCCGGTTCCGGGCACTTCTAGGGTCTCCGATTGGGAATGGACCAACCGGGGAAAAACGTTCACTAGTTATGAACCCAGGAGACCAGAAGATGCCGAAGTCCGAACTGCTACCCGTCATGCCCATGGACGACGTGGTCGTCCTCCCCCACATGACCGTCACGCTCGCCGTCGAGGGCGAGACCGCGAAGGCCGCGATCGAGGCTGCCCGCCAGGGCAACCGCCTGATCCTTCTGGTCCCCCGGCTCGAAGGCCAGTACGGCTCCATCGGCACAGTCGCCCGCCTGGGCGATTCCGCCGAGCTTCCCACCGGCGCTGAGGCCTTCATGCTGCGCGGCGAGTACCGAGCCCGACTGGGCAGCGGCCAGGCCGACATCGGCGGCGCGCTGTTCGTCAAGGCCGACCCCATCACCGACCCCGACCCCGCGGCCGAGAAGACGGTCGAGCTGGCACGCGAGTACCGCGCCCTGCTCGAGAACCTCGTCGAGTCGCGCGGCGCGCCACAGCTGGTTCAGTTCCTGCGCGCGGCTCGCACGCCCGGACACCTGGCCGACCTGGCCGGGTACTCCCCCGACCTCACGACCGAGCAGAAGCTCGAGGTGCTCGAAACGGTGGACCTCGAGGAGCGGCTGACGAAGCTGATCGGCTGGACCAAGCAGGTCCTCGCCGACGCCTCGCTGAAGGAGAAGATCCGCAGCGATGTCGCCGAGGGCATGGAGAAGACCCAGCGCGAGTTCCTGCTCCGGCAGCAGCTCGAGGCGATCAAGAAGCAGCTGAACGAAGGCGGCGACGATGTCGTCTCCACATACCGCGAGCGCGTGGTCAAGGCGCAGATGCCGGACGGCGTGCGCCTCGAGGTCGAGCGCGAGCTGGACCGCCTGGAGCGGACGAGCGAGCAGAACCCCGAGTACGGCTGGATCCGCACGTACCTGGACTGGATGCTGGACATCCCCTGGAACGTGCGCTCCGAGGACAACTACGACCTCAATGAGGCGCGGCGAATCCTCGACGAGGACCACACGGGCCTCGCCGACGTGAAGGACCGCATCATCGAGTTCCTCGCCGTGCGCAAGCTGCGCAAGGAGCGGGGCCTCGAGGTGCTGGGCGGCCGCGGCT
>VBGM01000255.1:0-1763 GCA_005880855.1 Chloroflexota bacterium
AGCAGCGGTGGCACGTAGGCTGCGGGCCACCAAGAAGTACCCTGCGTCGGAATCCAACCGCAAGCTCCACCCGGCTGGCAACCGACAACCGTGCTGAGGCAGGCAATTGGCACCGCGGCCAGCACAGCAAGCAGGGCCAACCGGCGTCCGGTCACCGCGAGCGCAGCCTCTTGAGAGCCTCACGCGTAGCCGGCGACATCCGGTCGAGACGCGCGGCGAAGGCAGCGAGCGCGGTGTCTCCGTAAAGCTCGACAAGGCGATCTTCACTCCCCCGTTGGCGCGGTATTTGTGAGGCTGGTGAGAGCCCATCTTCGTCACGCTCAGAAGTCCTTTGTCAGCCAGGCGGTTGAGAGTGGTCATGACCGTCGTGTAGGCGAGCTCCGGAGTCAGCGCAAGCACGTCGCGAACGATGAAGGGCTCATGGACGCGGCCGTCCCAGATCAGCTTCATCAACCTGCCCTCGAGTGGACCCAGCAGTGACATCGCCCGTGTCAGCTGATCGTCCCGTCGAGCCATCACCGGCGATCATAGCGCGACCGACAGCTATTCTTACTAGGGCCAGATAGTAAGAGTGCGCTTACCCTCAATGACTCGTGGAGCTCTCGCGGCCTGGCTCGTTGGCGGTCTCGCGGTTGGCACGCTCTTCGCCTCCCTCGGATGGGGTCTGCTCCACGCAGCGCAGAAGGAACCCACCTCGCTCGTTGGAAGTCAGGTCCCCGACCTCACTATCCGGTCCCTCGACGGCGATCTGATCAGCCTGCGAGCGTTGCAGGGCACGCCCTTGGTGATCAACTTCTGGGCCTCCTGGTGCGTACCGTGCCGTCAGGAGGCGCCGGCTCTTGCGACAGCGGCGAAGCGTGCTGCCGGCAAAGCACGATTCGTGGGGGTCGACATACAGGACACCGATAGTGCCGCGCGTGCCTATGAAGCCGATGTCAAGAGTCCCTATCCGGTCGGACCCGCCATTCACGGCTCGTATCACGACTTCGGAGTCACAGCTCCGCCCGAGACCTTTTTCGTCGACCGCCACGGGACTGTCCAAAGCCGAGTCATCGGGCCGGTTGATGCTCAGCAGCTGGAGGTCTACATGGCGGCGATTCTCAGCTAGCGATCCCGGCCCTGAGCGCTCACATGCCGAGCCCGAACCATCGCCGGTGAGAGGTTGAGTTGCACGGCACGTCTGGTGACCAGCACGTACAGGCCGTAGACCACCAGCGCGACCGTCGCCACGAACAACAATGGACCCAGCGGATAGACCGCAACCGCCCGACCGACGTCTCCCCTCCACATCCAGGCGAATGTGCGTGTTCCGCCGCAGAAAGGGTCGGGCTTGTTGAAATACCACATGAACAGGCCGCCGTCGAAGGTGAGATGGCGAGGGTGTAGAAAAAAGTACAGACGCGTGTATGCAAGCCAGGGCAGGCCCACGGCGAGGAGCGTCCACGCCAGCCATCGGTCGCCGGGCGTCGCTGACGCGACTGCTGCGAGCGGCGCTCTTCGGCTAGGCGCCGATTGCGCTGATATGCGGGCCAAGGATTCCGGCATTGGTCTCACCGATGTATCGTCCCTCGATTGCGCCGTCGGTGCGGATGAAGAAGGTCGTCGGCAGACCGCTGATCCTGTAAGCGTCGCCCACCTTCCCATCGCCGTCGAACAGGACGGTCGAGGTGATTTGAAGCTCGTGTACGAAGGCAGACGCCGACTGGTGGCTGTCGCGCTCGTCGATGAGCAGGACAACAAGACCGGGATGCTGGGCGGCGGTG
>VBGM01000255.1:1974-4184 GCA_005880855.1 Chloroflexota bacterium
GCCGTGAGTCGACGAGAGTTGTCGGCCGGCGGCGCTGAGCTGTGAGTCCAACGGAGCCGGCAGCGTTCCACCAACATCAGGGGCACCGAGAAAGTACGTTCGGATGTAGCCGTGACGGTCGATCAAAGCCAGGGTTGAGCGGTGAGCATCGCTCGTGCTCAGCATGACGTCGAAAGGCTTCCAGAAGGCGGCCAGCGTTTGCGGGTCGGCAGTGGCAAAGGTCCATGACGCCCCGATGCGACCGGCGTAGTCGCGCAGCACAGAGGGCGTGTCCTCCGATGGATCCGTGGTGACCTCGACAAGGAGGACCGACGGCGGAAGCCGCTGGCGTAGCTGGAGGAAGAGGCCCGCGACGAGCGGGCACGTCTCTCGGCAACTGGTGTGAAAGGCAGCCAGGAGGACGTCATGACCTGCGATGTCGGCATTCGTGAAGTTGCGGCCGAATTGGTCCACCAAGATGAAAGGGAGCATTGCCTTCAGCTGGCCGGAGAGCTCGTTGAGCCCGAGGCTCACCGCCTGTGTCCCGCCGTACGCCGAGTCCGGTAACGGTCGCCCGGCGTCGACACCCACCAGCAACGGATTGAGGATGTCCTTCTGCACTGCGAGCGCCACTGGTACGGACACGCCGGCCAGGCGGACGCGGTCGTAGCTCCCGACCGGCACGCGCGCCAGGAAAGCCTCAGCCGTCTCTGGAGCCTTGGGCACCGTGCGCGCCGGAATCGACCCCAGTGTCATCCAACCCTGAGCGGAATGCAGATCGACCGACGTGGCGGCCACGCGGTCTGCCTGCCTTGCTGTCAGCAGCAGGAGAACGTCGCCGGTCACGGGCGTCAGAAGGAGGTGGATTAAGACTGCCGCGACGATCCCGCACGCCGCAGCCAGAGCGGTGTAATAGATGACCAGACTCCGCCTCGTCATGCCCCCACGTTACTAATGACCGATAGTACTAGGATGCCCAGGGTGGCCGAACCGGGCATGGTCATAGCGTTCGTGGCTGGATTCATCTCCATAACGTCGCCATGTTGTCTGCCCCTGCTACCCGGGTACCTCGGCTACCTCACGGGGCTCGGCGGTGATGAGCCAGATCGACGGAAACGGCGCGGTATTTATCGCGCTGGGCGCAACTGCATCGGAGCTGGGCGCCTTACTCCTCTACAACCGCTTGCCAGTCGAGCGCGTGGCCGGGGTCTTTATCGCGATCATGGGTGCCTTCCTCCTTCTTGAAGGACGCATCGGGTTTCTCAGTCGCGGTGGTGATTGGAGCCAGCGGATAGCTGGCGGCAGCCTCTGGACGGCGCCGGTCCTCGGTGCGGCCTTTGCGATCACGTGGACGCCATGCATTGGACCTGTCTTGGGTGCGGTGTTGACGCTCACCGGAACGACCGCAAGCTTGAGCCAGGGTGTGCTGTTGCTGACGGCCTACAGCCTCGGCCTCGGCGTGCCCTTCCTGGCGTTGGGTCTCTCTGCGGTGCGCGTACGGCTTTGGCTGCGGTCCGCCGGCCGCGTCACGGCGGCCCTACAACCGTTGTCGGGCGCCCTGCTGGTTGCGATGGGAGTGTTGCTTGTCACAGATCGATGGCTGCCCTTGATATCGCCAGTGCTGGCTTGGTACGCGAACGCCCACTGGCCCCCGATTTGATACTACGAGCGGCTAGTAGACTGGCGCGATGAGCGAGAAGCGTCGCGACCAGCCGTCTGCCCGGGTGAAGCCGAAGCCCAAGCGATCGCAAGTCCGCTCCACCTCAAGCAAGTGGTGGCCGTACGCGATTGCTGGCGGCGTCGTGGTTCTCGTTGCAGCGTTTGTCGCCGTCACGCAACTCGGGCACTCTGGCTCTGGGGGTGCCGCGGGCGCTGGCCTCGCAGTCGGTTCGCCTGTCCCGACCGATTCTGTGCCGTCGAGCGACGGTCGCACCGTGTCGCTAAACGATTTCCGGGGTTCCAAGTTGGTCGTCTACTTCTATGAAGGAGGCGGTTGAGGCGCCTGTCAACAGCAGCTCGTGGAGCTGCAGGGACAACTGGATGCAATCAAAGCTGCCGGCGGCCAGGTGGTGGGCGTGAGCACCGACCCCGCTGCTACCTCTGCCTCCCTGGCAGCTCAACTGCACCTCGGATTTCCGATCCTTGAGGACCGGAATCACGTGCTTGGTTCCGGCTTCGGAGTGTTCCGCCTTCCCAGCGGCATGGACATGGGCGCGGTGGACGGCCATTCG
>VBGM01000076.1 GCA_005880855.1 Chloroflexota bacterium
CGTCAGCCGGACGCGGATCATCTCCGCCGCGATCTCGGCTCCGGTTTCGGGTGCAAGAGCCCCCTCCCCACATTCCATGCTTCACATTATACGAACATCCGTTTGGAGGGTCAAGTAAATGCGTTAGCTAATTTCAAAGAGAACGAAAGCCGGCCCCACCCGGCCGCATCCGCGGCCGACCTCCCCGAAACCGGGGAGGTCAACTTCTGCGTGCGTGCAGTCAGGCAGCCAGGCCCACCCGAACTCCCTTTTCGCTGTCTCTTTCTGGAAGAACTAAGGCGACGGAATTATGAAAGGCAACACGTAAGCCTCGATCATCGCCACGACCCCGACGAGGGCGGTGAGGATGATGCTGTAGCGGATCACGCGGGCAAAGATCTCCCCCTCCGCCCCGACCTTGTTCACCCCCGCCGCCCCCACCGACAGGTTCTGCGGGCTGATCATCTTGCCCATCACCCCACCGGAGGAGTTGGTCCCGGCGGTAAGGATGGGGCTGACGTTGCCCAGCTGCTGGGCGGTCTGCGCCTGCAAGGCCCCGAACAACGTGTTCGACGACGTGTCGCTGCCGGTGAGGAACACTCCAAGCCAGCCGAGGAAGGCCGCGACGAACGGGAAGATGAACCCAGTCTTTGCAAACGCCAGAGCAAGCGACGATGTCATGCCTGAGTAGTTCATGAGCTGGGCGATCGCGAGGATGAACGCGATCGTGACGATGGGCAGCGCCAGCTGTCTCAGGGTCTTGCCGTAGACGGTCACGAAATTAACGCGAAGCCGCCGCGCGCGCATCAAAAGGAACGCGACGACCCCGGCATACAACACCAGCGAGCCGGCCGCGGCCAGGAAGTTCCAGTCGAAAGCAAGCGGATATGCGGTGGACTTGGCGACGATCGGCTTCTCACGGTAGATCACCGATACCGGCTGACCCTTGACGATCTCGTAAGTGCCGGGCCACAAGATGTTCCAGTCGGGGAACTTGAACGCCTGGCGGTCCTTGGCCGGGTCCGGGCCGATCCAGGGCAGCTTGCACAAAGTGAACGCCGGGCTCCCGCACTTGAAGTCGGCGGTGATGTTCCACGGCGTGTGCAGCGCGGTCTTGGGATCGTTCGGCGGGTGTCCCGACCACCACGGGAGGTTGCCCATCTGGCCGATGAGGATGACCACCACCAGCACGACGTACATGCCGTAGGCCCACCACATCCGTTGCGGCGGGTCCGCGACATCGTCACCTCCGCGACCCCTCTCCGCGGCAACGCCCGGAAGGTCGGCCTCCACGGGGCGTCCGGGGCGTCCGGATGCACCCGTCACCCGGCGCGGCCCCGCCGCCACGGCCGGCTCAGTCGCGAACCGGTAGATCTGAGCTGGCTTCCAGAACCGCAGCAAGATCGCGAGGCAGCCCATGGAAACGAGCGCCGCGATGATGTCCGTGAGCTCAGGCCCGACGAAGTTGGACACGAGGAACTGCATTACGGCGAACGAGACGCCACAGACCAGGACCGCGGGCAGGATCTCGCGCATCCGCTTCCATCCGGCCAACACCACGATCAGGTAGGCCGGGATGAGGATCGAGAACAGGGGCAGCTGGCGGCCGACCATCGCCGACAAAGCAAGCGTGGTCGCGGTGGGGTCCTTGTGCAGGATCGGCGCCACGAGGCCGCCGAGCGTCACGACCGGGATGCCGATGGACCCGAACGCGACCGGCGCCGTGTTGGCGAGCAGCGCCAGCACCGCACCCGTGACCGGCTCGAAACCCAGGCTGGCGAGAATCGACGCCGTGATCGCGACCGGCGCGCCGAAGCCGGCGATCCCCTCGAGCAAGGCGCCGAAGCTGAACGCGATCAGCAGAGTCTGCAGGCGGCGGTCCTGGGTCAGGCGCGTCAAGGATCGCTTGATGACGTCGAAATCGCCGCTGGCGACGGTCAGGTTATGGAAGAAGACCGCGTTCAACACGATCCAGCTGATCGGCCACAGTCCGAACGCCATGCCCTCGGTGGCTGTGCCGACGCTGACGCCGAACGGCATCCCCCAGACCAGCCACCCCAGGACGAAAGCGGTGAGCATGGCCGTGATGGCGCAGATCCACGCCGGTAGCCGCAGGACGGCCAGCATCACGAAGAGGACGTAAAGCGGGAGCCCGGCCACCACGGCCGACAGCAGCAGGCTGTTTCCCACTGGTTGATAGGTCTGGTGGAACGTGAGCAGGACCCCCATTAGCCACCCCCACAAGGACTAAAAGGAAGCTGCGACCCCTCAATTCAACGCCAAGGTTGCGCGAGTTGCAACTTCGCATTGCGGCGGGCGCGAGTGCTGACCTAACGTTGGACGAATGCTGACCAGGCCCGTCCCTTCGGGGAGCGAAGGCGGCGCGGAGGCGGTCGGCCGCATGCCGTGGCGGACGCTCATCTCTGCCGTCCACCCGAACCCCACCGTCAAGATCAACCACGGGGCAACATTTTTAGTCACAGACCAGCACGGCGCGGTGCCGCTGGAGGTGCGCGACACCGGCCTTTACGCCGCGGATACCCGGTTCATCTCGCGGCACGAGCTGCGTCTGAACGGCCGCCGGCCGCAGTCGGTGGCGTCGGCCCGGCTCTCCTTCCGCCATGCGCGCTGGCACATGATCGCCGACGACATCGACAGTGCGACAAGCGACATGCGCGGCGCCCGGGTCGCGATCACGGTCGACCGCCTCCTGGGCTTCCACCGGCTCCATGAAGACCTGGTCCTGCGCACTTACGGCCGGACGCCGCTGACCCTGCTCCTCGAGATCGCCCTCCAGAGCGATTTCGCCGACATCTTCGAGGTCCGCCAGAAGCAGTGGCAGCGCCGAGCCGACCTGCAGTCGATCTGGATCGCGCCCAACCGGCTGGAGATGCGGTACACCAACGGCGATTTCGTGCGGCGTTGCCTGGTGCGGACCCTCACCGACCGCGCCGGCATCACATATGCGAACGGCTACCTACGCTTTCCCGTCGACCTCAAACCGGGCGACGCGTGGCGCCTGTGCCTGCAGTACGACCTCCTCACCGACGAAAAGGAGCACCCCAAGCTGGCGAAGACGTGCCCGCTCGACAGCGAGGAGGGCGACGAGCATCAGCAGCACGCGCTGCACTGGCAGCGGTCGGTTTCCCGTGTCGAACCAGCTGATATCCGGCTGCAGTTCGCTTACGAGCGCGCGGTCGACGACCTGTCGGCCTTGCGCCTCCACGAGCACGACTCGTCCTCGCAACACTGGATGCCCGCGGCCGGCCTCCCATGGTTCATGGCCCTGTTCGGGCGCGACTCCGCGATCGCGTCGATGCAGGCGATGATCGCCCAGCCACAGGCGGCCATCGGCACCCTCGACAATCTGGCCCGCTGGCAATCCGACGTCGACGACCCCGCGCGCGACGCGGAGCCCGGGAAGATTCCGCACGAGCTACGTGTCGGCGAGTGGGCGCATTTCGGGATCATTCCGCACCGCCCCTACTACGGCACCGCGGATGCGACGCCGCTTTATCTGCTCCTTCTCGCCGAGCACCACAGATGGGTCGGCGACGTCGCCGAGCTGGCCCCATTCCAGTCGACGGCAGAGCGCTGCCTCGACTGGATCGACCGCTATGGCGATCGCGACGGCGACGGCTTTCAGGAGTACGCGCCGCGCTCGCCCAACGGATATCGCAACCAGGCATGGCGAGACGCTCACGACGGGGTCATCGACGAGAACGGAATCTTCCCTGAGCTGCCGATCGGCACCTGCGAGATGCAGGCCTACGTGTACGCCGCCAAGCTGAACATCGCGCCGCTGTTCGAGGCGTGGGGCGATCGCGACCGCGCGGGCCGCCTGGTCGTAGAGGCGATGGAGCTGCGGCGCCGCTTCCATGAGAGCTTCTGGTTGGAGGATCGCAACGAGCTCGCGTTCGCGCTCGACGGCAACAAGAAGCCGGTCCGCACCGTCGTCTCGAATCCCGGGCACTGCCTTTGGATGGGCATCCTCGATCCGCGTCGCGGCCGGCTCGCCGGTGAGCGGCTCATGCGGCCCGACATGTTCAGTGGTTGGGGCGTGCGAACTCTTTCCGAAGACCATCCCTCGTACGACCCGCACTCGTATCAGCGCGGCTCCGTCTGGCCGCACGACAGCGTGATGGCCGCCGCCGGGCTGAAGCGCTACGGACTGGTCGAGGAAGCGTGGAAGATCATCGACGGTCTTCTCACCGCGGTCATGTGCTTCGAGGACATCCAGATGCCCGAGCTGTTCGCGGGGCTGCGCCGCGCTGAGTTCGCGGTCCCTGTCCCATACCGCATGGCCAACGTGCCGCAGGCATGGTCGGCCGGCGCCATCCTGCAAATGGTGCGGATCCTTCTCGGCGTTGAGCCCGACGTTCCGGCGGGAAAGCTGTACGTGGACCCGGTCCTGCCGCCCTGGTGTCCCGTGTTGACGCTGCACAAGCTGCACGTCGGCGGCCACGAGGTGCGCGTGCACGCGGAGCGCAAGGATGATGGGTCGTGCACGCTCGATGTGCAAGCGCCCGCATCAATCGAGGTAGTTCGCGGTACTCCGCCGTGGATGGATCTGCAGGGAGACTGAGCCACGGAAGTCGCCCCGCGAGTTGTAGGAGTGTGAGCCCCCTGAGAATCGCAATGGTCGTCAGCCCGTGGTACCCCGTGCCGCCGGAAGGCTACGGCGGAATCGAGCTGGTCGCGTACAACCTGTCCCTCGAGCTGCACCGCCGAGGTCATCACGTGACGGTTTTCGGTCAGGAGGGCTCGCGCGGCCCTTTCGAGGTGGTGCCGCTCGCTCCGCCCGCGTGGACGCACGATCTCGGCACCAAGCATCAAACCCCGCGCGAGAATACGTTCCACTACCGGGTTCACGAGCTCCTCCGCAGCCGGTCGTTCGACATCGTCCACGACCATTCCGGAAGCACCGGTATCCTCCTCGCCGCGCTGCTCGGCCACCCGGGGGCCGTGGCGACTCTGCACACCGCGGTGTCAGGGCCGCAATGCGATTTTCTGGCCGAGGTCGACGGCATGGTTCGCCTCGTCGGCATCAGCCACTCGCAGCAAGCGCGCTGCCCGCAGGTCGCTTGGACCGCGATGGTCTACAACGCTGTCGATCCGTCCGAGTATCGACCCGTCTTCCGCCGGCATGACAAGGGTGACTACATCATCCAGCTCGCTCGCATCAGCCCCAAGAAGGCGCAGCACCTGTCGATCGAGCTGGCGCGGCGTGCCGGTG
>VBGM01000161.1 GCA_005880855.1 Chloroflexota bacterium
GCGCGAAGTCCTGGCTCACCCAGATGGGCACCGACGCACCGAATAGCAGCAGCAGCGGCAGGAAGATCCAGTTGAGGTGGTTGAGGAACAGGTTGAGAAAGCGCGTGACCCGAAGAAACAGCGGGATCTCGGGGTGCTTGAAAAGGCGGGCGAGAACGTACGGCACGTCGGTGATCCCCCACGCCCACCGCTTGATCTGGTTGTACTGGCTCATGTGCGTGGACGCATAGTCCCGCGACATCGGCGAGTCGCCGTACAGGGGCAGGTAGACTGACCTCACCGAGAATCGCTCGCCGAACGTGAAGAACGCCTTCCAGTAGAACCGCGAGTCTTCGGGAATCACGTCCTTGTCCCAGTAGCCGACCTTGTGCACGAATTCCAGGCTGCATGTGTAGCTGCTGAAGGCGACCAGCCGGTGCGGTCGAGAGTGCAGGAACATCTGCCACTGCGAGGTCGCTGCCGACATCACCCGCACCGCCATCGGCACCTGCCAGATGTTGTTGTGGAACAGGGGCACGGGCTGCCAGATCACGAAGTCCCGCAGCGGCTCCCGCGCATGGTGGTGGCTGATCCACCCGAAATACTGGCGATGGACGCGGTAGTCGGAATCCAGGTCGGTGAGCAGGATCTGGCTCAGGTTGTAGCCTTCCTCGGTCAGGACGCGCACCATCCAGCGCCCGCCCCAGTTCATGGCCGCCGACTTGCCGATGACGATCCCCGGCTCGAGCGGATCCTTGATGTGGTAGAAGCCGCGGAGCTGGTCGCCGAACTTCTCCTTGAGCCGAGCCACGTTGACCCAACCCGCCTTGTCCGTCTCGCGAGTGATGATCCCGACCATCTTCTTGTCGGCTGGATAGTTGGAGTCGACGATCGCCTGCACCGTCTGCTCGAGCACGTGGTATGGCTCGGTGTAGGTCGGGATGACGCACAGGTGGATGTACTGGAGGGGGTCGCGAAGGCCCTCCACCTGGTCCCGGTAACACAGCGCCAGCCAGTCCTTTCTCATGTCCCGGCGCATCCGCGACAAGGTGCTGTAGACCCCCGTGACGACAGTGATCGAGCGCAGCAGCCAATAGATGTCGAACAGCAGGACGACGCCCGCCACCACGAAAGCGCCGGGCCACGGAAAGATGATCGGAATCCAGGCCGGCGCCAGGAGCAGGATCCAGGTAATGAGCCCCGGCGCCGCCTCGAAGAGGCGGGCTCCGAACTGGTGCAGCGCCTCGTCCAGGGCGGACGGGGGCCGGGCGGCTGGGGCTGACTCCATAACCCGATTATGGGTTCGGAATACGAACCGGTGCCCGGAGCTTGTATCTGGCATGGAGAACATGAAGCACTTCGACGGCCCGACTTTCGAGGCCGACGTGCTCCAGTCAAGCCAGCCCGTGGTAGTCGACTTCTACGCCGAGTGGTGCGGCCCGTGCCGGATGATGTCGCCTGTCGTCGAGCAGCTTGCAGGCGAGCTCGCCGGTCAGGTAGTCATCGGCAAGCTGGACGTTGACGTCAACCAGGAGATCGCGATCCGCTACGGCGTGATGGGCATCCCCACCCTCGGCCTCTTCCGCGAGGGCAAGCTGGTCGATCGGTTGATCGGCTACCCCGGCGGCAAGGCGCCGATCAAGGCCTGGATCGAGAAGAACGTCCCCGCCGAGGCAAAAGAGGCAGGGGCAGCCTAAAACCGACTCTTCCTAAGAGGGACGAAGTGCGGCCGGGGAAATCCCGACCGCACTTTCCTTTTCTAGCCTGCGCGCGTTGAGGGAAAACCATCCGGGTTTTCCCTCATATCGTCTTAGTGGCCCCACATGGCGCGCTCGCCATGCTTCACAGTGGCCGGGCCGTGCTCTCCGGTCCGGATTCGAACAGCGTCTTCGACATCGATGACGAAGATCTTGCCGTCGCCGACCTCGCCGTGGTCGCCGGTGCGCGCGGCTTCCGCGAGCTTGTCGACAACCGTCTTCACGATTTCAGCCTGCATCACCGCCTCGACCTTCAGGCGCGGCCGCAGCGAGATGTGGACGGAGGCGCCGCGGTACTTCTCCGTGTATCCCCGCTGGGCGCCGCAGCCTTTGACCTCTGTCACCGTCACACCCGAAACACCGCACTCGTCGAGCACGTCCTGCACTTCCTGGAGGCGCTCGTGCCGGATGACCGCCATGATCATCTTCATGCTGCCGAACCCTCGCTTCGGGCCGGGTTGCCCACCGGTTCAGGCGATCGGTGTGGATTGACGGTCGGCGTATCCGCCGGGCGGTAGACGCCTCCGGGCACCGGCATGAACGATTCCGGGTAGCCCCACATGCCGTGCTCGCTGATGTCGAGTCCTTCCATCTCCTCGCGCGCCGAGACGCGCAGGCCGACGGTCTTCTTGATGATCCAGAAGAGCCCATAGCTGAGCACGAACACGGTCAGGAACGATGCCGTGACGGCGATCGCCTGGGCGCCTAGCTGGTGGAAGCTGCCGGTGTAGAAAAGGCCGCCCTCGCCGACGCCGTTGAACTTGGCCAGCGCGGGGACGGTGAACAGTCCGCAGCTGAGCGTGCCCCAGATGCCGGCCAGGCCGTGCGCGGGGAGCGCTCCAACCGGGTCGTCGAGGACCTTGTCAAGGGCGAGCACGCCCACCACCACGATCACGCCGGCGACCGCGCCGATCACGATCGCGGCCCATGGCTCGACGTAGCCGGATGGCGCGGTGATGGCGACGAGCGCCGCGATCGCGCCGTTGCCGATCATGCCGACGTCCATCGTCTTGGTGATGAAGTAGATGGTCGCCAGCGCCGCCACGGCCCCGGCCGCGGCCGCGAGGTTGGTGACCACGACGATGTCGGCGAAGTGCAGGTTGGTGGCGTTCAGCGTTGACCCGGGGTTGAATCCGAACCAGCCGAACCACAGGATCAGCACGCCGAGCTGGGCCAGCGGCATGTTGTGGCCTGGGATCGCGTTCGAGCGACCCTTCTCGTACTTGCCGATGCGGGGCCCGAGCAGCAGGAGCCCGGCCAGGCCTGCGGTCGCGCCCGTGAGGTGCACCACCGTCGAGCCGGCGAAGTCCTGGCTGCCGAGAGTTGCCATCAAAAAGCCGCCACCAAAGAGCTGGTGGCTGATGAGCGGATAGATGAAGGCGGCGAAAGGAATACCGAAGAGGATGTAGACGATGAACTTGGTGCGCTCGATCATCGTGCCCCAGACGATGGCCAGCGATACCGCACAGAACACGAACTCGAAGAACCACTTGGCTGCTGCGGGAGCGGTGCTCGCCGCGATCGCGGGCAGGTTCATCTGCGAGCCCGGGCTGAAGGTCGGGAAGAAACCGCTGCCGCCGATGAAGGCGAAGACGCCGCCCGCGCCGAAGGCGAAGCCAAACCCGACAGCCCAGTAGGCGATCGAGCTCACGCTGAGGTTGGTGACCACCTTGGCGACCACCGTGCCGACATTCTTCATGCGGCTGAAACCGACCTCGAGCATCGCGAAGCCCGCCTGCATGAACATGACCAGGCAGCCGGTCACGATCACCCAAACCGTGTCGGCGGCGACGCCGGCGGCCTGGGTTGCGGTTTGGTCGTCCGCAGCGACCGCGATGGGAATGAGCGCCGCCAGAAAGGCGAAACCCGCGGCGATCACGAGTACCGGCTTGCGCTTCTTCAGCGCCGTCCTGAGATCAGATCTGCGCGTCGACAATGAGGTCACCTCCGAGTTAGTTGCCATTTGCGTGAGGCTCAGCCTAGGTGGCGCCAGGTCACGCCGGAAACGTGCGTTCGTCACGAAGTCGGAGGTGCCGGCTCGTGCGCTCCGCACGACACGAAACCGCCTGTGGATATCTTGTGTCGTGTCATTCACACGTAAATGCAGGCGCCAGATTTGTGAGACGGCACCGTGATCCGGCCGTTCCGCAATTCATACGATGCCTAGGGACCCGTCAAATAACCAAGGTCCAGGAGGGTGTAAATGGCAATCGAGACAAGATCCGGCAGCAAGACCAGCCCGCGCGAGGTGATCGAGCGCGCCAAGGCTGAGGGCGTCGAGGTCGTCGACGTACGGTTCATCGATCTCCCGGGGACGTGGCAGCACTTCAGCCTGCCGCTCGGCGAGCTCGAAGAGGACAGCTTCACAGGCGGCCTCGGATTCGACGGGTCCAGCATCCGTGGCTTCCAGTCCATCGACGAGAGCGACATGCTCCTCATCCCCGACCCGGACTCGGCCACGATCGATCCGGTGCTTTCGCACAAGACCCTGTTCTTGATCTGCGACGTCATCGACCCCATCACGCGCGAGCCCTATAGCCGCGACGCGCGCTTCATCGCCAAGAAGGCTGAGGAGCACCTGCGGCGCTCGGGCATCGCGGATGTCAGCTACTGGGGCCCCGAGGCGGAGTTCTATCTCTTCAACTCGCTGCGCTTCGACCAGAACGCGTTCAGCGGTTACTACCACATCGATTCAGACGAAGGCATCTGGAACTCGGGCAAGAACTCCGAGCCCAACCTGGCGTTCCGGCCGCGGCACAAAGAGGGCTACTTCCCGGTGCCGCCGACCGACAAGCTCCAGGACCTGCGGTCCGAGATCATGCTCAAGCTCATCGAAGCCGGGGTGCAGGTCGAGGTGCAGCACCACGAGGTCGGCACGGCCGGCCAGGCCGAGATCGACATGCGCTTCGACACCCTGACCAAGATGGGCGACAAGATGATGGTCTACAAGTACGTCATCAAGAACGTCGCCGCCCAGCACGGCTACGTGGCGACCTTCATGCCCAAGCCGCTCTTCATGGACAACGGCTCTGGGATGCACGTGCACCAGAGCCTGTGGAAGGACGGCGAGAACCTCTTCGCCGACAAGAGCGGCTATGCGGGTTTGAGCCAGACCGCCGTCTATTACATTGGCGGACTCCTGAAGCACGCGCCGGCGCTGCTGGCGCTGTGCGCGCCCACCACCAACTCGTACCGGCGGCTCGTGCCCGGCTACGAGGCGCCGATCAACCTCGTCTACTCGAAGCGGAACCGCTCGGCCTGCGTGCGGATCCCGATGTACTCGACCAACCCCAAGACCAAGCGGGTCGAATTCCGCTCACCCGACCCCGCCGCCAACCCTTACCTCGCGTTCTCGGCTTGCCTCATGGCCGGCCTGGACGGCATCAAGCACAAGATCCTCCCGCCGGAACCGGTAGACAAGGACATCTACGAGCTCGACGGCGCGGCGAAGGCGAAGATCAAGTCAGTGCCCGGCTCGCTCGGCGAGTCGCTGGACGCGCTCGAGAAGGACAACGCCTTCATGCTCGAGGGCGGCGTGTTCACGAAGGATGTGATCGAGACCTGGATCGACTACAAGCGCAAGCGCGAGGTCGACCAGGTGGCGCTGCGGCCGCACCCATGGGAGTTCATGCTCTACCACGACGTTTAAACGGAACTAAGAACCACCCTCCAGACGGGCCTCGGCGACAAACCGGGGCCCGTTTCTTTGTGGCCGATTACATACCGCTCGTTTGACGCCAAAGATGCGCATCAATCGACCGCGAGGCGCACGTCTGGCGCCAAACGCGCGGAATCGGTAACAGCGCCCGATCCTATTTGTGGACGCCCGGCCGACTTTGTTCTTCCCGCCGGGATAGGCTCAGCCACACACAGATGCCAAGCCCCAAGGCAATGACCGCCGTCGTCGCCAGGCTCGCGCCGGGATTGAAGGCTGACGGGTTTCGGCGGTTTGGGGCCACCTTCAACCGTGTGACGGAGCCAGGGTTGGTTCACGTGGTCGGATTCCAGGCGAGCAGGTGGGGCGACGAGTTCACCGTCAACCTTGGCGTCTATGTGCGTGAGATCGACGACCTCTTCGACTCCATCTGGGGCGGATCCAAGGCCGGTGTTCCAGGCGTGGATGGGGCGGTGAAGGAGTACGAATGCTGGCTCAGAGCACGTTTGGGCGAAATCCAGCGTGGCGGCCGTGATATTTGGTGGAGATACACAAATCTCGACGCGGCGGTGAGCGACATCGCTGGTCGCCTGCAGACCGACGC
This sequence comes from Chloroflexota bacterium, assembly GCA_005880855.1. Classification (GTDB taxonomy): domain Bacteria; phylum Chloroflexota; class Dormibacteria; order Dormibacterales; family Dormibacteraceae; genus UBA10449. Next base: position 5,996 of record VBGM01000161.1, read on the forward strand.
GATGCCGGCGTTTGGAGCTGCGGCGAACCGCGAAGCGTTGATGGCATGGTGGCGAGGCCGCGAGCGTCAGGCGTTCGTATGGAGTGTTGAGCCTCGCACGCCATTGGGCTTCGCGCTCCTGATGAAACAGAGCGGCCAAATTGACGAGGCTCAGGCCGTCTTCGACGCCGTGTCCAGGGCAGCGCAAGGCAAGCCATTCCAGTTCATGGTGTCGGTGCTGGCTGAGGAAATCGGGATCAAGCCTCGCGGCTGACGCCATTACCCGCTAGTGCATGTACCCGCGGGTTTCAACTGGGGCTCCAATGCCGCCGGTGCATGCACTGGCGTGGAATCGAAGACCTTACATCCCCAGCATCGCGCGGGCGCGGAGTGCGATCGAGATCGCAACCCGCGTCTCCGGGTCGTCGAGCTGCAGGCCGGTCAGGCCTTCGATCCTCTCCACTCGGTAGCTCATCGAGTTGATGTGGATGCCGAGCTGCCGAGCCGCGGCGCGGCGCACCCAACGGGCAGCTGAGAGGGCTTCGAGCGTTTCCAGCAGCGGCGTGTCGCGCGACTGCGCGTACTTGAGCAGCGTGCCGAGCAGCTCCTCGACAAAGCGGCGCAGGGCGTCCGGGCTCTGCACCTCCAGCAGCAACCGAAAGGCGCCAAGTGAGCGATACGACGCGACCTTGCTCCGCCCACCGGCCCTCCGAGTGAGCCGCAGTGCCTGGCGCGCCTCGACGTGGGATCGGGCCAGCTCCCCAACCGAGTTGGCGAGGTTCCCGATGCCCACCGATGCAGCGCCGGGCTTCATCACCGGGGCGGCGCCGGCGAGGATCAGGCCGGCCAGCTTTTCCACCGCGGCCAGGTCGCCGGCGATGTCGTCGGGGATGAGGAATACAGCCGATGACGAGCGGACGAGCGTAAGGGCTCCCGGGAGGCGCGACCGGATCAGCCCGCTGAGCGCCGCGTCCAGGCGATCCTGCTGAGCGCGCCCGGCGAGGGCGGCTTCCGTCTCGTCGTCGTCTGGCTCGAGCACCACGACCCATGCGCGATGAGGCAGCCGGTGCCCGAGACGCTCCGCCTGCCGCGCCACCCGCTCCGCCTCGTCCCCTTCGAGGCCTCCAGCGAGGACCTCCTCGACCAGGTCGCCACGCAGCCGGCGTTCGACCTCCGCGGCTGCGCGTTCCTTCGACAGCTCGAGCGCGAGCACGGTCGACCCGTGCTCGAGGGCGCGACGCCGTCCGTGCGAGTCGACGGTCTGCTCATCGACGGCGACGGCCAGAAGCCCGAGCAGGTCGGCGCCGGCTCGCACCGGCACGACGTCCAGAGCGCGCGCCGGCCGGCCGGCGTTGATGCGAACCTCGCGTGCACCGGCCTGCGCCAGCGGCACCGGCACGTGGATGCGCGGGGGCATGCCGTCGGATGAAACCCCCACTCCCCTCACCCGATACCCGTCGGATGAATAGAGCGCGGCCTTGCCACCGGCGAGGGCGCCGACGACCTCGAGGATCGATGAGATTCCGGCGCCTTCGAGCGACAGCTTGGTGAAGCGCTCGTGGATGTCGTGGGAGAGCTGGATCTCGCCCAGCTGGACCTCCATTCGGCGCTGCAGCTCGCTGCGTTCGAGGATGCCTGCGACCTGGGCGGCGATCGCGCGCAGGAAGTCGATGTCGGCGGAGGTGAAAGCGCGCAGGTCGGCCGTCTGCACGTTGAGCACGCCGACCAGGCGCGGACCGGATTCGATCGGCACCGAGAGCATCGATTGGAAACGATCCTCGTCGAGGCCTGGCACCCACTTCCAGTGCGGCTCCTTGCTCACGTCGGGGACCACTGCCGGCCGCCGCGTCTCAGCGACCCAGCCGGTGATGCCCTCCCCCACCCTCATGACGACCTTGCCAACCATCTTCACGTTCAGCCCGTTGGTCGCCGTGAGGAGCAGCTCGCGGCCTGGTGAGGTCACCAGGTAGAGAGAGCACACATCGGTGCCCATCGCCGAGGTTGCCTCGCCGATGATCAGGTCGAGCAGCTCGTCGGGCTTCTGGGTCGAAGCAGCCGCCTGGGCGAGCCGGACCAGGAAGCTCAGCTCCCGTTCGGCCAGGGTGCTGTCCGACGCGACAGCGGCCTCTATGCCGAAATCCGGTGCTGCCCGCATGCGGCTCAACTTACGGCTGCTCACTGGGCGAAGGCTCGTGTCAAGGGCACAATCAGAGGCTCCCTGGTTAGTGTGACTGATACAGACCCGGGCGGGACGAGGAATCGATTGGGTACTTGGACGGCCGGCTTGGTTCTACTTGCCCGCAGAGGAAGGGAGTCTTTCCCCTTGGAGGTATCCCGAATGTCGAAGTTTCGCTATCTGTTGGTGGGAGCCGGCGCGGCCCTTGCCCTCGCGGGCGCGGGCGTCCTGGCCAGCGTCGGGGCGATCTCGCTGACCAACTCCGATTCCCACGGCGATACCGTCGCCTCGGCGGCCCGCACGACCTGCCCTCACGGCCCCAACGGGGTCCACGGCCACTGCGTGAGCGCCATCGCCTCGAGCAAGTCAGAGGAGGAAACCGAGTCCGCCACGTCCGACGCCTGCAAGGCAGCCGACGTGAACGAGGACTCTTCCGAGAAGGCCGGCAGCAAGAACGAGAACGCGACTGAGAAGGCGGCCAAGACATCCAAGGCCGACGACAAGTCCGAAGACGGCAAGGAGAAGGCTGCTGAGAAGTCGGAAGACAGCTCAGAGAAGGCGCAGATCAAGGCGTGCGAGGCCGCCCAAGCCTCGAATCCATAACCCGCTGGAGGTGGGAGCTGTGACCTGGATGGTCAGCGCGTAGCGGCGTCCGTATTCATTGTTCGGTCGTAAGGAGGCGCGGGGAGTACTCACCCGCGCCTCTTTTATTTGTTGGGCCGCATGATAGGGGCATGAAGCTTCTCGTCGAGATTCTGCTGGCGATCTTTCTGCATCCCGTGGTCTGGGTCTTGTGCGTGATCAACATCGTGGGGCGAAGCGACCTGAGCGGCCTGCAGAAGCTCGTCTGGATCATCGTCACCTTCTTATGGGGTATCGGCCCCATCCTTTATGTGTTGGTCGGCGGCGGAGCGTTCTGGTGATCGCCTAAGCGGGCTGCGCCCCACAGGAGTGGACATGGCCGCCTTGTGGCGGCTAGGGTTTATTGCGAGCCGCGGGGGCACTCGGCTCCATCGACGTCCATTCGTAGAGGAGGCTGTAGTGGGAAGAATCCATCTGCGTCGTGTCGCGCGTTTCGTGACGGGCTCGATCGCCACCTTCGGGGTGGCGCTCGCGGGACCCGCATCGGCGGCGCCGTCGGCGACGGCGGTTTTTCATCCGACGGTCGCGGAGTACTACCAGATGACCTCGTCATCGACTCCGCCCACGCAGGCGCAATGCATCAGCGCCGGCCGGAGGTGCTTCACGCCGCAGTCGACCGCGGCCGCATACAACCTCGGGCCTCTCTATGACAAGGGGTGGAACGGCAAGGGCGTGACCATCGCCATCGTCGACTCTTACGGCAGCGACACCATCGCGCACGACCTTCATGTCTATGACCAGGCGTTCGGTCTGCAACCGATGTGTGGCGAAGAAGGCGTGACCTGCGCCGCCGGCATGCCGACCTTCAGCCAGCTGCACGTGCAGGGCTCGCCGGCCACCAAGGCTCCGCCGCCAACCTCCCACGGCACCGGCCAGGAGAACAAGAGCGCGTGGGCGCTCGAAGTTTCGCTCGACGTCGAGACCGCGCACGCAACCGCACCCCAGGCCAACATCCTGCTCGTCACCACCCCGACCGCCGAGACGCTCGGCGTACAGGGCTTCCCCGACATGATGAACGCCGAGCAGTACGTGGTCGACCATCACCTGGCGACCGTCATCTCGCAGAGCTTCGCCTCCGCCGAGGATGCGTTCGGAAGCAGCACGTCCCTTCAGAGCCTGCGCCACGCATACATCTCGGCAGCTCAGAATGGCGTCACCGTGCTCGGCTCGTCGGGCGACGGCGGCAGCGCCAACAGCCGCAAGACTCCCGTCGGCCAGGGCGGATCGACGATTCCCTTCCCCACCGTGGAATGGCCGGCCAGCGACCCGCTGGTGACAGCCGTCGGCGGTACCTACCTCTGCACCGACGCGACGAACACGAGCGCGCGGGTCGTGGACAGCGCGAATCCTCCCGCCAAGTGCCGCGCCAACCCGGGCCAGGCCGAAGTCGGCTGGACGTTCAGCGGCGGGGGCTTCAGCCACGTGTTCAGCAAGCCCGCCTACCAGAGAACCCTGCCCTCGGGCAGCACTGCCATCGGCTCGATGCGCGGCGTTCCGGACATCGCCTACCAGGCCAGCGCCGGCACCGGCGCCCTGGTCTTCATCAGCCTTCCTCCCGACGGCCAGAGCGGGCTGATCTGTGACTCGGCGCCCTGTAGCACGGGCTGGTTCGACATCGGCGGCACGTCGCTCAGCTGCCCGCAGTGGGCCGGCCTGATCGCGATCGCCGACCAGATCAACGGAGGCGGGCTCGGACTCATCAACCCCGCCCTCTACAAGATGGCTTCAGTCCCGGCCACCTACGCCAATGACTTCTTCGACATCACCAAGGGCAACAACACCGCCGACCCGTCGGTTCCCGGCTACCCGGCGACCACCGGTTGGGATCCCGTCACGGGCCTCGGCACCCCGAACGCTGCGAACCTGGTCCCCGACCTGGTGAAGGCCGTCAAGGGCGGCTGATCATCATTCGCCAACCGATTGACCGAGGCCGGCCCAATGTGGGCCGGCCTTTCGGATTTCCAACCTTTATGGGCTAATCTGGACAGGGAAAGGGTGGGACACCGTGGGGTAGTCTCCAACGGCGCGCGCGCCACGGTTTCGGATCGGGTGGCGGCGATTGAAAAGCCCGCGAGCAACGGGAGCGCCGCTTCACGTCCTGCCACCAATGGGACTGCGACGCCGGCCCCGGCGGTTCGCCTCGCACATCTGAGCAAGTCGTTCGGACGCACGGCCGTCTTCACCGACGTCAACTTCACCATCGCCAAGGGCGAGCTCGTCGAGATCACGGGCCCAAGCGGTGCCGGCAAGACCACGCTTTTGCGTCTCATCCACGGCCAGCTGCGCCCCAGCAAAGGTCAGGTTTGGGTCGAAGGACGAGGGCTCCACAGGTTCTGGCGACGAGGGCTCGGCCGCATCCGGCGCGAGGTCGCATTCATCTACCAGGAGCAGCGGCTGCTGCCTCGGCTGAACGCGCTCGAGAACCTTGTCTACGCCCTCATGCTCGTGGACCCGACCGTGCCCCACGGGCGCATCCGCGCGCGTGCTCTCGCGGCGCTCGAGGCATTCGGTCTCGCCGGTCGGCGCAAGGCCTTCCCGAGCCAGCTTTCCGCCGGCGAGAGGCAGCGCGTGGCAGTGGCTCGCGCCCTCGCCGGCCGCCCGCGCGTGGTTCTTGCGGACGAACCTCTCGCCGCGATCGACGAGAAGAACGCCCGGGTCGTCAAGCGCCTGCTCGAAGAGGCCGCAGCGGCCGGGACCACGGTCATCGTCGCCACCCACGAGCCGACGTTCAAGGCGGGCCGGGTGCTGCGCCTTCCAGCCGGACAGGTGCTCGTCAACCGCGCCCGGCTGGCTCAAGCGAACGGCGGTGCCCAGCCTGTCTGGCGGCGCCTGCTGCCGCAGAACGGCACCAACGGCCACAACGGGCACGCGACGGTCGATGTACACGTCAATGGACACAACGGTCACGACACGCGCCGAAGCCAGAACGGCCATTCCGCTCGGCGCGGTGCCAATGACAAGCTGCCCTTGTGGCGGCGCTCGGTGGCGCTGGTGGGGAACAGCTTCCGCCTGGTCGTCCTTGGCGGGCTGCGAAGCTGGCGCCGAGATCTCCGGCTAACCGCGCCTGCGCTTGGCTCGATGGCCTTGCTTCTCTTGCTGGCCGCGATGGTGGCGATGGTTGGCATCGCGGTCGCCAAGGTGGCGGCATACGAGGCATCGCAGGCATCGGTGGTTCGCGTCTACCTGGCGCCGGATGCAACACCCGACGCCGTGAGCGCGCTCAAAGCGCGTTTGATCGCCGACCCGCGGGTCGCCTCGGTCACGTATATAAGCGCGGACGAAGCGCTCAAAGAAGCCCAGAGCCATCCGGGCCTTGCGTCACTGGGCAGCCTGAGCTCATCGCATCCGTTTCCCGCGAGCCTCGACGTGTCAGTGCGATCGGTCAACCAGGTGGCGTCGATCGCAGCCCTGGCGACCGGCGACTCGGCGGTCGATCCCACCTATCCGACGTCCTATGACCCCGACATGTACTCCCGGCTCCGGCATATCGCCCTTGTGCTCGGGGGGATCGGCGCCGGCCTGCTCGTGATCTTCGCGATCGTCGCGTACGCGGTCAGCGCCAACTCGGTCCGCGGCGTCGCCGCGGCCCGCAAGGAGGAGGTCACGATCACTCGGCTCTTAGGAGCGCGAGGTTGGATGCTGCGCGGGCCGTTCGTGGTCGAAGGCCTCATGACGGGCGCCCTTGCTGGTGCACTCGCGGGCGCGATCGCCGGGGCATTCTGGCTGCTCGCGACGCGTTTTGCGGCCGCGACCTACGCCCAGGTACTGCCTGGAGTCGACCTCACCGCAATGAGGTATGTCGTCGCCGCGGCCATCGTGGCCGGCGTTCTGCTGGGCACGCTCACGGCGACCATGGGCTTTCGCCGGTTCCGAGTATGAGACGCGCGGCGGCAGGTCTCGTGGTGCTCGGCATGCTCGTGTCGCTCCAGCTGTTTGGCGCCCGCATTGCCTTCTCGACATGCGGTCCCGCGTCGGCGGCTCGCACATCCACTGCCTCGAGCGCCGCGCAGGGCTCGTCGACATGCGCCCCGGCGGCCACCACTCAGCCGACGATCTACGACCAGCTGCGCGCTCGCCTGGGTGGTGACCTCGCGAGAGCGCTCACGACGCAGCAGCGGTTGAGCGCCGCACTGGATCAGACGGCGGTCAGTGAGCAGGTGCTCACGGACCAGATCACGCAGGAGGAGGCGCGCATCGCCGACCTCGAGGACCAGGTCGCGCTGCTCGATACGCAGATCCAGGAAACACAGGACCGCATCGACGTTGAACGAGCTCAGATCACGGCGGTCGCGCGCGCGGCGTATCGCCAGCCGAAAACTCTGCTCGAAGTCATCGCCCGTTCCGACGGCCTGCGCGAGGCCCTGGTGTCGACCATCGATCTGGTCGTCGCAGGCGATCGCGCGCACACACTCCAGTCCAAGCTCGAAGCAGACATGATCAAGCTGCAGGCAGACCGCAACGCCCGGCTTGCGGACCTCGATAGCGAGAACGGCCTTCGCGACCAGCTCGTCGCGAACATGAATGCGCTGAGCGACCTGATGACCCGCCAGGACGACCTCAGCGCTCAGCTCGACGGCCTGATCGCCCAGATCCAGACTGCGCAAAGCGACCTCCAGGGCCAGCCGGCGGACGTCACCACCGCGCTGGCGCTACTGCTCGAACAGCAGGAACAGGACCTTGTGAACAAGTCGTATCAGGCGGCCTGGACGCAGGCGCAGGTCGGGGCCGGCCTGGCCCTGGCCACGCGCGAGCTGCCCCCCGGAACCAACCTGTCGCCGCTATCCCTTTCGTGGCCGATGCTCGGGGCAACCATCACCCAGCCGTTCGGGCCGAGCAACGTCCTTCTCGAGCCCAGGCTTGGGCAGTACGCGCACTTCCACACCGGCATCGACCTCGCTGCTCCGCTGGGCACGCCGGTGCTCGCGGCGGCGGACGGCATCGTGGTGGCGGTAGCACACACGTCTGTCGGCTACGGGAACTACGTCATGATCGCGCACGGCGGCGGAGTGATCACCCTGTACGCGCATCTCCTGGAGACGGACGTCAACCTCGGCGACAGGGTTACCCACGGCCAGCGCATCGGCCGGGAGGGTTCGACCGGCCTTTCCACCGGTCCCCACCTCCACTTCGAGGTTCGCGTTTACGACCAGGTGGTCGACCCCATGCGCTACCTGACCCCACTGGTGGTTACCCCCGCAACGACGAGCTGATCGGGAGGCAACGGCCCCTAATCCGCTGACGCCGCCTCTTCCAGGTGCCAGAATGGCCGCCAAAGAGCTGACACAGCGGGTTTCGGACGGGTGGGTCCGGGGGCCGCGATTGGAGGATGCCGTGGCCACGCCCGGCCGGCCGCTGACCCGCCGTGAACACGAGGTCGCCGAGCTCGTCGCGCTCGGCTCGACCAATCGCGAGATAGCTCAAAAGCTTTTCATCAGCGCCCGTACGGCCGAATACCACGTCGAACAGGTTCGCAACAAACTGGGGTTTCATTCGCGGAGTCAGATCGCTGCATGGGCTGCGCGAGATTACAACGGCGCGGCGACACGCGATGCGCTCCCCGGCACGATCGCGGCTTCACCAGTGATCGAACGACGCGCTGGGCGGGAACAACGTCGCCTGGTCGCGGTTGGACTAGTCGCGGCTCTGATCTCGACTGCCGCCACTGCATACCTGATCACCCGGCCTTCGCCCTCGATGCCAGCGCCCCTCGAGGCCGTTGCTCAGATTGATATGAACAGCGGCCAGGTTGTTGGCGCGGTCACTACGGATACTCGTGGCAGCGGCCTCGCGATTGGCAACGGATCGCTCTGGGAGATCGGCTATAGCAACGGAACGCTCCTCCGGATCGATCCGCGGACCCGTGCCGTCATCGGACACTATGGAGTTCCAGGCAATGCACCTCCGGTTGGAGTCGCCGCCGGACCGGATGCCGTGTGGGTTACGACGGCATACGGCGATGATTCGCTGCGGCGGTTGGACCCAAGGACGGATCAGTGGCAACAGCCCATCAGCATCTCGAGCGGTCTGGCAGGCATTGCATATGGCGCGGATGCAGTCTGGGTCGCGGACAAGGCCAACAACGTTGTCTGGCAAATCCAGCCAACCAACGGCTTGGTGAGCGCCCGGATTCCGGTAGGCGAAGGGCCGGAAGGAATTGTTGTCGGAGCCGGAGGCGTGTGGGTCGCCAACGCGGTCGCAGGCACCGTGAGTCGAATCGATCCGGTTTCAGCCACTGTCACGGCGACGATCGATGTCGGCAGCGTTCCGAGCTCAATCGCGGCCGGTGAGAATGCCGTATGGGTGGTGAGCGAAGGCACCAGCCGTCTGGTGCGAATCGATTCGATGACAAATGCAGTGGTCGACGTGCCCTTCGGAAACGGTCCCTCATCTGTAACGGCATTCGGGCAGGCGGTTTGGGTCGCGGAAGGCGACTCGGGGCGGGTCTCCCGGGTCGATCCCCAGAGTCTCGAGGCTGTGGCCAGCGTCTATGCGCCGGGAGCCGTCGACGGAATCGCCGCGGACAGCCGGTCTGTCTGGGTGACCGCGCACGTGGTGCCTACCCCGGCAGTCGCTGGATCAACATCGCCACGGGGCGGCAGTCTCCGCGTCGCTTTGCCAACTTGGAATCCGTCAGAGCTCGCGAACTCTGCAGCGCAAGCCGATGCCCTGGATCCTCAGATCGGGGGCGGGTCGCTGGATTCCAACGAGATTCTGCGGTGCTGCCTGGTTCGGACGCTGACTTCGCATATCGGGGACAGCTACCGTAATGGCGGCGCCGAGCTTCGGCCTGATCTTGCCGTGAAGCTCCCTGAAGTGTCGGCAGATGGGCTCACGTGGACGTTCCGAATCCGGCCAGGCATCTTCTACGCGCCGCCAATGCAGCACACAGAGATCACCTCGTCCGATTTCGTCCGTTCGCTGCAGCGCGATGCGCGGATCGCGGTGTCAACCACATTCACAGTCATTCAGGGATTTGATGCTTATGCGCGCGGCAACGGCAATCCAGGTTCGATCTCGGGACTCGAGACCCCGAATCGATACACACTGCAGGTCCATCTGAGCCGCGTGGCCGGAGACCTGCCGTATCGGTTCGCGCTTCCCGAAAGCGCACCGATTCCGCCAAGTCCAATCGATCCAAGCGCCCAGTTCGGCGCCGCCACCGGCCACGACAGCGGATATGGACCTTTTCTGGTGGCATCCGGGCCCTACATGATCGCCGGAAGCCCCCAGCTCGACTTCTCCAGGCCGGCGGCTCAACAACAGCCTGCTGGTGGCTTCCAGCTTGCCCACAAGTTGGTCCTGGTGCGCAATCCATCATGGCGACAAGCAACGGACCCCTTGCGGCCGGCCTACGCCGGCCAAATGCAGTTCACGATGGGTTTGTCGGACGACGAAGCGGCCGCGCTGGTGGACAGCGGGCAAGCAGACCTGATCCTCCGCGGGTCACCTCCACCGCAGGTGGAGCCGTGGCTCATCCAGAAGTTCCTCGCGAACCCGCGCCTTGGCACAATCCAACACCATCAACGTGATTACCAGAGAGCAATCCAGATGAACCTGGCGGTTCCACCGTTCGACGACATCCACGTCCGCAAGGCTGTCAACTACATCCTGGACAAGCGCGCGCTGCTCGATGCCCATGGCGGCGACTTGACTGGCATCGTGATGACGCACTACGTGGTGGACAGCCTCGAGGGGGGTGCGCTGAGCGGCTACCGACCCTACGCGACTCCGAACGACATGGGCAGCCTCGAGCTTGCGATGAAGGAGATGAGCCTGTCCCGATACGACGTGGGGCATACGGGAATGTGCAGCGCGCCGGCATGCAAACGCGTGCTGGCCGTAACGATTCCCATCGGCCAGGCGCCGTTTGCACAGCTGTACGGAGGCTTTCCCCATCTTGGGGAGGTCATCGCCGGCCAGCTGAGTCAAATCGGCATCACGCTGGATGTACAGAGCTCGCGGTCCATGAGCGACATGAGTGACCACCCCGAGGCCAGGATCCCGCTGAATCTGACGTTCGGCCTGGGTGCGAACTGGCCAACCGCATCTTCCAGCTTTACGTTCGATTTCACAAGCGACGCTGTTGGCGGTTCGTTGGTCGGAGCTTCGCCCGCGCAGCTCCGCGACTGGGGTTACAGCGTCACCAGCGTTCCCAACATCGACAGCAGGATCGATCAGTGCATGCACAGCAGAGGACGCCAGGCCCAATGTTGGACAGAGTTGGACGTGTACACCATGGAGCAGCTGGTGCCTGTCGCTCCATATGTGACAGAAAATGTCATCGATGTGGTGCCAAGCCGTGTGGTGCATTACTCATTCGATCAGTCGATGGATGAGGTAGCCCTCGACCAGATCGCCGTCAGGGGATGAATGAGGGGCGCTCGATAGCAACCCCTCGGCCCTAATTTTCGGTCTCAGGGGCAATGTGGCGGGACGCAGCAGACCCCGTTGACACAGGCAACATCTCCTGAAGCGTCGCAGCAACTATGGCCGCAAGCAAACATTCCAGGCGGACACTTCTTTCCTCGAGAGGTCATCTGGCTCGGTGGGTCGATTCCGGAGATCCCTGCCACCGCCAAGAGATTGAATGCACCGGCCGCACCCTTGCTAGCGATCATCCGCAGGAAGTCGCGACGCTGCGAAGTTGACGCCAGTGCCTTGGCCAACCTATCGAAACGATCTTCTTGAATCAATTTTCTCCTCCAGTGCGAACAGGCACAGGCTCGCCGGCCAGCGCCATGATTCCGTCCATCCCGATGCCGACATCGCGCACGATCACGCCATCCGGCCCGATCAAGAACGCGACCGGCGTTGCAAAGATCCCGAACTCCTTCGATACCTCCCAGCGCCGCTGCAGCACGACCGGAAAGCCGAAGCCGTGCTGGTCCGCTTTGCGGCGGTTTTCGGCGACATCGCCTCGGCTGACCATCATCAGCGCCAACCCATCGCCACGATGCCTGAGTTCCAAGTCGGTCAGGCGAGGTGCCAGCGCATCGCATGGCGCACAACGCGGATCCGAGAAAACCAGGAGCACATGGCGCCCACGGAAGTCCGCGAGAGCCGCGTGGCCGCCGTTCAGATCTGGTAGGTCTATTGGCGGGGCGAGCGTTCCCGCTTTTAGCCCATTCCGCTCGATCCGGCTGGCGGTCAAACCGTGCTCGCTCGGTCGCGGCTGTGTGTGTTGCTCCAGAGCCTCGACACGGATCAATATCCGCCCATGCTGGCGGCTGACATGAATGCCGACCGCCAGGACGACGATCACCGGTACACCGACAACGATCAGCTGCAGCAGCATGCGTCGTTACTACAGCGAGGCTCGGGTCGTCATCCAAAGCTGGCGCTTACCGGGCTTACCGGTTGCCGTCCGTTGCGAAAAAAAGTACAAGGTGGTCGCGTCCCACGAGAGGGCGGGACCGCCGTCGCCGTAGCCGCTGTTCACAGCGCCTACGAGTTGCGGCGTCGACCAGTCCTCAGTCGAGGTGTCTACCCGAGTCGAGACCCAAAGGTTTTCCATTGGTAGACCGGAGAAAGAGAGGCCGCCATGGCGATTCGACGTGATGAGCATCTCAAGGCCGTCCCGGCGCATCGCAGTGCGCGTGTCCCGCGACCAGGTGTGCGGCGGATCGCCGGCCTGCGGAACTGCGTTGAGCGACGGCACAATCGTGCCGGGGCCGAAGCTGTCATCTGGATTCTGCAGGCTTACATAGATGTCGAAGTCCTGGTCAGTTTGTCCGATCACCCCCGTCCCGGCGAACCGCGCGAAGTACAGGTGACCAACGCCGGCGGCGTCTTCGAAGTAGGTCGCCGCTGACTCGCTGGAGTCGGTGTTCACCAGACCAGGGAGCGGGATCGGTTTCTGCCAGCTGGAATCGTCGTCCTTGTCTTTGCGGCGGGATACCCAGATGTCCGTAGCGCCGGGGCCGCCCGAACGGTTGCTCTGGAAGTACACCGTGTGCCGGCTCGGCGTGAAGGTCGGAACGCCCGTGTTGGAACCAGTCAAGTTGAGGGCGTCGACCGGCGTCGGGAAGCTCCAATTGGCGTGTACGTCCTCCCTCTGCGAAACCACGATCTGTGTGAACGGAAAGGCGAAGCGATCAGTGGTGAAATACAGGCTCAACCCGTCCCTGGAGATGGCGGGGTGGAAGTCGGTCGCCGTAGAAGCGAGCTCTGCGATCGGCCATGGCGTCGACCACGGCCCGAACGGGCCCATCGGACCGTCTGCGGGTTCATCACTCGCAAGCGAGACCAGTGGCCCCAGCCATTCTCCGCCGACGACAAGACCGCCCAGAACACCGACGCCGATAAGAAAATCGCGGCGGCCGAGCCTCAGCTGTTGCATGACGACCTC
>VBGM01000162.1 GCA_005880855.1 Chloroflexota bacterium
ATCGCTACATGTGCTTCACGAGTTTCGAGGCTCCGGGATCGGCACGATGCTCATGCGCCGAACCGCTCAGCGCCTCATTGCTCGCGAGTACAACAGCCTGCGCCTCGGGGTGATATCAGGGAATGCCGCGGCAGCACGTTTTTATGAGCGTCTCGGAGGAGAGATGATCGGGCTCGAGCCAGTGTCATGGGCGCCTGGCGCGTCACACGAGATATATCGGTGGGAAGACATCACTTCCCTCGCGCAAATGCAGCTCTACGACTAGGACAGTTCCCATTTCCTCTGGTCAGCCGAGGACAATCGGCGACCGCGAAACTCGCTTGCGAGGCTGGAATGAGGGCACTCCAGACTATTGTTTGGCAACCTTGTGGTGGTTTGTTCCCGCGACCGTCCTGATGTTTGCGTGTGCTGCATCCTCGATTCCACTCGGTGCTTGGGTGCTGGCGACGGCGAAATGGCCCTCATGGCTGAGGGGGAAATTGAAGTGGCCGCTCGGAGACCATCTGTCACCGCGCGTGATCAGGATGCAAGGCTGGTCCTATGTATTCGTGGGCGCCGCATTCTCGCCGATAACACCTTCCCAATCCGCCTGGTGGTTGGAGTCGTCCTATCGATCACGGTCCTTCTAACGATCTGCGGAGTCGTGCCATATGTTCGAAGCGTAATGCTGTCGTACCGCTCGTAGCCCGTGGCTGAATTTCACGAGCTGGGATTCCATCCCGCATATCAGGTGGAGATAGATCCGGCCTTTCCGCCGTCTGGCGATTGGGGAATGACCGAGATCCGCGTCGGCGGGAGCTCGTCCGACACAATGACTTTCAAAGTCAGTCCCACCGAAGGCGAGGCCTGGGTGGGTTTCTTCGGGTGCGACAGGCGAGGCCTCCTCGTCGGCCTTTATGCATGCCCAAATCCAGAAGACTTACTCGTAGTGACCGGGCTAGAGGCATACCTGGTGCGTGCCAGCCGACCTCATGAATTAAATGAGCTTCCGGTCCACCCGGTCACGACCGTGGGCCGTCCGGAAGGCACCGACCTACTGGTCGTTGGCTCGTTTACCGACCTCGCCGCAATCGACGCGGTTGGGCTCCTGTGGGTGACTGAAGGGCTGTTTCTGGATGACCTCGAGCTGGCGAAGGGGCCACCCGGCAAGGTGTATGTCCAGGGCTCCCTTCATTCCATTCCGAGCGACCCGCATCTGCTCACGATCGACCCGGCCACCGGCAACGTGATTGCCGGCGGGTAGGTCAGCGGTTCCGGGACGCTGACCAGCGCTCCTGCAATTTGCGGCTGGCTACGTATCGAATGGAGCGGCCGCCCCCTTCCTGGTCCAGCCAGCCGTCGCGACGGAGCCGCTGCAGGTCCTGGGTCGCGGTCGGGCCAGCGATGCCGGCCTCGCGGCGGTGGTCGACGTTCGTAACCGGCAATCCCAGCAGGGTTTGGTCCAGCGCGATGACGAATCGGGCGGGATAGGCCTGTTCGCGCACGAGCTCTTCGCAGAAATCGTGCCTGGCGTACGCGATTTCCAGCCAGCGCCGGCGTTCAGTGGCCTCGAATACGTGAGCCTCGATGCAGAACTCCACCCACGGGGACGCATCGCGCCGGGGATCGAACGCCTGGCCCTGCACCTCCTCGAGAACGGCGTAGTACTCGCGCGTGTGCCGCCCGAGGTACGGCTCGATGGAGACCAGCTCGGGGCGAAGCAGCCCTTCTTTCGCCAGCACCAACGACTGGACGATGCGAGCGACCCTCCCATTGCCGTCGCGAAACGGGTGGATTGACACGAGGTCGAGATGAGCCATCGCGGCGCGAACCACCGGGTGTCGGGCAAGGTCGCCTTTTCCCAGCCACGTGGCCACTTCGTTGAGAAGGGCGGGAACTTCGCTGGACTGAGGCGGCCGGAAAGGATCTCGGCCCAGCCCGCGCGTGACGATCATCGATCCCTCGCGCAACCGGCCCGGGCTTGCCTGGGGTTGCGGGTGACAGACGAGGAAGTGCAGGTCGAGCATCGTCTGCGCCGACCATTGGAAGCGGCGGTCGTCGGCCAGCACGGCGACCCGATCCATGGCCTGCGCGTAGGCGGCGATAATCCGCTGCGTCTCGTCCGAGGCGCCGGCCGGGTGCCGCCCGGCAAGGATCTGAGGTCGACCCGACAGTGGCCTCGGCTGCCGCCAGCCGGCGCAGCGCACCGGTCCATGGCTGCGCCGAATCGCCGAGGTGCTGCGCCAGGTAGCGGCGCTGCTCGTCAAGCTCCTCCAGGCGCCGAAGGATGGCGGGGGACTTCGGAGGCACGGCATAGATCGGCATGGGGAGGAGTATAGGCGAATATGGACTTATTCGCTTATTCGCTTGGATCCCGTTAGCGGACGGTTCGTCGAGCGGCGCCCATCAAGCCCGATGCTGCGCTGACAAACTCGGGCGGGATCGACTCCTCGACTGAATCGACGGCCGACAGCAGTCGCGGGCCCAGCTCAAGCGGTGGCACTCGAAATATCGCGTAGGAGTCGCTCCGGGCTGGATCGCCACGGAACTCGAGGATCTCCCTATCCCCGTCGATGTGCTTGTACGCCAGTCGGTTGAAGTCTGGGCTCGGCAGAATCCAGGCGGCTCCGATCGCGACTGAATCGAGCAGTAGCACGACATAAAGGAAAGCTCGGTGTTCGCGCACATGCCCGCTCGGATAATCGGCCTTTGCCTCGACCAACCCGTTGCGATCCAGTCCGCTCGCGGTTTTCACCTGAATGGCGATAGCCGGCACCCCACCGCGCCGGGCCGCGGTGGCGTCGACATGGTCGTCATCGGCGACCGGCGTGAACAGCTCCAGCTCACCATCCGACGAGACCATCGCGTAAAGGGCCATTGCCAGCTCCCCGGCGCGTCCCAGCTGTGTCTTGTCCACTGACGCGCGCATTGTGGCTTACACGACAAGGCAATCCACGGCCACTCGGCAGCCATCCGTGACAAATGTCCCGCCAAATCGGGCGTCCAGCCCAGGGTAAAAAGTGGTAAATCAAGGGGGTCGTTCGGGCTTCTCGTGAAGTCTTTGCGGGGGTGAATCGTATGTCTGATTCTGTTGCCGCCAACAGCCGTCCTGACGCTTCGGAGGAGCGTCGGAAACAGATGGTGCGGGCGGTGGTCGCCAGCACCGTCGGCACGTCGATCGAGTGGTACGACTATTTCCTCTTTGGGACCATGGCCGCGCTTGTTTTTCCGAAGCTGTTCTTCCCGAAGGCTGATCCTCTGACCGGGACCTTGAACAACTACGCGATCTTTTTCGTTGGTTTTCTCGCACGCCCGGTCGGGGCCTGGCTGTTTGGTACGTACGGCGACCGGATCGGCCGCAAGGCGACCCTGATCGCGACGCTTCTGTTCATGGGAATCGCCACCTTCCTCATCGGCGTCATGCCGACCTACAACTCGATCGGACTGTGGGCCGCCGTGATTCTCGTGTTCTTGCGGTTGTGCCAGGGCATCGGTGTGGGTGGAGAGTGGGGTGGCTCGGTGCTCATGTCCATGGAGTGGGGGAGTCAAAAACGCAAAGGATTCCTTGCCAGCTGGCCGCAGTTCGGGGTTCCCGTGGGACTGCTGGCGTCCACTGCAATCACCGCGTTGACTCTCACCCTTTCGGGCACAGCGACGTTTGAAGCCTGGGCCTGGAGGATTCCGTTCCTGCTGAGCATCATCCTGGTCGGCGTCGGCCTGTACATCCGGCTCGGAGTCATGGAGACGCCGGTCTTTCGGTCACTCGTCCAGGAACAGCGAGTGGAGGCTCGGCCGGTGACCGAGGTGATACGGCGCAACTGGAGGGAGATCATCCTCAGCGCGTTGCTGAGGCTTCCAGAGCAGGCTCCGTTCTACCTCTTCACCACGTTCGTTTTCACGTTCGGAGCGTTCGCCACCAAGCTGAACAAGCCATTCCTGACCTGGGCGGTAAGTGCGGCTGCAGTCATTTCGTTCTTCAGCATCCCGTTCTTTGGTCACCTGTCAGACCGCATCGGCCGCAAGACGGTGTACATGGCTGGAATCGGCGTGATGGCCATATGGGGATTTGTGTACTTCGGGCTGTACAGCACGGCGATTCCGCTGGTCGTCTTCATCGTGATCGCGCTATCGCTCATCCCACATGACATGCAATACGGGCCCCAAGCTGCTTTGATTGCTGAGAGCTTCACTGGACGGCTGAGATACAGCGGCGCATCTATCGGCTATCAGCTAGCGTCCGTCATTGCCGGCGGCCCTGCGCCGTACATCGCAACCCGGATCTGGGCAGGCGAAACTTTCCTTCCCGCCAAGAACCCCTACATGATCAGTCTCTACATCCTCCTCTGTTGTGTCATTGGTTTCGTAGCGGTCGCATTGCTGAAGGACCGCTCACAGCTCGACCACACGAAGGAGTACGAGGAACAACCTGAAGCCGCGGAGGCCACGGCCACCCGGCGAGCGATGGGCTGAGCCCGAGAGCGTCATCTCGAGAGGCGCCCGCGGGAGGGCGCCTCCTCGCTTACCTGCGCGAGCCGGTCGACTACTAAGGTCCCGGCGCCGCGCGCCGAAGGATGATGAACTTCTCGTCCACATCGGTCTCCGCCAGTCCGGCGAACGACACGGTGTTGGCGCCGTCCGCGTTCAAACGGCTCTCGGGAACGCCTGCCAGCTCGAAGGTGCGGTCGACCACGTATTGAGAAGCCGTCGCTGGATATTTCTGACGCAGCGAGTCGAGCTCCCAGGGGCGCAGGACCAGCCAATCGGGCTTGAGCACGTCGATCAGGTCCGCGACGCCGCGCTGGTCGGGCGGCAGCGTCTGCAGCGCGCGCACCGACGTGGGGGAGGTGAGGCCGGGGTAGTCGTACAGCTTCACGTCGCCGTAGTAGCCGATGTAGCCGGCGGACTCGGACACCACCGACTGGCCCGGCTTCACCGCTGACCTGAGGTACTCGGCGGCCTGCGTCCGGACCTGGTCCTCGACCGTCTGCACCTTCGCCTCGACGACGAAGCTGAAGGGCATGTGCATTGCAAACGCGAGTGCGAGCGCGGCGGCAATCGGCTTCGACACGGTGCCCGCTCGGGGAGCCACCGCCATCACACGCTGCAGCCCGATGGCGGCGACGATCATGACCAACGCGAGAAACGGCGGCAGGTACCAGTCGTAATAGAAGAGGACGGGCAGGAAGTACACCCGGTAAGCGAAGAAAAGGGCGAGGAAGACTGTCACCGGCCAGAAGCCGGGAATTCCGCGCGAGGCCCACAGGCCGATCACGAACAGGTCCGCCACGACGACGGCGATAACGATCAGAACTGGGCCTGGAAGCGGCGCGGCGGCAGTGCTCCACACCTCGCGGAAGGGCTCGAGGTGGTACAGGAGGAGGGCTATGTGGCCTGCCAGCTGGCCGGCCAGCCACTCGATCCACGGCAGCGGTGATCCGCCCGCGAGGATCGGAGGGGTGGGGTTGACCGTCGACTTGGCAGCGATGGTGTTGGGGATGGGCGAGCCGTAGTAGAGGATCGTGAACGCGATCCATGGCAGCACGATCGCTCCGGCGATCGTGGCGGCGCGGATGCCGGCCTTCGCATTGCGGAGCGCCAGATAGGCCAGGGCAGGGGCGACCCAGAGAAAAAATTCCGGCCGCGCCAGCGGAGCCAATCCCAACCAGATCCCGGAGGCGACGACATCGTTGCGCCGGACGTGATACACGCCGGCGAGAACGACGGCGACGGCGACCTGGGTCTCCATCCCCGCCATCCCGTAAAAAATCATGTTCTGGTCGAAGGCGAGGTAGGCGAGCACGAACGCGGTGGGAAATGCGCTGAGCCCGAGCTCGCGGCAGATCGCGCGCGCATAGGACAGCGCAATACAGACCGCGATCAGCGAGGCGATCCGCATCGCAAGGATTCCAGAGCCCTCGTGGATCAGCTCGCCGACCAATGGGATCAGCACCCCGAGCGCGGAGGTGAAGCCATGGACGTTGCCTTCGCCCACGTGGTGCACCAGCCCGAGGCCGAGCGGCACATTGCGCGCGTGTGTGATGGTGGTGAGGCCGTCCTCGAACATGCGGTTGGAGATCAGCCAGAAGGCAACGCGCGCGATTAGAGCGCCGGCGATAAAAGCCAGGAGCATCGGCTCCTTCCGCGCCAACTCACCCGCTCGATCAACTAGCCGCGGCCTCGTGGGCGTCGCAGGCCGGCGGCTCATCAACGGCACATTATCGGCCGAGTCCTGCGAGGGCTCCTCGCGTTGTCCTAGATGGAGGTGCCGATGGACACAACGAGTTGGGTCATCGTGGGCTTGGTCGTTGGCTTGGTGATCATCGCCCTGCTGGCCCTGAGCCGGCGATCTCGGCCGATGCCGAGTGCGAATCTCAGGCCGCTGACGCCCGAGGCTCGCGATCGATTCGTGACGAGATGGGACCAGGTCGAATCGCGGTTCGTCGAGGCGCCGGAGGAGGCCGTTCGGGAGGCAGATGCGCTCGTGCTCGCGCTGCTGGGCGAGCGTGATCACCCGCTGTCCGAGAAGTCGCTTCCGGAAGGCGTCCGCCGGGCGCGTCGCCAGGGCGCGCGGGGCGGAACGGAGAACCTGCGCATGGCCGTCCTGCACTACCGCGCCGTGGTCGAAGAGATGGCTCGCATTCCAGAAGCCGAGAAGATACGAGAGGGACGGCGGGAGACTGCGTAGTCGACCGCGTAGTGGGGCGGCGGCTTCAATGCCGCCCCACCTACCAACTCTTCGACCGTTACCGCTTCCGCCGCCCAGCCGTTTATGGTGGCTGAGGGGGTCAAGGTCCGGTAGCGGAGGGCCACGCCTATGGCACTGATCTAGGGGAGACCTAGGGGGTCAGTCGCGCTCATCCGAGGAGACAGGACTTGTTCAAGCTCAAGCATTCCGCCGTTTCATTGATCCCCGTCGTCCTGGCCGCCCTTGTAGCGGTCGTGGCGATGTCAACCACCGCACCTGGCGCAGCGGCCCTGCGCGGGGTCGCCGGCAAGCTTTCACTGAACGCGCAGGCGGCCGGCGGAGGCGGAGGCGGAGGGGGAGTAGACAGCATCGCGATCCCGTCGGCGACGTTGACCGCCAAGCTCGCGGTCACCGTGACGGTCACTTACACCTGCCGGCCAGCGTTCGATCCAAGCACGAACAGCTTCGACGTAAGCTTCTCGAGCCAAGTATTCAGCTCCGTTCAGGAGAGAACCTTCGGCAAAACGGTTGCCAACGGCTCAGGTATAGCCTTCGGCAACGCGATCTGCGACGAAGGGCTCGCTCCAACTCCCACAGTCAACCAGGCAACCGTGTTGGTCGCGCCTGACGTCTTTCCGGCGAGCGGGCCTTTCAAGAAGGGCACCGCAATCGCGAACGTGCAGGTGTTCGCGTGCCCGATCGTCTTCGTGGCGTCGGGCGTCCAGCCGCCGTGTGATTTCGGCAGCTCTATCGGGACGATCATCTCGATCAAGTAGCTTCGGAATTCGGAGGGCCCGCGGCCTCGGGTCGCGGGCCTTTCATTTCTGGCCGCGCGGCGGATAATGCCGCCGTGGCCCAGAGGGCGGCGCTGCCTCTCGACGTCCAGAACTCATACCGGGCCCGCTATCGCGCGATGCGGCCCGGCTGGAGCTCGAGCGGCGATCAGATCGACGCGCTCGTCCGCGGCCACCTGAGCCCAGACAGCCGCGTCCTCGATCTCGGCTGCGGCAGGGGCGGCATGGTCGAGCTCTTCTGGCAAAAGGTCGGTCTCGCGGCCGGCATGGACCCCGACGCCCGATCGCTCACCGAGCATCGTGCGGCCGGTATGCCGGTGGTCAGCGGCCGAGGCGAGAACATACCGTTTGCCGCCGACTCCTTCGACCTGGTGGTCTGCATCTGGGTGCTGGAGCACCTGCGCAGCCCCGAAACCGTCCTGCGTGAGGTTCGTCGCGTGCTGCGACCCGGCGGTCACTTCGTCTTTCTGACCCCCAACCTGCGCAACCCTTTGCTCGCTTTCAACCGGCTCGGTCGCGCACTGCCGCAGCTGCAGCGAAGACTGGTGCCACGGCTCTACGGCCGGGTCGAGGCAGACACGTTTCCCGTCCAGTACCGAGCCAATACCGAGGGCGCCATCCGGAGCCTGGCCCAGCGCGCCGGCCTCGAGGTGGCTGCGCTTCGGGCGGTCCCAGACCCCACCTATCTCGCCTTCAACGGCCTCATGTTCCGGGCCTCGGTGATGTCGGAGAGCCTGATGCCACGAGGTTGGGGCGTGCACCTGCTTGGAGACCTCGCCCGCCCCTAGCCTGAATCCGCACGTTTGACGTCAAACGAGCCCTTCGGGGCGATGAATAACGCGCTTTTGGCGTCAAAAGCGCGAAACGGGCCTGGGCAATTGACGCGCCTTTTGACGCTGAACTGGCGGGCCATGGCTCGATAATTCGGCCATGAGTTTTAGCGAGCTTTTACTGATCATCGCGTTCGTTGTCTTCGTGGTCGCCGCGATCGGCCTCTCCTTCGGGAAGAAGGTGGACCTGATCGCCGCCGGCCTGGCGCTGTGGTCCCTCGCGGATCTGATCCCTCGCCTTTCGAGCATCTCGCTCAGCGTCATCCTGCTGATCCTGGCGTTCGTCGCCTTCGTGCTGGCCGCGATCGGCTGGCGCTACAAGAAGATCGGCATGATCGCCGTCGGCCTTGCGCTGTGGATGGCCTCGATCGTCGTACCGATGTTCATTCACTGATCAGCGCGGCGGCCGGCACACGGGCAGCGCCGCCGCCACCCGTGAGCCGGGCGGCGATGAGCACCGGGATGATGGTGACCAGGATCACGAAAGACACGACCACGTTGACCTCCGGGAGCAGGATCCCGTGCCTGATCTGACCGAAGATCCAGATCGGTAACGTGCTCTGCGCGCCGGCTGTGAATGTGGTCACGATCACCTCGTCGAAGGACAGCGCAAACGCGAGCATGGCGCCTGCCACGACGGCCGTTGAGATGAGCGGCAGGGTGATATCCCGGAAGGTCTGAAATCCGTTCGCGCCCAGGTCGGCAGCCGCCTCGATGAGCGAGCCCTGCGTGCGACGCAGCCGGGCCAGCACGTTGTTGTAGACCACGACGATGCAGAACGTCGCGTGCCCCACGATGATCGTCCAGATCGAGAAGGTGACCCCGCTGAAGCTGAAGGCCGCGTTGAGGGCGATCCCGGTGATGATTCCCGGCAGCGCGAGCGGCAGTATGAAGAGAAGGCTGACCGCGTCGCGACCGAAGAACGCCGAGCGGTGGATGGCGAATGCCGCACATGAGCCGAGGACCAGCGCAAGTGCGGTCGCCACCAGCCCGGCCTGCACCGACAGCAGCAGCGCGGAACGAACGCTCGGGTCGTCCCACGTCGCGGAGAACCAGCTCAAGGTGAGGCCCGGGATCGGCCAGCTCTCGATGTTCGAGGTGTTGAATGCATAGAAGAAGATCAGGAGGATCGGGATAAAGAGGAAGAGCAGGATCAAGGCGGCCCAGATCCTGAGCGCGAGCTTCGTCCAGAACCCCTCCAACTAGATTGCCTCGAACGCGCCGAGGCGCTTGGCGAGCAGCAGGTAGACGGTCATGATCGCCACCGGCACCATGGCCAGCGCCGCCGCGAACGGCACGTTGTTGGCGATGCCGATGTTGCTGTAGACCACATTGCCGATGAAGCTCGAGCCTGCGCCGCCGACGAGGATCGGCGTGATGTAGTCGCCGAGCGTCAGCGAGAAGGTGAAGATCGAGCCCGCAACCACGCCCGGCATCGCCAGCGGCAGCACCACGTCGAGCACCGCACGCCATCGCCGCGCACCGAGGTCGGCCGCCGCCTCGAGCAGCGAGTCCGGCACTCGCTCGAGCGCGGCGTACGTCGGAATGATCATGAACGGCAGCCAGATATAGGAGAAGACCAGCCACATGGCCGTGTTCGTGTAGCCGATGTTCGCCGGCGGGAGGCCGATCGACTGCAGGCTCCAGTTGAGCAGGCCGCTGTGGTTGAGGATCAGGATCCAGGAATACACGCGCGCGAGGTAGCTGGCCCACAGCGGAAGCAGCACCGCCGCGAAGAGCACGGTCTGGGTCCGGCGCGAGGCGACCTTCGCCATGTAGTAAGCGAACGGGAAGGCGAGCGCCGCATCAGTGATCGTCACCAGCGCAGCTATGCCTACGGTGCGGCCGATGATCAGCCGGTAGGCCGGCTCGGTGAGGATGATCCGGAAGTTGTCCAGGTTCCACGCCTGGACGATCTGCGTGGTGAAGGTGTCGATGGTCCAGAACGCGGTGACCAGGAGCAGAACGAGAGAGGTCAGGTAGACGAGGACGAACCACGCCAGTGGCGGGATGAGAAGCAGCGCCGGTCTTACCCATGGCCAGCGCCAAAGCAGCACCTGAAGCGGGGCGGCCCCGCGATTCTTGCGGAGCCGCCCTGCGGTTGTTACTGCCAAAAGTGAGGCACCGGGATTACGCGGTGATCGTCGTCCAGGCCGCCTGCCACTGTGCGTAAAGGATGCAGTTGTCGGTGCCGTCGTCGCACGTGGCGATCGGCGTCTTCCAGAACTTGATCGTGTTGAAGTAAGTGCCCGGCGCGTCCGCGTGGTACTGGGCGCACGAGCCGGCCTGCAGCGTCTCCATCTCGGAGCACGCCTTGGTGTTGACGGGCGTTTCGCCGAAGGACAGAGCCTGCATCGCCTGGACCTTGGGTGTACTCACCCACTTGGTCCACAGGTAAGCGCAGTTGGGGTGCGGGGCCTTGGTGGCCAGCATCCAGGTGTCGGCCCAGCCGGTGGCACCCTCGGTCGGGATCGTGTCGGCGACGGCCGCGCCGGCGGCTTTGAGCTGGATGGTCTGGAACGGCCAGGCCGCGCCGACCGTCACGTCGCCGTTCTTGAACAGAGTTATCTCGTCGGTCGCCAGGCCCCAGTACTTCTTGATCAGCGGTCGCTGCTGCTTGAGCAGCGCCACGGAGGCGTCGAACTGCTTCTGCGTCAGCTCGTACGGGTCCTTGATCCCGAGGTTGGGCTGGGTCTTGCTGAGGTACAGGGCGGCGTCGGCGATCTGGATCGGGTTGTCGGGCACCGTCACAAGGCCCTTGTTGGCGGGGTCGTAGATCACGCTCCAGCTGGTCGGGGCCTGCGGGAACTTCTTGGTGCTGTACAGCAGGGTGTTCGGGCCCCACTGCAGGGAGATCCCGTAGTGGACGCCGAGGATCGTGTTGTAAGGCGGAGCCTTGAAGTAGGTCTGGAAGTTGTTGAAGTCAGGGATCAGCGACGTGTTCATCGGCTTCACGTCCCCGCTGTAGATGAGACGAAGGTCCGCGTCGCCGGACGCCGACACCATGTCCCACTGGCCGCCGCCGCCGTCTTTCATCAGGCTCACCATCTCGTCCGACGAGCCCGCGGGTTTCTGGTTGACCTTGCAGCCGGTCGTGGCCGTGAACGGGTCGACCCATGACTTGTCCGCGTAGCCGTCCCACAGGACGAGGTTGAGCTGGCCTTCGCCCGCCCCGATTGACGCCAGCGGCGCGATCTTCGCGGTCGGCGGCTCCTTGGCCGTCGGGCCGCCGGAGTTCGTCGTCGAGCCGCACGCGGTGGCCGCCAAGAGGAGCGCAGCCGCCGCCACCGTTCCCAGCCGGGACCACATGGCTGGGGCTTCTGTCGATCTCATTCTTCCTACCTCTCCTTGCTGTTGTCTGCGGTCGTCGGTTCCCGATCCGGCGGCTGCTGCTGGTCGAGCACGTAAGTATGCTCGGGCGCCCAGGCGAGCCGGATGCGCCGGCCTTCGAGCTCGTGCGCCTCGTCCGCGGCTTCCATATTCTGGCGCACGGCGACGAGCTGCTCGCCGCGGTCGAGACGAACGTTGTAACGCGTCGACTGGCCGACGTAAATCACCTGGTCGACCACCCCCGGCTCGACCGTCATGCCGGGCTGAGGCGTATCGCCCTCGAGCATCATGTGGAGCTTTTCGGGCCGGATCACGAAGCGGACGCCGTCGCGCGTGAGGAGGTTGGAGATGCCGATGAAGCCGGCCACGAACTCGGTCGCCGGCCGCTCGTACACATCTACCGGGAGCCCGATCTGTTCGATGCGCCCGTTCGACATCACGGCCACGCGGTCGCTCATTGTCAAGGCTTCCTCCTGGTCGTGCGTGACGTAGACGAACGTGATCCCGACCTCCTTCTGGATCCGCTTCAGCTCGAGCTGCATCTCCTGGCGGAGCTTGAGGTCCAGGGCTCCGAGCGGCTCGTCCAGGAGGAGGACCTCCGGCTCATTGACCACCGCGCGGGCCAGGGCGACACGCTGGCGCTGGCCGCCCGAAAGCTGGTTGGGCCGCCGCCGGTTGAGGCCGACCAGCCTCACCATCCGCAGCGCGCGCTCCACCCGCTTGCTCCGCTCGGCACGCGCCACGCCTTTGACGCGGAGCCCGTAGCCGATGTTGTCGCCCACCGTCATGTGAGGGAACAGCGCGTAGTCCTGGAACACCGTGTTCGTCTCGCGCTGGTGAGGCGGCACCGAGGTCACGTCACGGCCTCCCAGCTCGATGCGGCCTCCGTCAGGCCGCTCGAAACCGGCGATCAGCCGCAGGAGTGTGGTCTTGCCCGAGCCCGACGGCCCGAGAAGGGTGAAGAACTCGCCCTCCTCGACCGTGAGGTCGACGCCCGCGACCGCGACGACGTGGCCGTAGCTCTTGCGCACGCCCTCCAGGCGCAGCGCAGCCGGCTTTTTGATGTCGCTCAGTCGAGGGATGCCATGACGTGCTTGACCTGCGTGTACTCCTCGAGCGAGTAGATCGACATGTCCTTGCCGTAGCCGCTCTGCTTGTAGCCTCCGTGAGGCATCTCGTTGACGAGCGGGATGTGCGTGTTGATCCACACGGTGCCGAACTGCAGGCGCCGCGCCATGCGCAGCGCGCGGCCGACGTCGCGGGTCCACACCGAGGCAGCGAGCCCGTAGTCGACGGAGTTCGCCCAATCCAGGGCCTGTTCCTCGTCGCTGAAGCGCTGGATGGTGACCACCGGTCCGAACACCTCGCGCTTGACGATCTCGGCCTCGGGCCCGGGCGGCAGGACGATGGTGGGCTCGTACCACGAGCCGGGCCGCTTGATGCGCGCCCCGCCCGTCGCCACCTCGGCGCCCGCCTTACGGGCGCGCTCGACGAAGCCGGAAACGCGCTCGAGCTGCTCCTCGGAGACGAGCGGACCCATCTCGGTGTCGGCGGCGCTCGGGTCGCCGACCTTCAGAGACTCCACCGCCGGCACGAGGTCCTTCACCAGCTTGTCGTGGATGCGGGGGCCGGCGAGAACGCGTGTCGCGGACGTGCAATCCTGCCCGGCGTTGAAGAAACCGCCGATCTTGATCCCATCGACCACGGCTTGAAGGTCAGCGTCATCGAACACGATGACGGGTGCCTTGCCGCCGAGCTCGAGGTGCACGCGCTTCAATGTGGCGGCGGCCTCGCGGGCGACGAGCTTGCCGGTGGCGACGTCGCCGGTGAGCGAGACCATGTTCACGCCCGGATGCCGAACGAGCGCCGCGCCGACGACCTCGCCATCGCCGGTGACGACGTTGAGCACGCCCTTTGGAAAGATGTCCTCGGCCAGCTCGGCCAGTCTTAGCAGGCTGAGCGGTGTCCACTCCGACGGCTTGATGACGACGGTGTTGCCCGCGGCGAGCGCAGGGCCCAGCTTCCACGCGGCCATCATCAGCGGGTAGTTCCATGGCGCGATCGACCCGACCACGCCCAGCGGCTCGCGCCGCAGGATGCTCGTGAATCCTTTCATGTACTCGCCGGCGGCCCGTCCCTCGAGCAGGCGCGCAGCGCCCGCGAAGAACCGAAAACAGTCGGCGATGGGCGGGATCTCCTCCGAGATGGTCGGCGCCAGCGGCTTGCCGACGTTCTCCGATTCGATCTGCGCGAGCTCCTCGCCGTGCAGCGTGATGACGTCGGCCAGCTTGAGCAGGGCCTCGCTTCGCTCCCGTGGCGTGCTGTCGAACCACACGTCGTCATATGCATCCCGCGCGGCCCTGACCGCGAGGTTGACGTCCTCGTTGGTTCCCTTCGGCACCGACGCGATGACCTTGCCGGTCGCCGGGTTGACCACGTCCTGGTGATCACGACCGCTGCCCGGCACCCACTTGCCGTCGATGAACATCTGGCGGCTCTCCAGCGTCGTGCTCATTTCTCACTCCTTGCAGGAACTCCGGCGACCTCGGCCACCGCCGAGCCCAGGATGTCCAGCCCTTCCAGAAGCTGCTCGTCGGGGATGGTCAGCGGCATCAGCGTCCGGATCACGTTGTGGTGTGCCCCCGAGCGCAGCAGCAGAAGGCCCTGCTCGCGCGCGAGACCGAGGATGCGGGCGGTCTCGGTGTCCGCCGGGGTCTTCGTCTTGCGGTCGCGCACCAGCTCCATTCCGGCCATCGCGCCGACCACGCGCACGTCGCCGACCAGCTCGTGCTCGGCCTGCCAGCTCCGCATGCGCTCCTCGATGATCGAACCGATACGCGCGGCGCGTTCCGGCAGGCGCTCGTCGCGCATGACGTCCATCACAGCCACGCCCGCCGCGCAAGCGACCGGGTTTCCGGCGTATGTGCCGCCGAGACCTCCGGGGGCAGGCGCGTCCATGACCTCGGCGCGGCCGACCACCGCAGAGAGCGGGAAGCCCGCGGCGATGCTCTTGGCAACGGTCATCAGGTCGGGGGTCACGCCCGAGTGCTCGATGGCGAAGAACCTGCCGGTGCGTCCGAAGCCGGTCTGGATCTCGTCGGCGATCAAAAGGATCCCGTGGCGCGAGGTGATCTCGCGCAGCGCTTGCATGAAGGCCGGCGGCGCCGGCACGAACCCGCCTTCTCCGAGGATGGGCTCGATGATGATCGCGGCCACGCGGTTGGGAGCGACCACCGAGGCGAAGAGCTCATCGAGCTGGGCGAGCGCGGCCTCAGTGGTCCAGCCCCGGTACTCGTAGGGAAACGGGGTCTGGTAGACCTCGGCGGCGTACGGCCCGAAGTCCTGCTTGTACGGGTTGACGGTGCCGGTCAGGCTGAGGGCAAGAAGCGTGCGGCCGTGGAAGGCGCCCGTGAAGCTGACAACGGCCTGGCGGCCGGTCGCCGCTCGCGCGATCTTGACGGCGTTCTCCACCGCTTCCGCGCCGGTGCTGAAGAAGATCGCCTTCTTGGGGCCGTCGCCCGGCGCCACCTCGCAAAGGCGCTCGGCCAGCCGCAGGTAGGACTCATACGTCACGACCTGGAAGGCGGTGTGCGTGACGCGCTCGAGCTGCTCGCGCACGGCGGCCATGACGCGGGGGTGGTTGTGGCCCACGTTCATGACGCCAATGCCGCCCACGAAGTCGATGTAGCGGCGCCCTTCGGTGTCCCAAACCTCCGATCCGAGCGCACGGTCGGCCACCATAGGGTGCGCGGTGGTGACGCCGCGCGGCACGTATCTCTCGCGGAGAGCCTTCAGCTCGTCAGCGTCTTCGCCCAACTTTGGTGTCATTCAATCACAGCCTAGACTTGGGCCTGCGTGGACGCCGCGGCCGCCGTCGAGAGGCTCTGGCCTGACCGGGGGGCGAGCTATGCCCCGCTCGAAGGCGGCATCACCAATCACAACTTCAAGGTCGAGGTGAGCGGGCACGCCTTCGTCCTTCGGATGGGCGGGGCACGGACCGGACTGCTCGGCATCGACCGCCGCGCCGAGTACGAGGCGGGGCTCCGAGCGGCCGAGGTGGGCGTGGGCCCCGAGGTGGCGGGCTTCTTCGAGGACGAAGGCTGGCTCGTGACCCGATTTATCGAGGGGCGCCCCGTCCCGCCCGAAGAGATGCGCCGGCCGGAAACGATTCGCCGTGTCGCGGCAGTGCTGCGCAGGTTTCATGACGCGGCGCCGATCCCGGGCCGTTTTGACGCGCATGCGGTGGTGGAGGAGTACCGTCGCGAGGCCCAGGCGCATGGGGTCGAGATCCCCTCCGCGTACGCCGCCGCGCATGCGACATCGGAACGCATCCAGCGTGTGCGCGGGGCGCAGCCACCGGCGCCGTGCCACAACGACCTGCTCAACGCCAACTTCCTGGACGACGGCGAGATCAGGATCGTCGACTGGGAGTACGCGGGGATGGGGGACCGCTTCTTCGACCTCGCCAACCTTTCCGTCAACCACGAGTTCGGGCCTGCGGAAGACAAGCACTTGCTCGCCGCCTACTTCGGTGAGGCGAGCGCGGCCTCGATCGCATCGCTGGGGATGATGAAATTCATGTCGGATTTTCGCGAGGCGATGTGGGGCGTGCTGCAGAGCGGCATCTCCGAGCTCGACTACGACTTCAACGGTTACGCCTCCAAGCATTTCGATCGCCTAGCCGCGCACGCGCTCGCCCTTCGGATCGAATAGCGGCTCGTCGCTGATCCGGCCCGGCACCCAGCTGCCGAATATCTCGACTTCGACGGCCGTCCCTGTTGCCGCTGACGCGGGCACGTACGCGTAGGCGATCGACCGTCCCACCGTGTAGCCGTAGCCGCCGCTGGTGACTCTTCCTTTGATCTCGCCCGCTATCCGCACCGGCTCGGAGCCGAGGGCCACTGAGCGCGGGTCGTCGAGCACCAGGCACGCGAGGCGCGCTGAAGATTGCGCTTCGCGTGCTTTCACGAGCGCGTCGCGTCCTATGAACTCGCCCTTTTCGAGCTTCACGCAGAAGCCGAGGCCGGCGTCGTAAGGATTGACCTCGGGGCCGATGTCGGCGCCCCACACCCGATAGCCCTTCTCGAGCCGCATCGAGTCCACCGCCTTGTAGCCGCCCGCGGTGAGGCCATTATCTTGCCCGGCCTCCCAGATCGTGTCCCACAACCTGAGGCCGAACTCGGACGGGCAGTAGAGCTCCCAGCCGAGCTCGCCTACATACGTGACGCGAAGGGCGAGGCACGGAACCGAGCCGACCGCGAGCTGCTGCGCGGTCATATAGGGGAACGACCTGTTGGAGATGTCGGTGATCGTGAGCGGCTGCAGGATCGTGCGCGCTGCCGTGCCCCACAGGCCGATGCAGGCGAGCGACGAGGTGACGTCTTCGACCTGCACCGAGCCGTCGTCGGGGATGTGGTCCCTGATCCAGAACAGGTCGTGCTGGCCGAATGCGGTTCCGGTCACGATGCGAAACGTGTCGTCGGCGAGCCGGGTGATCGTGAAATCGCACTCGATGCCGCCCGCGTCGTTGAGCATCTGCGTGTAGGTCAGGGCACCGACCGCACGCGCGACGCGGTTGTCAGAGAGTCTCTCCAGGAAGGCCGCCGCCCCAGCACCGCGCACCTCGATCTTCGCAAACGAGGTGAAATCGAAGAGGGCGGCGGTCTCGCGACACGCGCGATGCTCGGCCCCGATCGCCGGCGACCACAAACGGCCGGCCCAGCCTCTCGGCCTGAGGGATTCGTCGGCGCGCGCGGCGTTGGGATCGAACCAGTTGGCCCTCTCCCAGCCGGACTTCTCGCCGAAGGCGGCGCCGAGCTCTTTGAGACGAGGGTATACCGGCGACAGGCGGAGCGGCCGGCCGGCGCTGCGCTCGTGGCCGGGGTACTTGACGTCGTAATAGGTCGAATAGACCTCGCGTGTCCGCGCCAGCGTGTATTCGCGGCTGATGTAGTGACGCCCGAACCGGCGCGAGTCCATCTCCCACGCGTCGAGGTGAGGCCTGCCGTCCACGATCCATTCCGCGACCAACCTGCCCATGCCGCCGGCGCCGGCCAGGCCGTGGGCGCAGAAGCCCGCGGCCACCCAGAAGCCGCGGACCTCGGTCGGCCCGAGGATGAACTCGCCATCGGGGGTGAATGCCTCGGGTCCGTTGACCAGGCGGACGACATTCGCGTCCTTCAATGAGGGCGTGCGCACGATCGCGTTGGTCATCAGCGGCTCGAAGCGGTCCCAATCGGGCTCGAGCAGCTTGCCGTTGAAGTCCTTCGGAATGCCGTCGAGGCTCCAGGGAGCGGGGTCGCGCTCGTAGCCGCCCATGATCAGCCCGCCGGACTCGGGGCGGTAGTAAACGAGCAGGGACGGGTCGCGCATCGTCGGCATGTCGCGGGGTAGGCCCGAAGGGGTCGTGATGAGGTACTCGTGGGCCATCGGAATCAGCGGCACGGTGACGCCGACCAGTCTTCCGATCTCGGTAGCGAACATGCCGCCGGCATTGACGACCAGATCGGTTTCGATGGGTCCCTTGTCGGTGACCACGCGCTTGATGTGGCTCTGCGCCGTCTCGATCGCGGTGACCCGCGTGTCCTCGCAGATCTCCGCGCCGCGCCTTCGTGCGCCTTCGACGAGGGCGAGCGTGAGCTGGCTGGGGTCGATGTAGCCGTCGGTCGGGAGGTAGGCGGCGCCGAGGACGCCGTCCGTGGACATGGGCGGGAACATGCTCTGCGCCTCTTCGGCCGAGACGAGCTCGAGGGGAAGGCCGAAGGTCTTCGCCCAGCCGGCCTGGCGTGAGAGCTCTTCCATGCGTTCCTGGCTCGACCCAAGGCGGAGCGAGCCCACCTCGTGCCAGCCTGTTTCGAGGCCGACCTCGTCGCCGAGCTTTCGATAGAGGTCGACCGAGTTCATCATCATCTGGGTCAGGCTGAGCGAGCCGCGCAGCTGGCCGACGAGTCCGGCGGAGTGGAAGGTCGAGCCGCTGGTGACCCGCGCCCGCTCGACCAGGACCGTGTCGGTCCAGCCCAGGCGCGCGAGCCAGTAAAGGATGGAGGCGCCGCCGACGCCGCCCCCGATCACGACCGCGCGTGCGGTTGATCTCACGGCGTTACTTGATAACCATGCGTGGGGGCCGGACTCTCATCCAGCCCCCACTCGGGTTCTTTAAGCGCGGGCTTCGGCCGGCTGGATTGAGGGGGTGGCCGGCTGGTTGCGCTGCGCGAGCACGTAGTAGATGGCGCCCACGAGGAGTATCAGCCCGAGCGTCGCTTCGAAAACGGGGATGTTGCCGATCGGCCCGCCGATCGTCACGTTCGGTAGCGCGCTCAGTGGCGGGTTCTGGCCGCCGACCAGCGCGTTGCGCGGCCACAGGAAGTTGATCTCCATGGCGATGCCCCAGACCAGCCCGAGGATGTTGACGATCGTGCCCCATTGGCCGAGCTTGAACGGCGCCGAGTCCTTGGGCCAACCGCGGAGCCGGGCCATGAGGATGGCAAAGTTGCCGAGGATGTACGACAGGTAGATCATCCCGGTCGCGCCGATGGCGATCGTGCCGGCGCCCGCGTAGTAGACGAGGGGCAGGCCTGCCAGCACGCCGACCACGATGCATGTGCCGATCGGGGTGTGCAGGGTCGAATTCACGGTGTTGAAGTACCTGGCCAGCGGCAGCTTGCCGTCGCGGCCCATGCCAAAAGCGAGGCGGATGGTCGAGGTCTGGATCGCCAGGCAGCAGACGTAAATTGCCGCGAAGACGACGAACAGGTATAGGTTTGCGGCCCAGCCCGGAAAGTTCGACGTGATGATCTGGATCAACGGGCCGTTGGGGAACTTTCCAGGTGTGTTCGTGTCGGTGACGAACTTGCCCATATCGCCAGGGACGGCGATGACGACCGCGAACAGGAAGATCGCGCCGATGATGGCCGCACCGATGATGGCGGCGAGCACCGCTTGCGGAGCGGACTTCCGAGGGTTCTTGGTTTCCTCGGCGAGAGTGCTCGCCGTGTCAAATCCATAGATCACGAACAGGGACATGAACATGGCCGCGAGGAATGTTCCGGCCTGGTTGTTGAAGCCCGAGCCGAGATAGCTGAAGTCCGTGAACGTCGAAAGGGATTGGTGGTGGTAGAAGAGCACGAGGATCAGCGCGAACACCACCATGCCGAGGATTTCGAACACCACGCCTGTGTTGTTGACGAACGCGACGATCCTGACGCCGAAGATGCTGAGCAGGGTCGTGCTCAGGAGCACGAGGGCGGCGACGTTCCGCTCGGTGTCGGGGTCGGTTGGGATGCTGCTCCCGAACACATTGTTGATCAGGGGGATCAGGACCAGGGGTACGGTCGCAACGACGGCGGCAACGGTCAGCACACCGGCGAACAGGTAGATCCAGCCGGTGAACCATGCGTAGGTTCGGTTGGAGAGGTACTTGGTCCACTGGTAGACGGACCCCGCGACCGGGAAGTGCGAGCTGACCTCGGCGAAGTTCAATCCGATGATCAGCTGGCCGATCACGACGATGGGCCAGCTCCAGAAGAACGATGGACCGGCGAGGCCGATGCCGAGGATGAACAGGGTGAAGATGCCCGTTGACGGCGAGATGTAAGAGAACGCAACAGCGAAGCTGGAGTACACCCCCAGCACGCGCCTCAACTCCTGTTTGTAGCCGAACCTCGCGAGGTCGGCTACGTCGGCATGTTGGGCCTGGTCAGACAACTGGCTACCCCTCCCCGGGCTTGTCGCCCCTACCGAAACGTTTGTTACAGAAGTTGGAGGGAAGCTACCACTCGTTGCCGAATTCGTCAACGTGGGGGTGGCGGACGGAAGAGCTGCGAAGTTGGCGTAAGGGTTGCGTCTGGAGGGCTGAGGATTGCCGGGCCCTCAGTACCCAAGCGTTCGGGTGTTGCTTTGTTTTCGTCCTTTACAACTGCCTATTCACTCCCAAACATATGTTTGGTACAATGGTCTAATGACAGTAGGGTGTGGGGGTGCTGTGACTGAGATCGGCCAGGCAGAGCTGGCCGAAAGGGTGATCAAACTCTCTTTTGCCGCCGACATGATCAACCTCGAGCTCTCACGAGCAGCCGCCGGCTTCGCCCAGACCGACGAGTATGAGCAGCAGGGCTTCGACAGCCCGATCCAGTGGATCAAAGCCAACTGCCATATGTCCGGCGGTGCCGCCTCTGATCGGGTCTGCGTCGGTGAGCAGCTGGAAAATCTGGGCGAGAGCAGGGCGGCGCTGGGTATGGGTGAGATCGGCTTCCAGCACTTCGCGTGCATCGCCAGGACCGCGGCCAAGGTCGGCGAGAAGTTAGACGAGGCCAAGCTCCTGCGCCACGCGCGCAAGGAGAGCGTGTTCCAGTTTCACAGGACCTGCATGCATGCCCAGCATGCTGCCGACCCCGAGGGTTTCGTCGAGGAGGAGAAGCAGGGCGTGGAGGCGCGAGGCCTCAACCTCTACACAGCCGACGACGGCACGGTGCTGGTCAAAGGCTTCCTCGACAAGGTCGGCGGCGCGGCGTTGAAGACGGCGCTCGAGCCTCTGGCCAAGCGGGCGGGCAAGGACGACGACCGCAATCGCGAGCAGCGCCTGGCCGACGCCCTGGTTGACGTCTGCATGGACAAGCTCGACAACGGCGGAGGGTCGGCGCAGCGGCCGCACTTTCAGGTGACGACTTCGCTCGAGACTCTTCTCGGTCTCAGCGGTGCGCCGGCGGCGGAGATGGAGTTCTCGCTCCCGATCTCGGCCAAGGCGGTCGAGCGGCTGGCCTGCGACTGCACGATCACCCGCATCCTGCTCGGCTCGGACTCGACCGTGATCGATGTCGGTGGCGCCAAGCGAGTGATGTCAGGACCGCAGCGCAAGGCGCTACAAGTTCGGGACAAAGGCTGCGTCTGGCCTGGTTGCGACCGGCCCGCGAGCTTTACCTCCGGTCACCACCTGACGCATTGGATCCACGGTGGGCCGACGGATCTCTCCAACCTGGTCCT
>VBGM01000063.1 GCA_005880855.1 Chloroflexota bacterium
TGGACCCCGCAACGTCGCCAGCATGGGGTGTCACGTACCGGACTGCAGACGACATTAGCCTCCAGTGGTACGGCGGTGCAGACATATCCGTACATGGACATTGGGACCAGATCGTGCCGCCACTGGTTCTGGTCGGCAGCACCCAGACCTGGGTCCGACAAGGGATTGGCATTACGGTCGAGGTCGTTGCCGAAGGCTTCAGATTGCCTGCGCAAAAGGTGCCGGTCCGAGTCCACTTCATACCTGTTGCCAGCTAGCGCGGCCCGGCCCGCCGAGCTGGAGTTTGGGGGGCAGTTTGGGGGGCAGACAGCCCTCTCTAAGTTCAAAAACAGCGCAACGCAGCGGGTTCAACTCCCGCCGCCTCCACCAAGCCGAACCGGTTTTGAACGATCTGAGCTCACCGAGGCGCACGGTTGCCCCCAAGACGCCACTTGGGGGGGCGCTGCGGTGGCCGGACCATCGGACATCGACTGCCCCGGAGTCACAACTCGAGATATTTACTTATGCGCCTCAGTCTTTAGCCTTTCTGCCGCGAAGAGTCCGTTCGAGGATCAGAAGGACCACAGCAATAGCAGACAAGAACTCGACTGGCACCTGCCTAAAAGCGGCTGACAGACGATGGGAGATGGTCGGCTTGGGGATGGCCTCACTGTGGGTGCGCATGGCATCGCCTAGAGCCGAAAGTCGGGAACCAGTCCAGACCTTTGGCCTAAGCGCGGCCTCGGCCGCAGCGAATGCCTCCGACAATCGTCCGATCAGCGTTACGTCGTCGCCTTTGATCCGGTTGACAGCTAGGTAATACCACGGTTGCGAGAAGAACCAGCGGTACGTCTCAACCTGAACATAGGCAAAGGCCACATGGGCGATCTCGCGCTCATGCATCACGGCGACGAGCTTGTCTGAATGATGGTCCCACAGCGACGTTGCGACCAGCAGGGGTATTGGCGCTGACGACGTGCTTACAGTTTTCAAGATGGAAAGGTTGTAAGCGATCTCAAGATAAATGAGCCTGGCTGCTGCCTTGGCGTTCCGGTTCGCCAACCACAGCTGCCACCCTTGCGCAGCGAGCAACGCAAGTGCGCCGATCACGGCACCAAGCAGGCCGGTCAGCAAAAGGGCCACGCTTCCGCCTAGAACGCCGATTGCATCCACTCCACGTACGGCACTTGCCGCCGATGCGATCGTCAGCACGGAGCTAAGCCAATCGCTTGCCTTTCAGCGACGCCCCAACTGCTCGATCGAACTCACTCACTGCAAACAAAGCACCGCCTTCACCCAGCGAAATGTAACGCGACGGTCGCGCTCAAGCTCCGGCCGAACGCGTAGCCGATGTTGCCTGTCACCCTTCGCTTGCCCTCGGTCGGTGGACCCCCAAATTGGATTACCAGTGGGCCAGTCCTCGGTGGACCATAGAATCCAACCCCATGCGATTTCACCTCGGGCCGCGCTTGCGATTGCTCACATGGTGGCTTGGGATCGCGATAACCGGCGCGATTGTCGCGGCGGCCCTCATCGACGTGGCGTACTCCCGATTCGTCTACTACTTCGTGGTCAGGCCGATCGGCGGCGTCCTGTTGTTTCCGCTGGCCTTCGCAGCCAATCGTTGGCTCACGCCATTGGTGAGCTCCTGGCTCCGGCGGTCTTAGCTGGAGCTAGTCCTTTCTCGAGTGGACGAACCAGCGTTCCTTGACGTCGGACCGACCACCGTCGAAACCAGGTCTTGATTCAGCCCCGAAGAGGCCCAAGATGCCGCAAGCCAGAGCGAGTAATGCCAGCCCTATCGGCAAGTCCCAAGACGCCATGATCCGAGGATAGAAGCCCGAATCCAAAATGGCCAGTCCTTTTCGGACGATCAGTATTCCTTAGCGGCTTGACCAAACCGCTTTACGCGGCGCCATCAACCGACCCGGCCTTCACAATCCCGCTTTGAAATGGCCACGCAAGTGCGAGCCGTCCAGACGGAGGCTCAGAGGAAGGAGCAGCTCCGCGCCCGGGCCATCGACGCCACCCTGGACGCCGACCGGCGCCTGGTAGGCGAGCGGGCGGCCGTCCTCTTCCGCTGGCTGTTCCTCATCGTCCTCGGCGTCCTCAACAACGTGGCGCCGGGGCGGCCAAATGAAGCCCAGATCGAGGTCGACATCATCCTCGGCGCATGGACTGTCGTGAACGTCGTGGTCAACGTCCTGCTGGTGCGGGGCTATAAGCCTGGCAAGCAGTTCAGCCTCAGCACCATGACGCTCGACATCTTCTTCGCGGCGGGCCTGGTCTACCTTTCGAACGGCTTCTCGAGCCCCTTCTTCCTCGCGCTGTTCCTCGCTGTGATCACCAACGCGGTGCGGTTCGGGGCGATCGCGAGCGTCGTCTCGGCCCTGGTCGTCGCATTCATCTATCTGTTCGTCGGGGGCAGCTTCACGCCCTCGAACTTCGTGGTCGACCCCAATGCGACGATCGGCAAGGTCTTCCTGTTCGTGGTGGTCGCTCTCGCCACTGCTTACATGACAAGAGAGCTGGAGCGAGAGCGGCGCCAGGCTGTCGAGCGCGCCGCGCAGGCTGACACACTGCGCGAGCTCAGCGCCGACATGGTGACCGGCACGGATATAAAGGATGTGTTCAAGGTCCTCGTCGGGAACGCCGTGCAGATGACGAGCTCGCAGCGCGGCCGGCTGATCCTTTCGTCCCAGGAAGGCTTCGAGGAAGTGGCCAACGCCAGCCGCGATGGTTCCGTGCCCCCGCCCGAAGGAGAGCCGTTCGACCAGGCACTTCTTGGCGTGGTCTCCCACTCCGGCGAGGCCACGTTCGCGGATGACCACAAAGGCCTCACCATCCCGATCGCATCGAGCGACGGGGTGACGGCCCTCCTTTATCTGAGCAAGTCAGACGCGCAGTTCAGCAACCAGGACCTGTTCACCGTTGACGCTCTGTCCGGCAGCTCCGCGGTACCGCTCGCAAATGCTCTCCGCTACCACCGCAGCAGCCTCGAAGCGATCACCGACAGCCTCACTGGGCTCGCCAACGTGCGCGAGCTGCGGCGGCGCCTGGACGTCGCGTTCGCCCGGCCCGACCGCTCGACCACTCCTCTGTCCCTGCTCCTGATCGACTTCGACCACTTCAAATCGGTGAACGACGAGCTGGGTCATCAGCACGGCGACCTCGTCCTTCAGCTGGGCGCCAGGATCGTTAAGGCTGCCTCTCGCTCGCAAGACCTCGTGGCGCGCTATGGGGGCGACGAGCTCGCGCTCATGGTGGCCGACGTCAACGGCATCGGTGCGCAGCGACTGGCCTATCGAATCGTCGACTCAGTGCACGCAGCCGCGGTGGCCACCACGCCTGGCCAGCATCTCACCTTCAGCATTGGCGTCGCGACCTATCCGGACGATGCCCTGACTGCCCAGGAGCTGATCGCGGCCGCCGACCAGGCCCTGTAACTCGCCAAACGGGAAGGCAAGGACCGCGCGTGTACGTTCCCGCAACTGGTGACCGAGCTCGAGCTCGCGACCGAGAACCTCGTCAAGCTGCTCGCTGACGCCGGGCCGCAGGTCGTCGTGGCCGCAGCCCATGCCGTCGATCATCGCAATCCCGTCGCCCAGGGTCATTCGAGCCGCATCGCGGCAATCGCAGAAGGCATCGCCCGCCGCATGAACATCCCCGCGGGCCAGGTCGAAGACCTGCGCACTGCCGCGTTCCTACATGACGTGGGTCACCTGACGATGCCCGACGGCGCCGCGCTGGAGGCTCCTGGTCACGCTGAGGCGGGAGAAAAGACGGTGAGGGCCGCCGACTTCTCAGACGCGGTGGCCGCCGCGGTGCGAAACCATCACGAGCGGTGGGATGGCACAGGCATGCCGGACGGACTGGCAGGCGACAAGATCCCTCTGAACTCCCGCATCCTGGCGCTGGCCGAGACCTACGAGGCCCTGACCGCGGGCCGCGGCGTGGAGCGCATGGCGTCCGCAGACGCGATCAAGCTCGTGACAGAGAAGGGCGGGACGGAATTCGACGCCGCCCTCGTCGAGGCACTCGGGCGCAGCATTCGAGACTCGAGCCCCGAGCCCACCCTCCCCAGCGTCGCACTACCGGCGGTGGCGACAGCCTCCTGAGGCCCGCCAGGCCGGCCCTTGACCTATTGGCCGATCAGAGGCAATGATGGGCGGACGCTTGGTGGCGGCAAAGGCTGCCCATTCCGGGGGCTCATAGGTTGTGAGGAGTTTTGACCATGCATAAGCCACGTTTGCTGGTTTTGGCTGCAGCGCCGATCGTCTGCGTGCTCACGGCGAGCCAGGTGCTGGCGTATACGTTGGGGGCCGGACCTCTGGTCGTCGTATCCGGGCCGAGTCCCTTCGCAGGCTGCAAGGTTGGGGGTACCGCTTCGTCCACCCTTTACCCGGAGGCCGAGGTCGAGCCGTTCGTAGCGGTCAACCCGACCGATCCGAACAACGTCATCGGGGTCTTCCAGCAGGACCGATGGTCGGACGGAGGCTCCCGCGGGCTGGTGGCGGCCCGATCTGGAAATGGCGGCACCACCTGGACGAGAAACTTCGCCGCCTTCTCGACCTGCTCGGGCAACCCTGCAATCAACTCTTATGAGCGGGCGTCAGATCCATGGGTCACCTTCGACACTGCAGGCAACGCCTACCAGATCTCCCTTTCGGTTTCGGGCGACCAGGTGATTTCTTCGGTACTGGTCGCCAGGTCCGGCGACGGCGGAGCCACCTGGTCTTCGCCGACCACGTTGCTTCGAGACCCAGACCCACTGCATTTCAATGACAAGGAGTCCATCACCGGCGATCCGACTCGACCCGGCTACGTCTATGCGGTCTGGGACCGGGGCACCTTCCCGAGCGACCAGCGCAACACGCGGTCGTTCATCGGATCGCACGCCTATCGCGGGCAGCCGATGTTGTCGCGCACGACCGACGGCGGCGAGAGCTGGTCGGCTCCGGTCGGAATGGCGAATCAGAACATCTTCACGATCGGCAATCAGATCGTCGTTCTGCCAGATGGCACTCTCGTGGACATCTTCCAGAAGTTCCAGGGCTCGGGCGTGCAGCCCTCGCCACAGCTGGCGACCGAATCGGTGATGCTCTCGAACGACGCTGGGCTCACCTGGTCGCAGCCAATCGACATCGCGCTCTGGTTTCCCGAAGCTGTAAGAGATCCGGACACCGGCCACGCGGTGCGAACCGGCAACGGTCTCCCCGACATCGCTGTGGACTCGAGCACCGGAACGATCTACGCCGTCTGGGAAGACGGCCAATTCTCAACCGACGGCCATGCGGACGTCGCGCTCTCGAAGTCTGTGGACGGTGGCCGCAAATGGTCCCAGCCGACCAAGGTCAACCAGTCACCTGCCGGCGTTCAAGCATTCACGCCAACGGTTGCGGTTTCGGCTGACGGCACTGTCGGCGTCACCTACTACGACTTCCGAAACAACACAGCCGCCGCTGGTGTGCCGACCGATGCGTGGTTCGTTCACTCGCATGACGGCGGAAGCACGTGGGCGGAGCAGCATGTGGCGGGCTCGTTCGACATCGAGACCGCGCCAGTGGCCCGAGGCTACTTCCTCGGCGACTACGAGGGGCTGGCCACAGCCGGCAACGACTTTCTCACGGTCTTTGTGATGACCAACTCGGGTAATTTCGCCAACCGCACCGACGTCTTCTCGGTGAGGCTTTCGAAGTAAGCAATCGAGGCGGGCAGGGTCTTCCTGCTCGCCTCGCACCGTATTCTTGAGACATGCACTTCGTGCTCGTGCACGGTGCGTATCACGGCGCATGGTGCTGGGACGAGCTCCGCACCGAGCTGGAGCGCGGGGGTCATTCGAGCACTGCGGTCGACCTGCCCAACGAAGACCCTGACGCCGGCGCCGAACGCTACGTGGACGAAGTGCTCCAGGCAGTGCCGCGCCGAACAGATGCGGTGGTGATGGTGGGGCACTCCCTGGCCGGGCTGACCATCCCGATCGCCGCCGGCAGGACGCGCACCTCGATGACGATCTACCTGTGCGCGCTCCTGCCCGTGCCCGGACTCAGCTGGGACGCCCAGCGGGCCGGTTTCGGCACCGGGTTCGAACCCTCCGAGCCCGCAGTCGCGCACGATGACGGCAGCGCGTCCATGACTGAGCGGGGCGCGATCGAG
>VBGM01000064.1 GCA_005880855.1 Chloroflexota bacterium
GGGGTGGGGCCGTACGAAGGCGCGCATGTGCAGGTGCTCGTGTCAGGGAAAGTGGTCGCGGCGACAGGGATTCCCAACCAGGGCCAGGCGCACGCGACCGTGTGGGCGCAGATCGTCGCCGACCAGCTGGGCGTGGACGTCGCCGATGTCGAGGTCACGAGCGGCGACACCCGGAAGTTCCAGTGGGGGGTGGGCACCTTCGCGTCGCGTGGTGCGGTCACCGCGGGCAACGCGATGCACGTGGCGGCGGGCATGGTCGCCGAGAAGGCGAAGCACATCGCCGCCGATCTGCTGGAGGCCGACGCGGCCGACCTCGAGCTCGTCGATGGCCGAGTGCGCGTGAAGGGATCGCCTGACCGCGGCGTTCCTCTGGCTGCCGTCGCGGTGCACGCGAACCCCATGCGCTATGCGTTCGGAGGCGGCACCGAGGCGGCGACGCAGTTCACGCCCAAGCCGCGCCCGGGACCGCCGCTGCCCGAAGGGGAACAACCGGGCCTGGAAGCAACGGGCTACTACAGCCCGCCCGGCTCGACCTGGGCGTCAGGCTGCCACGCCGCCTATGTGCACGTGGACCCGAAGACTTTCCGGCTGGAGATCCTCAAGTACGTCGTCGTCCACGACTGCGGCCGGGTGATCAACCCGATGGTCCTGGAAGGTCAGATCGAGGGCGGTGTTGCGCAAGGGATCGGGGGAGCTTTCTACGAACGCCTCGCGTACGACTCCGACGGCCAGCTGCGCAACGCGTCCTTCATGGAATTCCTGATGCCGTACGCGACAGAGATCCCCAAGATCGAGATCGACCACATCGAAACCCCATCACCCCTGAACCCGCTGGGCGTGAAGGGAGCGGGGGAGGCGGGTGTGATCCCGGTGGGTGCGGTGCTCGCATCAGCAATCGAAGAAGCGCTGGGCGTGCCAATCACCGAGATGCCCTTATCCCCGCTGAAGCTCTTCGAGCTGAGTCTGGAATCCCGTGGATCGGGTCGAAAGTCCCAGTGACAGCCGCACGCCACGCGTTTTACGTTCGAAGAGGGAAATGTATCTTCTGGGCAGGATCGCGGAGGTCGTGACCCGGCTGATCGACCGGCGCCGCACGCGCTGGGTCGAGATCTCAGTCGCCCGCGCGTGGAGTCGGGACCTTCCCCCGCGGTTGTTCGATCTCGGAGACCGCTGAGCCTCTAGGCCTCGGTCCTCACCACGGCGGCGACGATGTTGCCGCCCGGTGGGCCTTGGTGTGAGTTGCGCTCGCCTCCGCTCACATAGTTGGTCGTGCGGCCGGTGACCGACGCCACCAGCATCCCGCCCAACGCCTTCCCGATCTGATACGCGTCGGCGTCATCGAGCAGGGTGATGCGCTGGCCGCGGATCTGGTCGCTGCCGGGGATCACTGACTTCGCGAAGACGTGAACGAGGCGCGACGCCAGGTCTTTCTCATCTGGGAGGCCGTCGGTGAAGTGAAGGCCGGCCGAGCGAAGCGCGTTTCTCACGCCGTCGGCGTCGATGAAGTCGCGGGTCACCGCGTGGCCGATGCGCAGGTTGCTGCGCGAAGCGTTCGAGTTTCCGAACACGACCACTTCGCCATGGCGCTTCTCGCCGCCTGAGGACGTCATCGCCACCTCGGAGTACAGATCCCAGTTGCGACGCACAACGGCGTCCGACAACAACGCTTCCGGCACCTCGCCCAGCGCCATCGCGACTCCCAGCGCGGCGGCGTCGTTTGCATATACGCCCGCGCCTTCTGGCCCAAACGTGAGGTCATGCGAGACCACAGTCTTTCCGCGCGACTCCGCGTCCTTGATGCTCGCCGTCGTCAGCCCGGGCACCTTGACCATCACGAGGTGGACGTCCTTGGGGTCGCTCAGGCCGGCGTCGTCCATCGCGGCCTGCGTGGCGGTAGCCACCTTGCGAATCTGGCCCATGCGGCCGACTTCCTCGGGCGGCATCGGGTCGGAACCCGCCCGCCCGACCACCAGCCGTTTATCGCTGCCGAGGTCCGGAACTTCGATCCATTCTCTTGTCACCGCCGCGATGTGCGGCGTGATCACGCCCGGGCAGCCGCCGGACAGGACGAAGATGACGTGCTTGGCCACCTCGTCTGCCGGCACGCCGAGAAACTTTCCCGTCCATTCGCGCAGCGCGACGTCCGCCCAGACGCGGCCCCAGTCGTCGTGAGCGCCAGTGCCCTCGGTCTTGCCCACCAGAGCGACGAGCGTGTCGGGCTTGATCTTCCCCGCGTCGGCGAGCGCCTGCAGACCGGACGTGTCCGCCGGTGTGGCGCTGGGACACACGAAAACCTCGACGCGCTGAGCCTTCATCCGATCATCTCCTTCAATCCAGTCCCGGCGGGCGCTGGAAGCCGAAACCATCCGCCGCCTCGAGCTGCTCGGCGAGCATCAGGAGCTCCCATTCGTGGCCTGAACGTCCAACGAGCTGCACGCCGACAGGCAGTGCGTCGTACACGCCGGCGGGAACCGAAACCGCCGGCGTGTGCGCGAAGCTGACCGGCAGGACGAACTG
This sequence comes from Chloroflexota bacterium, assembly GCA_005880855.1. Classification (GTDB taxonomy): domain Bacteria; phylum Chloroflexota; class Dormibacteria; order Dormibacterales; family Dormibacteraceae; genus UBA10449. The sequence goes on from VBGM01000064.1 coordinate 2,518, forward strand.
TATGTAGCGCCCGTACGGCTCGCTCAGGAATGGCGGCACCTTTTCAATCGCCATTGGCACGAGGCCGAGCGTCGGCGTGAGCAGGAAGTCGAAGCTGGAGAGGAGTGGTTTCACCACGACCTCCTGGGCGGCGCCCGTGGCGCTTTCGAAGGCCTGGAAGTAGTCGAGGGCGCCAAGGGCCCGACCCTGTTCGACGAGCTTGCGAATGCCCGGTGCGAACAATTGAGGGTCGGCAGGGAACGACGCCATGCTGGCCCGGCGCACAACCGCGTAGCCTGCCGCCACCTTCTCGGATTCCCAGGGGATCCGCTCCACGCGATGGCCCGCCGCCTCCAGCGCATCAGCCGCCCGCCGGCACGCGTCCGCGCAGGCGGCGTCCATGCCGAGCGCGGTGGTATCGGCCACGCCGATGCGGCAGCCGTTGGTCGGATTCACCGCGCGGTCATCAGATTGCGAAACCACAGCGAACAGCAGCTTGACGTCAGCGACCGACCGCCCCAGCTGGCCGATCACCGACAGCCCGGCTGGATCGACTGCGATGGTCGGCACGCGGTCGGGGGAAGGGCGCAGGCCGACGACCCCGCAGCAGGAAGCCGGAATGCGAATCGAGCCGCCCATGTCGGTGCCGAGCGCGACGCCGGCCATGCCGGCGGCCACCGCGGCGGCACTGCCTCCGCTGGAGCCACCTGGCGTGATGCCGTCCCGCCACGGATTGTTGGTGGCGGGAAAGATGGCATTGGTCGTCCCGACCGCCGCCGCCAGCTCCGGAAGATTGGTCTTCCCGAGGATCGCCGCGCCCGCCGCCCTCATCCGCGCCACCCCAACATCGTCCTCGTGAGCGATCCGGTCGCGCCACACCGCGCTTCCGTCAGTCCACGGCATACCGGCCACGGGAATGTTGTCCTTGACCGCGACCGTCACCCCGCTGAGACGGCCATCAGAACCCCGCGCTTCGCGGTCTACGTAAACGTATGCATGGATGCGCGAGTCATGGCGATCGATCGCCTCGAGATGTGCCTGCACGATGTCCATCACGGCAATTGTCGATCAGCGCGGCTACGGAGGATTTGCGACCAGCTCGCCGTCCGCGCCCCATTCAAGAGTGATGCCGCCTTCGTGGGTGAGGTGATGATGCCTCCCGCACAGCAGCGCGAGGTTGAAAATCAGCGTCGGACCGCCATCCGCCCAGTGCTTGAGATGGTGACCTTGCGTCCAGGCCACCGGCCGATCGCAGCCCGGGAAGCGACAGTGCTTGTCGCGAGCGATCAGCGCGCGCCGCATCGAAGGCGGGATCACCCGGCTCGTGCGGCCGGCGTCGACCTGGTGTGACTCCGCCCCGCGAAACACCGGCGTCAGCGTGCAGTCACAAGCCAGCCGGCGGGCGGTCTCGGCCGGGACTTCCCCGGCCCACTCGAGCTCTGCCGCCGGCGACCCCGGCTGCCTGGTCAGCGTGGTCACATCGACAGTGACCATCAGGTGCGGCTTCTGGCCGCCGACCTGCGGCAGCCGGCCGCCATCCAGCTGGCTGCGCGCGATGTCGACCCAAGCATCCGCCCGTCGCTGGGCAGGGGTGCGATTGTCGTCAGCAGCCGGCGGACCCATCACAGAGTTGATAGCTGTCTGCAAAGTGGCGCCGCCTTCAGCGTCGAGCTGTCCGTCGACGCGAAACATGCCGTCGAAGGTCTGGCTCAGATGAAGGAAGCGGCGATCGTGTTGTTCGTTGGCGTCTTTGAGAACCTCATCCGGCTCCAGGCAGTGACGCAGCATAGTGGCCGCGCGACGCAGGCGGCGAGGATCGAGGTCTTTGGCTGCCGTGACGAGAATGCTCTCGGCGTTCGCATCCATCTGGCCGCCTAGCTGCTTGGCCGTCCTGGCTATCAGCGAGGCGTGCGTGAAGCTGATGTCGCCGGCCGCGAAGGCCTGCATGGTCTGGGGCAAGGAGTCCAACTGTCGCGCCACATCCACCTGCCCTGAGGCGGCATCGTGGTCGAGGTTGCACTTCCAACGAAGCCATGCCTTGGCTGACAGGGCCAGCGTGTTGGCATAACCCTGGCACTTGTCGAATCGACGGAGCCGGCGCAGAGCCTCGGCCTGGACGCGTGAGCCGATGCGCTGGAGGGCGATCTGGTCATCGGCCATGGCCTCCGCCGGCACCGCGGTGAGGTC
>VBGM01000170.1 GCA_005880855.1 Chloroflexota bacterium
GAACGCGTGGTCGCGCTTGAAATAGCCCTGGACCGGCGAGGGATGCGCTCCGCCCGGCTCGTGGACGACCGCGACGACCTTGGTCTCGGGATAAATGATCCGGTTGGGATCGCTGAGGGTGACGCTCGAGTCCACGAGCTCTTCACACGTCACCACGACCCGATCGGCGGCCAGGCCCGCCTCCTCGGTGATCCCAAGCGGTCCCCATGCATGTGCGCGACCCATCGCATCGGCCCGCTGGACGTGAACGATCGCGACGTCCGGCTTCACCGCGCCGACGTGAACCATGCCGAAGCCCGTCGTGAGGTTGGGGTTTGTGCGCAGGATGTCGCTGCCGAGCAGCGTGCGTGTGGGCAGGCTCGGGACGTTCCAGGCCGCCGCCCAGAGCGCGAGCGAGATCGAGAAGTTGGAGTGGTCGTGGACCTCCAGCGGATGCGGAATGCCCTCCTCGCACGCTCGTCGATAACAGTGGCCGAGACCCTCGGACACGTTGCCGACCCACGCGGCCGTCACGCGGCTGACGCAACCCGCGCCGATCAGCTGGTCGAAGAGAGCGTCGGAGATAGGTCCGACCAGCTCCAGCTCGCGCCGATTCTGCCGGATCAGCTCGTGGCCCGCAGCAAAGGGGATCAAGGCTTCGAGCGCGGTGCCCATCGCCACCCTCGAGCCGTCGGGAACGAAGCGCTCGATGGCCTCGGCCATCGTCATCAACCTTTCGCTCAGCGGGCGATCGACTCCATATAGGAGCGGTAGTTTCGCTCCAGCTCTTCCATCGAGTCGCCGCCGAACTTCTCGAGGAACGCGTCGGCGAGCGTCAGCGCCACGACCGCCTCGCCGATCACGCCCGCGGCAGGCACCACGCAGACGTCGCTGCGCTCGTAGTGCGCCTCAACCTTCTCCTTGGTCTTGAGGTCGATCGATTGCATCGGCTTCTTCATAGTCGAAATCGGCTTGATGGCGACGCGCAGGTCGATCGGCTCGCCGTTGGTGACGCCGCCGGTGAGGCCGCCGGCGCGGTTGGTGAGGTGTCGGAATCTCCCGTCCTCGAAATCGATCTGGTCGTGAAACTCCGAGCCCGGTCGAGCCGAGCCCTCGAAGCCGGCGCCGAATTCCACACCTTTGATGGCATTGATCGACAGGACCGCCTGCGCCAGGCGGCCATCCAGCTTGCGGTCCCAGTGCACGTAGCTCCCGAGGCCAAGCGGGACGCCGCGCGCGATGATGCGGAACGTTCCGCCCAGCGTGTCGCCCCTCTCGCCCACCTCGTCGATGTCGGCGACCATGCGACGCGATGCCTCGGGGTCAGGGCATCGCACCGGCGAGGCCTCGATGTCCTCGACCGTAATGGTGTCCGGGTTGACGCCCTCGAACCCGATGTCGGTCCGTCCGATCGATTGCGTGAAGCTCAGGATCTCGACCCCGAAGTGCCCGAGCAGCTTGCGGGCCACGCCTCCGGCGGCCACGCGGGTGGCCGTCTCCCGGGCCGAGGATCGCTCCAACACGTTGCGCACGTCGGTGTGGCCGTACTTCAGGGCGCCCGCCAGGTCGGCGTGGCCAGGCCGAAGGCGCGTGACGGGCTTGGGCGCGAAACCCTCCGTCGAGGCAGTCATCTCGGCGGTCCAGTTGACGTGGTCCTTGTTCTCGAGGACCAGAGTGACCGGGCTGCCGATGGTGAATCCGCCGCGCACTCCGCTGACGATGCGGGCGAAGTCGGTCTCGATCTTCTGGCGGCCTCCGCGTCCGTGGCCGCCCTGGCGCCGGGCCAGGTCCTTGCGCAGGTCGTCCTCTGAGATGGCGAGGCCGGAGGGCAGGCCTTCGATCACGACCGTCAGCTGCGGGCCGTGCGATTCCCCGGCTGTGAGCCATCTGAGCATTAGAGTGTCCCGCCCCGGATGCTCTGCGCATCTTCGCGAGCTAGGCGGCCGGGCGCCTCCGGCGCTGAAGCCGGCGTCAAGGGGCCCGGCGCTACCTCGTCGTGCATCTGCGATGCACTCCTCGGCGCGCCACCCTTTCCTTGGCTCCGGCCGCCGATCTCGCGAATCTGCGACAGAGCCCGGGTGCGTGACACTCAGGCGATGATAAGGCGCAACTTGAAACGAGCCCTCGACGCCGCCCTGATAGATGTCGGCGGAACGCTGTGGCCAAACTCGTGGCCGTTTCGAGAAACCGACGCACTGGGACGCCGGGAAAGAATCGCCGCCGCCATGCCCGCGATGGAGCCCGAAGCTGTGGAGGCCCTCGCGGACGACCTGATCAGCAGCAGCCGCCCCGGTGACGAGGCCCGAAGCATCTCGACCGAGATGGAGATCGTGGTCAAAGCCGAGGTCTTGATCGCCAATTCGCTGGCCCGCCAGGGCTTGCCCGCAGACCCGCAGACCGTGATGCGTCTCCGACGTGCGATGTCAATCCCCATTTCGGATCGAATGAAGCCGCTGCCTGGAGCTCAGGAGCTGCTGGCGGAGATACACGCGCTCGGTATGCGCACGGCAATCGCAAGCAACACCTACTGGCGCGATGCCGAAAGCTACTGGGACGATTTCCGGCTCCTTGGGCTGGCCGGGGACATCGACGCCATCTTCACGTCGGTTGACGCCGGGCATCTGAAGCCCCACCCGGCGGTCTTCGAGATGGCCTTGCGCTGGGCCGGCTGCACGCCTGATCGGTGTGTCGTCATCGGCAACCGCGAGGAGAACGACATCGCGCCTGCGCTGGTGATCGCGCCCGACCTCTGGGCGTGCGCCAAAGCGCTCAGGGCTATGCTCGACTCGGATTGAAGAAAGAGGTAGAGCGACCCGTCGATCGCCACGTCTTGGCCCTGGACGTCAACGGCGAGCGGACCGAGCTGCTGCTCCCGGTGCACAAGACGCTGCTCGAGGTCCTCCGTGAGGACATGCAGCTGACGGGCACGAAGCACGGGTGCGAGCTCGGTGAATGCGGGACATGTACCGTGCTCGTCGACGGCAAGCCGGAGCTCAGCTGTCTACTGCTCCCGATCCAGCTCGAAGGCCGCGCGATCACGACCATCGAAGGCCTGGCGCGAGGGTCCGAGCTGCATCCGCTGCAGCAGGCATTCGCCGAGCTCGGCGCCGCGCAGTGCGGATACTGCACGCCCGGCATGCTCCTCGCGGCCAGCTCGCTGCTCGAGTCCAACAAACGGCCTTCGAGCGACGACATTCGTGAGGCGCTCGCCGGCAACCTTTGCCGCTGCACCGGGTACGCCAAGATCCTCGAGGCTGTTCAACTCGCGGCGGGCCGCATGGCATGAGCGAAGCGAAAACTTTCAGCGTCATCGGGAAACCGTTACCGAAGGTTGACGCGGCCTCGCGCGTGACGGGCCAGGCGGTCTACGCCGACGACATGCTCCTCCCCCGCACCCTGCACTGCCGCATCCTTCGCAGCCCGCACCCGCACGCGCGCATTCGATCGATCGACACGTCGGCGGCGCGGCGGATTCCCGGCGTGCAGGCCGTGATCACGGGTGCAGACCTGCCGGTGAAGTTCGGCATTCTTCCTGTCACTCAAGACGAACGCGCCCTCGAGCACGAGAAGGTGCGCTACGTCGGTGATCCCATCGCCGCGGTCGCGGCCACCGACGAAGAGATCGCTGCCGCCGCATGCGACGCCATCGCGGTCGACTACGAAGTCCTCGAGCCGGTGATGTCCATCGACGCCGCGCTCGCCAATCCAAAAGACGAGCGGATCCAGGACTACGGCGGGCCGAACAACATCCACAAGCTCGTGGCCCTCGAGTTCGGCGACGTCGACGGAGGTTTCGCTCGCGCGGAACATGTGCGCGAGGACGTCTTCTTCTTCCAGGGCAACACGCACCTGCCGATGGAGCAGCACAGTGCCATCGCCACGTACGTGGACGGCAAGGTGACGCTGTGGTCGTCGACGCAGGTCGTCCATTACGTACACCGCGCGCTGTCGAAGGTCCTCGAGCTCCCGATGAACCGCATCCGCGTCATCGGCGCAGCGCATGGCGGCGGATTCGGCGGCAAAACGGATCCGTTCGCGCACGAGATCGTGGTGGCTAAGCTCGCCATGATCACTGGCCGCCCGGTGAAGTGCACGCTCACACGCGAAGAGGTCTTCTACGCGCATCGCGGACGGCACCCGGTGCTGATGTGGGTGCGCACAGGGGTGACCAAGGACGGGCACATCACCGCCATGCACTTCAAGAGCGCGCTCGACGGCGGTGCGTACGGCTCCTATGGGGTCGCATCCACCTTCTACACTGGCGCGCTGCAAACGGTGACGTATGACATCCCCGCCTATCGATTCGAAGGCTGCCGCGTCTTCACGAACAAGCCACCGTGCGGGCCGAAGCGCGGCCATGGCACACCTCAACCAAGATTCGCGATCGAGCTCCACCTCGAGAAGATCGCGCACGACCTGGGCATCGACCCCGTCGACATGAAACGGCGCAACTTCGTCAAGCCGATGACACGCACGGTCAACTGGCTGCGGGTCACGTCGTGCGGCCTGGAGGAATGCACCCGGCGCGTGATGGACGCTTCGGGTTATCGGAGGCGCGAGCGCCGGCCCGGGCACGGCATGGGTTTTGCGATCTCGACCTATCTATCTGGCGCGGGCACCGCGATCTACTGGAACGACATGCCGCACTCCGAGGTGCAGATCAAAGTCGACCGAGGCGGCGTGACAGCCTATTGCGGGGCCATGGACATCGGCCAGGGCTCGGATTCGGTGCTTGCGGCGATCGTCGCGGAAGAGCTGGGCCTTCAGCCGCGGGATGTTCGGCTCGTCACCGCGGATACCGACACGACGCCGATCGACCTCGGCTCGTACTCGTCGCGGGTGACGTTCATGGCGGGCAACGCGGCGCTCGAGGCGGCGCGCAAGATGCGCGCGCTCCTGGTCGAGGCGGCCGCGGCGAAGATGCAGTGCGCTCCCGAATCCATCAGCGTCGGTGGCGGCCGGATCGGCGAGTTCAGCTTCGAGGAGGCGAGCATCCTGGCCGAGGCGCGGTTCGGCACGCTGGCCACGGCCGGCAGCTACACGCCACCCAAGATCGCCGGACCTTACAAAGGCTCGGGCGTCGGACCCAGCCCCGCGTACAGCTACTCCGCGTGCGTGGTCGACCTCGACGCAGACCACCGCACCGGTCTCGTGCACATAAAGAAGGTGTGGATCGCGCACGACGTCGGCCGCGCCATCAACCCGCTGCTGGTCGAGGGCCAGGTCGAGGGCAGCGTGTACATGGGGCTCGGCGAGGCGCTCATGGAGGAGCAGACGTTCCGCAAAGGCCTCCACAAATGGCCCTCGATGCTCGAGTACAAGTCTCCGACCTTCCTCGACATGCCCGACGTGAAGACGTTCATCGTCGAGACCGACGATCCAGAAGGCCCATATGGCGCGAAGGAGGCGGGCCAGGGCCCGCTGCTACCGGTGATCCCCGCGGTCAGCGCCGCGGTGTTCGACGCATTGGGCGTGTGGATCGACGAGGTTCCCGTCACGCCCGAGAAGATCGTGGAGGCGCTGCGCCGGAAAGAAAAGGGCGAGCCGCCGCGAATCGGTCCGCCGCGATTTCCCGACATCCCGTATCCCGTCACCATCAAGGTCGAACCACCACCGAAGGAATTGGATCTTGCTGCGCCTCCCTCGATTTAGGTACCTGCGCCCGAAGAGCGCGCGAGAGGCGGCGCGCATGGCGTCCGAGCTGGGGCCGCGCGCAATGTTCGTCGCGGGCGGAACCGACCTGTTTCCGAAACTGAAGCGAAGGCAGTTCGAAGTCGAGGCGTTGATCGGTCTCGACTTTCTTGGACACGGCGTTCGAAGTGGCGCCGATGAGACGGTCGTGGATGCGGGCGTGACGCTGGCAGCGGCATCAACTCATGCAGAGCTGCGCGCCGCGTATCCGGGCTACGCAGAGGCCACGGGCCTCGTTTCATCGCCGCCGCTGCGCAACGCAGGCACCATCGGCGGCAACCTCTGCGTCGACACGCGCTGCAACTACTACGACATGACTTACGAGTGGCGGAAAGCCGCCGGGTTCTGCATAAAAAAGGATGGAGACATTTGCCTCGTCGCTCCAAGCAGCTCGCGATGCTGGGCCGTCTCTTCTTCTGACACGGCGCCGATGGCGATTGCGCTCGGCGCGCTGGTGACTCTCGCCGGTCCCGATCATGAACGCGAATTGCCGGTAAGCGCGCTTTATCGCGACGACGGGATCGACTACCTCGCCAAGCAGCCCTTTGAGGTGGTCACCTCTTTGCGCCTCCCCGCTCCGGACGGAACCAAGACCGCCTACGTCAAGCTGCGCCGCCGAGGCTCCATCGATTTCCCGATCGCCGGCGCCGCAGTCGCGCTGAGACTGGACGGGCACACGGTCACGAGCTGCAGCATCGTGCTGTCGGCCGTCGCCTCACACCCTCTCGAGGCCGCGGAAGCCGGCGCGTTCATGGTCGGCAAGCGACTAGATGAAGAATCGGTTCGGGCGGCGGCGGAGATCGCCGCCAAGCCCGCCAAACCACTCGACAACGCCGATCTCAGCCACTTCTGGCGGAAGCGAATGGTACGGGTGGTAGTCGAGCAGGCACTTAACAGAGCCGGCGACCAGTAGGGGGTACTCGGCGGTTAAGCTTCTAGGTCAGCACCCAGAGTGATACGCACCCCGCGCCGGCAATCTGGACAAGGCATGGTTGAGTACGCGCTCATCCTGGCCCTCGTTGCGCTCATCGTCATCGTCGCGCTGATCGCCACAGGCGGCCAGCTCATAAATCTGTTCTCCAACATCAGCGCGACAATGTGTAACTACCACGTAGGGTGCTGACTCTTCGCGGAGGGGACAGCGTCCCCTCCGCGGACCTTCCCCTCTCCTCGGCCACGTTGGGAGGCGCCTGGCAGGTGACACGCTTCGGGGACGGCCGGAATAGATCCGGCCTGAAGCTCCACATTGCACTTCTTCATTAGCTTTTCGCGGGGGAGACAGATGTCCCCGCCGCGGAGCCCCTCCGGTCAGAGAGGCCAGGGTCTCGTCGAGTACGCATTCATCCTGGCCCTCGTCGTCCTCGTGGTCGTGATCGCGCTGATCGCAACCGGGGGACAGGTGATCAACCTCTACTCCGACATCGTCACGGACATGTGCAAGGTCAAAGTCGGATGTTGAAGAAGTCGCGGTGGGGACAGACGTCCCCTCCGCGGGCCAACCCCTCTCCTCGGCGACGCTGGTGGCGCTTGGAAAGTGGCACGTCTGTGGGACGGCCGGAGTAAATCCGGCCTAAGGCTCCACATTGCACTTACTTATCGGGAAGGGTCCCCTCGGCTAAGCCGCCCCTCGGTTAGCCCGCTCCCGCGGCTCCGGCAGCTCCCGCCACCACCGTCGCCGCGGCCTGCGCCGCACGAGTGGCCCTCTCGCGAATCGAGTCCATGTCTCGGCGCACCAGCGCGTCCTGCGGAAAGAGCGCGCCTGTGAGCCCCACCGCCTTCACACCGAGTCGCAGGTACGCCGCGATCTGATCGATTTCGACGCCGCCCGACGCCCACAGCGGCACGCCACCCATCGGCCCCTGCAGCGAGCGTATGTAGTC
>VBGM01000171.1 GCA_005880855.1 Chloroflexota bacterium
GATCTCGTCGAACTTGGCGCACGCCTTTGCGACCTTCGCCATGGTCGCGTGGGCCTGGGCCGAGCTCGAGCAAATCTCGTTCTGGAGGGCCTTGGCGAAGTCCTGGTTTTGGAAGCTCACACCGGCGTATTCCACACCCAGAATTATACCAAACAAACGTTCGCACAAGGCCCTTAACAGGCGAAATTTGAGATCAATTTGTGAGCCAAGTTCTGTGGCGTAACCCTCGGCCTCACAGGCCCACCCAGACTCCCTTTTCCCAGTCCCGTCCCCTTCCCTCTACCGATTCGTCTCCCGCCGTACGAACAACGTCGTGCCCAGGACCATGAACGCCGCGAACATCAGCGCCAGCACCGCGGCGTTGGTCACGGGGCTCAACAGCACCACGCGCGCGTAGTCTCGCGAGCCGGCGAAGACGACGCCTCGTGCCAGGTCGATCACGTAACGCATCGGCGATATCAGTGACAGAGCTTCGAGATACCACGGCAGGTGATTGATCGGGGCGATCAACCCGGCCAGGAAGTACTGGGGCAGGAAGACGAAGTTGAACACCTGGTTCGACGCGCGCGAGTCGCTCATCGCGTTCAGCAGCAGCAGGCCGAAGGCGCCGCCCATGAAGCACGACAGCAGCGCCACCGGCACCAGCAGGCCGAGGGCGGTCGCCGTCAGCGGGACGCGAAGCACGATTGCGAAGAGCACCATCGGCAGCACCTGCAGGATCGCGACCGACGTCTCGCCAAGGATTTTGCCGAAGACTATCGAGTAGCGCGAGACCGGCGAGACGAAGATCTCCTGCGCGAAATCGTTCTGGCGATCGTCCATCAATGAGGTCAGGCCCTGGGCAGTCGATTGGAAGAGCGTCATGCCCAGAAAGCCGGTGAAGGTGAAGCCGATGAAGTTGAAGCCGGCCGCGGGGCCGAGGTTGAGCTGCAGAGTTCCTCCGAGCAGGAAGATCATCAAGAACGGGAAGACGACGGCCGTGATCATGCGGCCGGGGTCGCGGAAGAACTTCAGCATGTCTCGCCCGGCGAGCGCCGTGACGACGTTCAGCTCATGCATCGTCACCGGCCAGGATCCGAAGGTAGGCGTCTTCCAACGAGGGCGACTCCGTCCGCAGCATCGTCAGCGGCTCTTTGATGGCATGGACGATCTCGTAAGCGCTGCGGCCGTCGAGGCTGACCACGAAATGCCCGTCCTCTTCGAATGGCACATGCATCTCGTTGAGCCGCCGCCGCAGCGCGGGGCGGTCGGCGGCGTCGATGTGGAGCCGTTCGTGGACCAACTGCGCCTTCACGTCGCGCGGCGAGCCAAGCGCGACCACATGGCCATGGTCGAGGATGCAGATCCGGTTGGCGTCCTCGGCTTCGATGAGCTGATGCGTGGTCAGGCAGATCGTCAGCTCGTGACGCCGGCGCAGCTCTTCGATGTACTGCCACAGCGTGCGACGGCTGGCGACGTCGAGGCCGCTGGTCGGCTCATCGAGGAACAGGACGCGCGGGTGGTGCATCAGCCCTCGGATGATCTCGAGCTTTCGGCGCATGCCCCCCGACAGCCGCTTCACAGGCTTGAAGACATCGGCGCCCAGGCCCACCATCTCGGCCAGCTCACCGACCTGGTGCCGGTACGCGGACGGCATCAGGCGGTACAGCGCGCGGTACGGATAGAGGCCGTAAAGGACCGCGTGGAAGCGGACGTTCTCCTCCCCCGTGAGGTTCATGTCCAGCGACGGGTTCTGAAAGATGATCCCCACCTGGCCGCGCACGGCGCTCGCCTCGCGGCGGATGTCGTAGCCGGCGATACGTACGCTGCCCGAGGTGGGGGACAGCGTGGTCGTGAGGATGGAGATCGTCGTGGTCTTGCCCGCACCGTTGGGACCCAGCAGGGCGAAGAACTCGCCCGGCTCCACGTCGAAGCTCACGCCGTCGACCGCGTTGACCTTCCCCTTCCGGTAGCGCTTGACGAGATCGCGGACCTCGATGGCGGGCGTCATCGGGGCGACCTGCTCAGGCTGGCTTTTTTCGCGCGGCCGCCAGGTGCTTTCGGGCCAGCACCGAGTAGCTGTCTTTCAGCGCGTGCTTGGAGTCGAAGCCAAGGCTGCGCGCCTGCTCGGGCAGCACCTCGAGGGGACCTTCGAGCTCGACGAACGAACCGAACTCGAGCGTGTCCAGCGTGACCGTCACCACACCATCCAGGGTCCACATCGCGCGGTGCTTGTTGTAGACGAACTCGACGCGAAAGCCCAGCTCGGCCAGGAGGTCGAGCGTCGCGTGCGCATCCTTCACCTCGACCTCGGTCTCCTCGCGCACCTTGACGCCGCCCACGAAGCTGGCCGGCCCTTTCGCGGTCAGCACTCCGCGCGGGCCGCCATCGAGAACGCGGAGCCTCAGTGTGATCCGGCGCGTCGACTTACCGGGGCCGTTGAACCGGTAGTTCTCCTCGGCGTACTTGCCCTCGAGCTTGGCCCCGCGCCTGCGCAGCAAGGCGCGCACGCGTGCATGTTCCCGCGGTCCCGCGACGCGGAACTTGAGCTCGCACTCGACGCTGCGATCGCGAGGGCGGTGGTGGAGCCTGCCTCGTGCCACGGGAGGGAGATTAAGTGAATTGGAGGACGAAAGCGTTTAGCGCACGTTTGACGGGCGCCAAACGTGCGGAATCATTCAGACACACCCGCACGTCTGACGCCAAACGTGCGGAATCGGCGCTACGCAGCGGCCGCTTTCTTGATCCTGTGCAGCGAGCTAGTTACCGCCGTGCACTCGTCCTCGACGTACGCAAGCCCCGCCTCTTCCGCGATCCGGCGGGCTTCAGCGGAGCGGATGTCGAGCTGCAGCCACAGCGCCTTGGCCCCCACCGCGACCGCTTGCCTCGCGATCTCAGGGGCATCGGCCGCCGGACGGAAAACGTCGACCAGGTCGATCTTCTCGGGGACGTCGGCAAGCGTGCGATAGACGCGCTCGCCGAACAAGGTGTCCGCGTAGGGGTTGATGGGGATGATTCGGAACCCGCGCCGCTGCAGGCCAAACGGCACCGAACCCCCGGCCTTGTTCGGGTCGCGCGACGCGCCGACCACGGCGATCACGGTCGACACCTCGAGGATCTCCTTGCCCGTTTTGCTCACTTAATCAGCAAGCCTGCGCGCCGTCTCCATATTCCCCGCCTCGATTCCCAGCAGAGGTTCGCCGGCGGCATGGCGGCGGATCTGCTCGCCGGCGAAGCGATACCCGCGCGACTCCCATCGCGCGACCGCGCCCGCGACGTGCGGCGTGATGAACAGGTTGGGTGCCTGCCAGAGCGGATGGTCGGAAGGCAGCGGCTCGGGGTCGGTCACGTCTAGCGCCGCGTGAATGCGCCCTGACTTCAGGGCTGCGAGCAGAGCCTCCGTGTCGACGGTCTTGCCGCGGCCCGCGTTGACGAACAGCGAGCCTTGCTTCATGTGCGACAGGAATGCGGCATCGACGAACTTTTCGGTCTGGGGCACCAGCGGCAGGAGGTTGACGACCACGTCCGCCTCCGGGAGCAGCCGCGGCAGCTCATCCGCCGACCGCGCGTCATCGCGCGGGTGTCTGGCGGCGCCGATGACATGCGCACCGAACGGAGCCAGTCGAGCCGCCACGGCTCGCCCTATCGAACCATGGCCGACGACCAGGACCGTCGCGCCCTCGAGATCGTCGATCGCATGCTGCCATCCGTCGGTTGCCTCAGCGATGTCGCGGTTCCATTCGGCGCGTCGCTGCAGATCCCAGAACTCGAGGAGGCGGCGGCGCGTCACGAGGATCACCGCCAACACCCATTCCGATACCGGCGCGTCGTGCACGCCGACGGCCCTGCAAACCACGATCCCGGGTGGCACTTTCGGCAGCAACCAGTCGACGCCGGCGCTCAGCGACTGGATCACTCGCAGCCCAGGGAGCTCGTCGAGCAGTGCGGGCAGCCGCCCCGCCACGTCGAAGTTGAGAATCACGAACTCGACATCCGGTGCCGGTTCGGCGACGAGCTGGACGCCGTCGGGTAGCGGCTCCAGCTCGCGCCTCATCGGCCCTTCCGGGACGAGGACTTTCAAGTCCCGGTTAGGCGGCTTGCGTGTCGGCCACAGTGCGCTCTTCGAGCGCGAACTTCAGCACTTCCTCGACGCGGCTGGCCAGGTGGAACGTCATCTCTTCGCGCACGCTCTCGGGGACGTCGTCGATGTCCTTCTCGTTGCGCTTCGGGAGGATGACCTCCTTCAGGCCCATCCGGTGAGCGGCCAGCACCTTCTGCTTGACGCCGCCGATCGGCAGCACCAGGCCCTGCAGCGTGACCTCCCCGGTCATGCCAACGGTGCTCCGCACCGCGCGCCCGGTGAGCAGGCTCACGATTGCGGTCGTCATCGTCACGCCGGCGGACGGACCGTCCTTGGGCACGGCGCCCGCGGGCACATGGATGTGGAACGCCTTCTCGATCGCGTCGGGCTCGATCCCCAGGTCGGCAGCGTGTGACCGCACGTACGAGAGCGCGATCTGCGCCGACTCCTTCATCACGTCGCCCAGCTGGCCGGTGAGGAGGAGGCTGCCCTGGCCCTTGGTGGCAGTGGTGGCCGTCGCCTCGACGAACAACACGTCGCCACCCACGCCGGTCACGGCGAGGCCCGTGGCCACGCCCGGCACCGAAGTCCGAGCGGCAACCTCGTTGTCGAACCTGGGCTTGCCCAGGAACTCGCGCACGCGCAGCTGCGTGATCTCGACCGGCGGCGCAAGCTTGCCGGTGGCGACCTGCGTCGCGACCTTGCGCGTGATCTTCCCGAGCTCGCGCTCGAGGTTCCTCACGCCGGCTTCCCGGGTGTGGTCGGTGATGACGCTCATGACAGCCTCGTCGGTCACCGTGACCTCGTCGTCCTTCAATCCGGCCTGTCTGACCTGGCGCTTCAGCAGGTGGTCCTTCGCGATGGCGACCTTCTCCTGCTCGGTGTAACCGTCGAGCCGAATCAGCTCCATGCGGTCCAGCAGGGGCGCCGGGATCGTCTCCGAGACGTTGGCGGTCGGGAT
>VBGM01000012.1:0-76574 GCA_005880855.1 Chloroflexota bacterium
ATGTGACCGTGGCGGCCACCGCCGAGGTCACACTGCCCGCCTCGGCCTTCGATACGCCGCCGCCCAACGCGCTCGTCCTGTACGAGCCTCAGGCCGGTTGCAGCACAGGCAGCCAGCAGTGCTTTGACGAGAACAAGGCCGTGGGCCGCACCCAGCTGGCGTGCACCGGCGGAACCAACAATTGCCCAACTTTCTGGACGACGGCCAGCGTGAGCATCTATGGCTTCGACGGCTCGACGCTGACTCCCGCTGCCGACCTCACCACGCTGCAGTCGAACGGCGACATGGTCATCCAGCAGCGCACCACCATCTGCGACCCGTACGCCGGCGCGGCCTGCGCCAAGAATGCTGTCGTCGGCGCGAGGGGCTTCGCGACGCCGGGTGGCTCGAACATCTACTGTTCGAGATTCGGTGGCGGTGCGGCGATCATCACGCCCTGCACCACGACCGGTCAGGCCCTGCCCCAGGAGATCGACGCGAGCCAGACCGCGTTTCAACCGCAGTACTACTGGAAGCCCACCGTCAGCACCATCGGGCTGAAGTCATGCGGCTCGCTGGTCCTAAACGGCGGGCCGGTGAGCAGTCCCTGCACGGACCCGCAGGAACCGTACTTGATCAAGCCAGGGATCTACGGCTACATCGCTGTCAACCACGGCACGTATGAGTTCGACCCCGGCCTCTATGACATCACCGGCGTGGCTCCCGTCAACACCGCCTCAGGCGCCGGCTACAACGCCAACGGGATCGACCACAGCCGAGAAACAGCGGTGGACTTCGACCTGTGCACCGGCGGCCTCGCCAACTCATGCCCGAGCCTGACCGCGGGCGTGTGGATCGGGCACGGTGGCGGCAACTTCGGCGCATACGTGCCGCCGACCTCCGGCACTTGCCTCGGCAGCGTGGGCGGAGGCAGCAGTGGCGGCGGCGGCGACGCCACCGTTATCACAGGCAGCGGCGCCGTCTTCCGGCTCGAGTCGGGCGGGTTCGTCTCGACGAACGAGGTGACGGGCCTGACGCTGTCCGGTGCCGGCGTTGGAGCCCTCGCCGCGGTCAACGGATCGCCGCTGCTGCTGGATGAGGAGAACAGCTCGTTCATCCACATCGACGCCCATGCCTCGAGTAACAACGTCGTCACCGGCGTGATCTACCAGACCAATGCCGCAACAGGTGGCGGGGTGGAGATGAACATGGGCATGACCACCGGCGGTGGCAAGTCGGCGCTGCTGGGACAGGTTCTGGCGTACAGCTTCACCGCCTTCGGCGGCAGCGGAACCATGGACTTCCAGAGCGGTTACGGGTCCTCGTCGCTGCCCGGTATAGCCACCAGCGGCAAGAACGAGACTTCGATCATCAGCAGCGTTTCGCTGACGGCGGCCGCGGGCCAGCCCAACTACTCGACCCTGACGGTCAACTACGTCGACGAGTGGGCGATGGATGCCTACGACGTTTACATCAAGGTCAACAACGGGAGCCCGATCTTCTTTTCCCAGGGTATCTGGACATCGACGCCCGGTCCTGGCTCCCCACTGCCGCCGCCCGGCAACAACCCTGGCGACCAGAACCCAGCCGACCCGAGCTCGTCGGTCCCGGGCGCCTACGTGATCAAGTCGATGAACCCGCCCGACTGGCTGTACAACATCCCCAACAGCGGGGGCGCACAGATCGAGGTCAAGGGCAGCTGGACCTGGGGACATCAGAGCGACATCCCCAACGCCAACTCCGGCAATTACACGGCGCAGGTGCTGTACACGTTTCCGAACCCGAGCGGCAACTACGTCGCCATCTCCGTCTTCACCACCGACGGCGACCACTGTGGTGACTACGACATCGCCAACTACACATTCAAGAACACGGGACTTCCCGCCGGTGGCACCCAAACCGTCGGTTCGGTTTCGCTGGTCCAGTGAGGCTCCACCGGCGTCGCGGAGAGAGGGGTCAAGCGCTCGTCGAGTTCTGCCTGCTGACCCCGGTGCTGCTGTTGTTCGTACTGCTGACGGTCGACGTGGGCCGCGCGTACTTCCAGGCAGTAGACGCCGCCGGGGCTGCTCGAGCCGGCGCTCGCATGGGCATCATCAGCGACACCAGCGACATCGGCTCGGCGGTTCGCGCCGAACCCAACACTGGAATCCCCGACAGCGTCGCCGCGTGGGGCCCGGAGGGGCCGGGGCAGGCAAACGGTGTATGCACGAGTGCGGGGGCGACCTGCGGTGACGCCAGTGGATGCACTTTCGGTGCATTCAGCGGAACGCAGTACGCGTGCTTCTCGGTGCGCGCCTGCCAGCTCAGCGGAGGAGGCGACTTTGGATCGTGCATGTCTTACGGGCCTTGGGGGATGCGGCCGCAGGATGGGAGCTCGAACCACGGCCTACAGGTGCTGGTCGTCATCAAGTTCTCAGCGGTCACACCGGCCCTGTCGGTGATCGTGCCGGGCGGCTTGCTGTACCTGCATCAGTCGGCGATCGCCGAAGAGCTTTACTTCTAGTCCCAGCCCGTTCGCTCTCGAAGCCATCGGAGCGCGATCTCACCCTGCGCGGCCTGGAACGCCCTGACTGTCGGAATACCAGGAGGCGGTGGCCGTCGAGCGTAGGCGAGGAAATAGCCCGCGAGTGAGGCGATGACGGCATCGATCGCGTCAGCCGCGACTTTTAGCTCGGCCATCGCCAGCAGCTCGTCGGGCTGCGGGCCACCCTGCATCGCCACCGACGGCGCGAAGCCGACCCAGTCGACCAGCGGCGCGCCGATCAGCGCCCACGGCCAGTCGACGAAGTAGACCCGATCAGCGGCGATGAGCAGGTTGTCGGCGCGCACATCGACGTGCAGCAGCGTCTCGCCCACCGCAGCGGTGGGAGCCCTGGCCTCCAGCTCCACCAACCTTTCCAGGTTGCGGTTCGACCACTGATCGAGCCCACCGGCCTCCCGCAGCTCGCCCCATCCTTTGATATGTGTCGCCAGAAGGTTTGACGCCGTGTCGCTCGCGATGGGAGACGGCGTGAGCGCCTGATGAAGTCTGTGCAGCGCCGCCACGACCAGGCCCAGCTCATCGTCGCGCCACGGCTGGACCGGCATGTGGCCGTCGACAGCCTCGAAGGCAAGGGCTACCCACCCCGCCTCATCGAGGGTCCACAACAGTCGTGGCACCGGCGCCTCGGGCGGAAGCGCGGCGACAACCTCCGCCTCCCGGCGATGCATCTGCGGCGTGTCGGGATTGGCCTGCTCGCTCACCGCCTTGACGAAAACCTCGCGACCGCCGGCCGTGGTGAGGCGCGCCGCCATTCCCGGCGAGAAGCCGCCCGGCTGCGTGATCGCTCGCACCACGCGCTCGCCTATGCGCTCCTCGATCTGGCGCCTGATGAACGGCGGCAGCTGCTCCCAGTGGACGCGCACGCCCTCGGCGGCGGGCGGATTAGACGAAGACACCTCGGCGCAGCTTCAGATTTTCGTAGACGCCTTTCTGGATTGTGTTGCGCACCTCGTCCGAGATGGACATGACCAGGCTCTGGTCCTCGGCCGACTCCGCCGCAATGAGCTCCGTGTGGACCGGCGGATGGAACTGGATCCGCCACTTGCTGGGTAGCGGGATCATGCCGAGCATGCCGAGCCACGGCCACATCGGCGTGATCGGGAAGTAGGGCAAGCCGAAGACCCTCGCGATCGGCGTCGCGTCGGCAACCATCGGATAGATCTCTTCGGATCCGACGACGGAGATCGGGACGATGGGGGCGCCGGCGCGGATCGCGGTGGCGACGAAACCTCCGCGACCAAACCTTCGCAGGCGGTAGCGGTCCTTGAACTGCTTGCCCGTCCCCTTGACACCTTCCGGAAACACGAGCACGAGCTCATCGCGTTCAAGCAGGCGGCGCGTGTCGTCCGGATGACCCACCGTCTGACCCGTGCGACGCAGAAACCAGCTGAGCACGGGCATACCCATGAAGAGGCTGGCGACCAGCGCCCGCACATGGCGCGGATGCGGATGCTCGGCGAACATCGCCGTCTTGATCATGGTGCCGTCCCATGGGAGGACGCCCGCATGATTCGCGACGAGCAGCGCCCGCCCGGTGATGGGAACGTTTTCTATCCCGGTGGTCTCCACGCGCCAGTAGTCGCGGTACAGCATGTTGAACAACGTCAGCAGCGACTCGGTCCACTGCGCATCGAAACCGAATTCGTCGACCGCATAATCGGGACCGCGGTTGGCGAGCTGGCGCTGCTGATAGACGAACTGAACGATCTCCATGACGCGGTTCATGTCGATGACCTCGCGGCCCGTCATCTCACGTAGCCGGGTGGAGAGCCCGCTGAGGCCCTGCACGGCGTACATCGGCGCCCGCCGCTGGAGCCGGCGAATTGGCTTGGGGACGCGCAAGCGCCCGGTTGGTGGCGGAGTCACCACCTTCGCTCTGCGGCTGCGGCGGCGCAACTCCTTGCTGTCGAGCGAGTCCACGCGCGCCACGCTCACTGCCGCAGGGTCAACGTGGCCGTTCCACGGTGCCCATCTACTGCCAACCTGCGCCGGCGCCGGCGCTGCAGATACACCTGGAGCTCGTACTCCTGCGGGGGTGAGGGAGATTCGATCACCTCGGCCTCTTTGCCGCGGGCGAGGCTGTCCATCACGGCCCTCGTGCTGTAAGCGGGCTTCCAGCCAAATGTTCGCGCCAGCTTGGCGCTGTCGGCCACAGAACCGAATGTGAGCACGTCGGTGAGGTGCCCCGGCATATCGATCCCGATCACCCGCAGGGCAAGCCGTCCAATCCAGCGGCCGTAAAACGGCAGCACCGGGGCGGCCTTGCCGCCCATGATGCCGATCGCCTGGCTGAGGAGAACGATGCCGTCGCCGGCGACATTGAACGCGCCTTCGTGGTCCTGCAGCGCCGAGCGCACCAACGCCTCGGCGGCGTCATCCTCGTGCAGAAGCTGCAGGCGGGGATCGAAGCCGGCGAACGTGGGCACGATCGGCAGGGACAGATACTGCCCGAGCGTGGTGCCTTCGCTGACGCGGTAACCGAGGCGCAGGATGCAGACCCGGCAACCTGGGGTACGAAGCGAGAACTCTTGCGCGAGCTGTTCCATCTCGAGCAGGTCGCGCCTCAAGCCGTAGGCGAGCCGATCCGATCCGACCGCATCTTCCGTAACAAAAGACGCGTAGGCAGGCGATGCGCCATACAAGGCCTGGCTCGATTTCACGACGAGACGCCTGACTGGGCTCGACGGGCCCGCGCAGCCGGTGAGCACGTTCATGGTCCCGATCACGTTGGTCTCATGCGCTGTTCGGTCGTCGCCGTGCGAATCGACCTTGACCGCCATGTGGACGACGGTGTCGATGTGGAGCTGGCGCACAAGCTTGCCGATAACCGCATGCCTGGTGTCGGCGTGCACGAAGTCCATCGCCTCGACCGCGCTCACCGGGTCAGCGACGTCGCAGCCGAACAGGGTCGGCACCTGAGTCGCCAGCCGCCGCGCGACCTCCGCCCCAAGTGGGTTGGAGACGCCCGTGATCAGGACGCGCTGGGGTGTGTGCGACTTCAAGGCTGGAGGAGTCACCCCCAGATTATGGATAGATCCCCCGAACCATCGTCGCGTTGGCAACCCGCTGGACGGCAAGCGAGTAGGCGGCCAAGCGCATGTCGATGCGCTTGTTCACCGACGTGTGAAGGATGTCGTAGAAGGCGCGCGTGATGATGTGATGCAGCTTGGTGTTGATCTCCTCCTCCTCCCAGAAGAAGGCCTGGAGGTCTTGGACCCACTCGAAGTAGGAGACGATCACGCCTCCCGCGTTGGCGATGATGTCGGGGATCAGGAAAACCCCGCGGTCGTTGAGGATGGGATCCGCGTCTGGGGTCACGGCCGCGTTGGCGCCTTCGGTGATCAGGCGCGCCCGGATCCGCGGAGCGTTGTGCGCCGTGATGACATCCTGGGTGGCCGCCGGCACAAGCACCGTGACGGGCAGCTCGAGCAGCTCCGCATTGGTGATGCCGTCGGCCTTCTTGAAGCCGGTGACACCGCCGCGGACCTGCCTGTGCTCGTCCAGCGAGGCGAGGTCGAGGCCGTTCGGGTTGTAAACGCCGCCTTTCGAGTCGCTGACGGCGACGACCTTGAGCCCGGCCTCCGTCAGCAGGCGAGCAGCCGACCTGCCGACCTGGCCGTAGCCCTGCACGGCGACGGTCGGCGTCTCATCCTCGACGTGTAGGTACTTGATGGCCTCGAGCGTCAGGTAGGTGGCGCCTCGCCCGGGTGCGTCGACACGGCCCTCCGATCCGCCCACGTCGACGGGCTTGCCCGTAACCGCCGCCGGCACCGAGTGGCCGGAGTGCATCGAGATCGTGTCCATGATCCATGCCATGACCTGGGGGTTGGTGCCCATGTCGGGCGCAGGGATGTCCTTCTCTGGACCGATGAGGATGGCGATCTCGGTCGCGTAGCGCCGAGTGAGGTGCTCGAGCTCGCTCAACGAAAGCTTGCTGGGGTTGACTGCAACAGCCCCCTTGGAACCGCCGTATGGAAGGCCGACCGCCGCGCACTTCCATGTCATCAGCATCGCCAGCGCCTTGACAAGGTCGAGGTCGACGTCGGGGTGATATCGGACGCCGCCCTTGGCCGGCCCGCGGCTGATGTTGTGCTGGACGCGCCAGCCGGTGAAGACATGCACCGAGCCGTCGTCCATGTGCACGGGGAAGTGGACCGTCAGCTCCCTTTTGACCTCGCGCAGCCCGCGCCGGACATCGTCTGATAGGCCAATGACGTCGGCCGCCGCATCGAAGCGGCGCTGGGCGGTCTGGAAAGCCGAGGAGCGTGTTTCGACCGCCATGTACGGTTTTCGATAGTACTCTTGAGAACGCTGGCAAATCTTCGATTTGCCAGTGGAACTCCAGACCACGATTCGTGGCGATTGGATAGTGGGACGCCGGGGGGCGGCCGGGTAAACCGGGCCTGAACACCACGTTTCGAGCTGTCAACGAGAATGGCGGCATGGCACGCAACCGGCTGCTCGGCATCCTCGTGGTGGCAGCCGTCGCCCTGGCCACGGGGTTTCTGGTGGCTGGCCAGGTCAGGGCCCAGCTGCTCACGCCGTCGAACCAGGTCGCGCGCTACCAGGCCCTCGTGCGGAGCGTCCAGGACCTCGAGAAAGCGAACGCGTCTTCGCGCGCGAAGATCGCCTCGCTGAGGTCGGACATCGATGGGCTGGAAGGAGCCGCAGCCCAGCAATCGGCCACGACCCGGGCGCTCCAGAACGAGGTCGCCGACCTGCGCGCCCATTCGGGGCTGACCACGATCCACGGACCCGGGGTATTGGTCGACCTTCGGAACGGGACGCCCGCTCCAGATGTGAACGGCCAGATCGGCTACCTGATCAACTACCAGGACATGCAGGACGTCGTGAATCTCCTCTTCGCCAGCGGCGGGGAAGGGGTTTCGGTCGGCGGCCGGCGGATCACTCCTCTGAGCTCCTTCTCGGGCTCGGCGGGGCAGATCGTCATCGACCAGGGACCACCCCTGACGGCGCCGGTCAGGGTCCTGGCGGTCGGCGACCGGAACCGAATGTTCGCTGCGCTGGAAGACCCGAGCGCACTACCCGACCTGCGCGATCGCGAGGTTCGATTTCAAATCTCGCTCGCGGTCACCGGCGTGCCTGACGTGAAGCTGCCCGCGTACGACTCGAGCTTGCAGATACCACATGTCAGCACCCCCTAGGCGCGTGTCGAGCCCGCGCCGGCGGCCGAAGCGGGCCCTCGAGATCTGGCTCATAGCTCTGCTGGTTGCCCTGGTCGCTACCGTCCAGATTCGCAGCCAGGCCGAGGTCGAGCGAAGCCTGGTTGGCACCGACACGACCACATTGGCCTTCTTGATCGACGACCTCCATCGTGCCAACGACGCACTCTCAGCGGAAGCGGCAGACCTCGCGCAGAGGAAGGCCGCCCTGCAGACAGGAGGCAGCTCCGCGGCCGACCAGGAGCTCTCGGCCGAGGCCAACCGGCTGCGGGCTATCGAAGGCCTGGTGCCAGTCCACGGTCCCGGGATCGTCGTCATCGTCGATGCGTCAGGCCTGCAGGCGCTCGACCTTCAAGACGCCATCAACAATCTCGCCGCTGCGGGTGCCGAGGCAATTGCCGTCAACGATCATCGGGTTGCGATGGGCGTCGCGGTGGTGCAGACGCCGAACGGGGTGAGCATCGACGGTGCGCTGGTCCTGCCGCCGTGGACGATCTCGGTGATCGGCGACACCAACCGGCTTGCGGAGGCAGCCGACCTGATGACGCAGCAAATGCACAGCGACCGTCGCGTGCGCCAGGCGACCTATCGGGTGGAGGCAGACGTCGTGATCACAAGCATCATCACCCAGCGCCCTTTCGTCTACGCCAATCCGTGAACCAGCCTAACCGCGACGCTTGATCGCCGTCCGAGGCTTGACTCCGTTCGGGTTCGCCTTTTTCAGCTCGGCCGAGAGCTTGTCGACACGTTCATTCAGGCGGTCGATGTCATGACGGCTCGGTATACGCAGCCTTCGCAGGGCCCGCTCGATGGCCTCATCGACCATTCCCTCGAGATCACTGCGGCGGCGCTCGACCTGGTTGACCAGGTCGCCAGGCACGTTGAGCGTCTTGCGTACGTAATCGAGGAGCGCCTGACCGCGATCGTGGATCGCGTCCGCACCCGCATCGACGAGTCGCGCCGGCCCGCGCTTCTCCTCTTCGAGCACGATCTGCGAGAGCACGACCTGCGTCAGGTCCTGGCCTGTGTCGCGATCGACGACCTCGATGGTGTGGCCGTCACGCACCAGGCCTGCAATTCCTTCCAGCGTTATGTAGCGACTCGTCTGCGTGTCGTAAAGCTTGCGATTCGCATACTTCTTGATAAGGTGTCTCTCGGGGGTCTGTGTCAATTCGAAGCAATACTAATGCGGTGCGTTATGGCCGGCCGCACAGCGTCATAAGGGGAGGTTGAGGCATGGCGAAGAAGAAGCGTGCGTCATCGCGTTCGAAGTTCTTGAACCGGGCGGTGAAGGCCGGCCGGTCGTACCTTCGGGAGGCCGAGCGACGGTTACCGCCTGAGGTACGAAAGCAGATCGATCGCAGCATCAAGGACGGCCAGAAGACGGTTGAAGGCGCGATCAAGCAGCTGCGGACGCGTCTCGACCGCACCGCCAACCAGGTCGACCTCGAGAAGGCATTGAAGCGCCTCGACGGGTTGAGCAAGCAGGTGCAGCAATTGGCACGCTCGGTGTCATCGCGACCCGCCGCGACTCCCAAGCGACGAGTGACCGGCCGCCCCGCCACGCGACGGAGGACCGCGGCTCGAGCCGCGGCTCCCAAGGCTGCCGCCACACGAGTCACCGCGACCAGAAAGGCCCCGGCCCGAAGAGCAGCACCGCGGCGCAGAGCGGAACGGACCACGATCGTTGCGCCGGCTACGTCCGAATCACCGTCGATGGCGATCCCGGACCCATCCCCGCGCGAGCCGACGGGCTAGGAGAGCGCCCCGAAGACAGGGACGCCGCCCAGGAGCACCGTGCGCGGGCGGAGTCGAGGCCATTCCTCGCGGGCCCGGGCGAGTGGGTCGCCCTCATAAACCTGGAGGTCGGCCAGCATCCCTGGCTCGAGCGTGCCCTTGATTCGTTCCTCGAAGCTCGCGTACGCGCCGGCGGCTGTGTAAGCCCGGAGCGCCGCCAGCTCGCTGATGCCATTGATACGGTCGTCGACGGCGGCAGCGATGCCCGGCCACGGGTTGGGATCCTGGAGCACGGGTAAATCGGAGCTGAACGCAACCGGCACACCGGCACGCAGCAGGGGACCGTGCGCGGCGAGATCCCACCGATGGTGGGCCGGGAAGCCGGCCGACGGAAACTCTCGCGCGAATCGGGCGGCCATCGGCTGCATCACAGCAACCATTCGCAGGCGGGCAAGGCGCCGCTGAAGGTCCGGAGGGCAGATCGTGCAGTGCTCGACGCGGTGACGCAGGCTGGTCGCGCCTGCCGCGTCGACCGCGTCGCACATCGCGGCGATCGCGCTGTCGCCGATCGCGTGCGCGGCGACCTGCAGGCCTGCGCGCGAGGCCGCACCGACGAGCTCGCGGAGCTCCGCGGGGGGCGTTCGCCACACGCTCTTCCCGGATCGCATCGCGACGCGTTCCGCCCCGCCGTCGACGAACACCTTGATGGGCCCGGCGCGGACCATCGCCCCGCCAAAGCCCACCCGCACTCCCAACCCCGACGCCGCGTCGAGGAGCTCCCACGAAAGGAACTCGTTGACGCGCATCCGCAGCTGTCCACGCTCGGCCAGCAGCTCGTAAGCGCGGAGGTCGTCCGCGAATCCACGATTGACCGCGGCGCCGACCGACGTGATGCCTCGTGAGACCAGTAGGCGCTGAGCCTTGAGGATCCCCTGCATGCGGCGACGCAACGGCGGATGTGGCTGCACATCCGCGACCAGCCTCATCGCGGACTCGAGGAGCAGGCCGTTGGGCGTGCCGTCGGGATCGCGGCCAATGCGTCCGCCCGGCGGGTCTTTGGTCGCGTCGGTCACGCCTGCGGCGGCCAGCGCGCCGGTGTTCGCGACGCGGGCGTGGCCGCCTCGCTCATCGATGTACGCTGGCCGCGCTCTGGTCGCCTGGTCGAGCTCCAAACGGTGCGGTGCTCGCTTCTCGGCCAGCTCGGCCGCGCGATAGCCCATACCCTGCTGCCACTCGCCGGCGGAGAGGCGCTTGCCGTGGATGCGGAGACGCTTCTGGATGTCCGCAACGCTGACCGCGCCGCCGAGGTCCGCCCCGAATCGCGTCAGGCCGTAGTAGACGACGTGAGCGTGAGCGTCATTGAATCCCGGCAGCACGGCCGCTCCGTCGAGGTCGATCACGGTAGTGCGTGGCCCGCGCAGACCTAGCACTTCCTTGCCTCCTGCGGCGACCACCAGTCCACCCGCGATCGCGAGGTGGCTGTGAATGGCCAAACCACTGCGTCCGAGCGTACGGACGCGACCACCCGCGAATATCAGGTCGGCTTTCACCCAGGTTAGATTAAGTAGAGTGGCGGACCTGAAGTTTTCTGCCGACGGACCATGGGCCACGATGAAGGAATACCAGTGGGCGGTCCTTCCGCCGGCGCCGGCCGGCTGAACCGTGGCTGAGCTGAAGCTCTCCGACGACGGCCTGTACTACTGGGACGGCTCCAGGTGGGTCAGCACACTCTCGCCGGACGGCCGCTGGCGATGGAACGGATCCGCGTGGGTGCCGCTGACAGGCATGGTTCCGCCGCCCGACCCCGCGGCGTACCAGGCATACCCGCCCCAGGCCGCTCCACGCGTACCCACGCGCTGGACGAAGCCCCTCCAGTACGCCGTCGTGGCAGTGTCCATCGTCTATGCGGCATACACGTTCAGCCTCCCCTTCTGGATGACAGGGACGATGTCTCAGGCCATGAACCAAGCGATACAACAGCAGGCTGCGCAGAATCCCGACATGGGCACCCCGCCACCGGAGATTCTCTCCACCTACACGTCGATGATGACGGTGACGCTGTGGTTTGCCGTCTTCATCGTGGTCGCCCTCGCCACCGTCGTGATCATCGGGGCGCTCAAGCGATGGACGTGGATCTTCTATGCCGTCCTGGTCCTGCTCGGCCTGAGCACGCTATCGCTGCCATTCAACATCATCGCCGCGGTCTCGGGATCGTCGGGACTCAACGTGTACAGCCTGCCCTCATTGATCTATTGGATTGCCGTCGGGATCGGGATCCCATTGGCTGCCTTGTTCGTGTGCATGTTGGTAGCCGTCATCCGTTACGGACCCTGGGCGATGCCGCGCAAGTCGGACACGCCGGCCGCTAGTTGAGGAGGTTCGCGAGCAGCTGGGAATCGATGTTGCCGCCGCTCACCACCGCGACGGTGGCCGGGCCTGGCTGCAACTGTTCGAGCGCGGCGTAGGCAAGGGCGCCGGCGCCCTCGGCGACCACTTTGCTCGCGACTGCGAGCTCTGGGATCGCGGCGCGCAGCCGCGGCTCGGGCACGGTCAACCACCGATCCACGACCTCCTTCATCAAAGGCAGCATCCGGGCGTCGAATGGAGCGGTCGTGCCGTCGGCGATGGTGTCCGGGGTGATGGAAACCGGGCCGCCGACCTCCAGGGCACGCGTCCAGAGCGGATAGCCGTCTGACTGCACGCCGATCACCTCCACGTCGGGACGCACTCCTTTGATCGCGGAGGCAACGCCGCCGATCAATCCCCCGCCGCCGACGGGAACGAGAACCCGCGCGAGGTCCGGTAAGTCTTCGAGCAGCTCGAGCCCGAGCCCTCCATGGCCCGCCATGACCTCCGGGTCCGCGAAGGGATGGATGAAGGCTTCCGGCTCCGATCTCCAGCCGTCGTTGGCAAGCCAATCGAGGAGCTCCGGGCGCGGCATCAGCATCGGCTTGCCGCCCCATCGCTTGACGCCGTCGATCTTGGTCGCGGGGGCGGTCTCGTACATCACCACGCGGCACTGCACCCCCAGCGAGTGCGCCGCGTACGCGCAAGCCTGGGCTGCGTTCCCAGCGCTGACGGTGATCAACCCCTTCCTGCGCTTCTCGTCGGGCAGGGCAAGCGCCGCAGCGAAGAAACCCCTCACCTTGAAGCTCCCGGTCGGCTGCAGGCACTCGAGCTTCAGCAATGCGCCTTCCACCGGCGCCATCGGCGTCCGGTGCACGTGCGGGCGCGCCCGTTCGGCCGCCGCACGGATGCGCTCGAGGTCGATCACGTTGAAAATGGTAGCCATGCCCATCTACGAGTACCGCTGCGAGGAGTGCGGCAAGCGTTCGTCCGCGCTGTTGCCCAGCTACTCATCCCCCGACCCCGTGTGCCCGCACTGCGGCAAGCCGGCCCTTGGCCGGCTGGTGTCGACGTTCGCCACCGCCCGCTCGGGTGAGGATGGAGGCGATGATTTCGGTGGCGACGAAATGGGCGGCGAGGACTTCGGCGGTGACAGCGACGGCGACGGTGGTGGCTTCGACGACGGAGACGACCTCTGATGGGAATGCACCAGGGCATCCTGGCGGCGAACAAACCGTGGCCCGACCTCCTCAGCGCGCTGCAGAAGCACTGCGGAACGCTCCAGGACCAGGGCACGGTCGCGCCTGGGCAGTGGCTCGACCTGCCACAGGGCGAGGACGCGTTCCACGTGACTTCGCGCGACGGCCAGAGCTATCTGCTGGACCCGGCATTGGTGCTGACGAGCAGTCCCGACCTGGTCGTTTCCCTCTCGCGTGAGCTCGACTGCATGGTCGCATCGGTTGGAGCCGAGACCGTGAGTGGAACCTTCTGGCTAGCCGCGGCTGAGCACGGTCGGCTCGTCAGGCTTCACTGGAACGTGCGCACAAGCCTCACCCAACCATTCGATCTCGGGGAGAAGCTCGCCAGCGAGAACGAGATCCCTCTCGAGGACGTCGATGGAAAGGGATTGCTCGCAGGCATGGGTGACCTCGGGCTCGATCCCGCTCCGGTGATGACTCCCACCTCGGGTCAGAAATACCTGTGGACAGGGGATACCCTGCCCCCGGCGGGTGATCTGCAGGCTCAGATCAACGCGCACCACGACAGGTTCAAGCGCCCTGAAGAGGGAGACTGGACGAAGCGCATCAAGGTGGTGCCCCGTTCGGGCGGCGGTTTCGACCTCCAGTACCGGCCGCCATCCCAGAAGCCCTCGCTGTTCAAGCGCCTCTTCGGAAAGTAGTCAGCCCGAGCCCAGGACCGCGTTCGCCGCGGCGGTGAGCTCCCGGCTGTGCGCGGTGTCGCGCGCGAAGATCCTGAACAGGGTCATGCGCACCGGCAACCTCCGGAAGAGGTCGAGGACCTGACTCTGCTGGTAGCGATCCTCCAGCGGATCGTAGACAAGGATCTCGGAGGTTTCGTTCAGCGGATTGAAGGCGCGTGACTCCTGAGCGGCGACATCGACCTCGAACTCGATCGAGCGCATCCGGGCGGGCAGCCTTTCGCGGAGCATGTGCGCGAACTGCTCCCGAGTCACGCCGAGCGCAGGGCCGGATGCGTCGACCGCGTCCGTGTGCCCCTGGTAGATGAGCTTCCACTTGAGCTTGCGCGCGACCACATCGGCCCATGCGCTGCCCAGCTCGCGCTTCCGTGCGTCGCCATCGCCGAGCGCCCACCGGTTGACCTCGGAGAGCAGGGCCCATTCGGTGAACATCAGGTACTCGTCCAGCCGTTCGAGCGGGTTGCCGCTCAGGAGCAGCTCGACGGTCGGCCGGAACACCTCACGAAGCTGCAGATCTATCCGGCGCACCGTGCGGTGGAAGTAGACCTGCTCGTAGAGGTACAGCCTTGCGCTCAAGAACATGTAAAGCGCTTCGGCGGCGTGGGCGTGGAGCGCCAAGCCGCGCTCAGAGATAAAGGAATAGTGGAGGATGCGCTGAACGTCGACTGGCCCCGCGGCGACACCACATATATAGGAATCGCGAGGGACGTAGTCCATGTTGTCCGCCGAATACGCGCCGACCATGGCCGGCTTCAGCGCGACCAGCCAGGCCGGGGCATCAAAACCCTCCAGGTCGGGGGCCGCGATGAGGTAGGCCACCCACCTGGGATCGATGTGCTCGCGGGGCTCGAAGTCGGCATTGGGGGAGGCGCCCAGCCCAGCGACCAGGTCCGCCAGCGGTCCCGTGATCAGCGCCCGGCCCAGCACCTCGTGGTCGATGCCCCACGCGTCCAGGTAGTTTTCGTCGAAGAAATGGCCGAACGGGCCATGGCCCACGTCGTGGAGAAGGCCGGCCATTCGCATCGTCTCCTCGACCAGCGCGACCGACGGCGTGCCGGCGCAGCAGGAAGCCAGCGTCGGGTGGAGATGCCGGGCCCATTCGCCGGCCAGGTGCATAGCACCCAGGGCGTGCTGGAAACGCGAGTGCTCCGCGGTCGCGAAAACCCACCATGCGCTCTGAAGCTGGTGAATGCGGCGCAGCCGCTGCAGCCAGGCGCTGTCGACCAGGTCTTGCTCCGCCGATCTCCCAGGCACGCCCCCAGGGCCGCCTTTTGTGATGCGGAGATATCGGTAGATGGGGTCGCTCGACAGGTTGACCCGGGAATACTCGGGCGGGAGCTCGGCCATCACGCGATTATCGGCATGACGAGCTCAGGCCATCCCAGCTCGCCCATCGCCTCGAGGTAGCCATCAACCGAACGCACGAGCGGGGTCAGGGTGATGCCCCGATGCTCGGGCAGGTACGGCCTCAGGTAGTCCGCGCCGCTGCGCCATTTGTTGATTGCACCCCGCCGGTTGCGTCGCGTGTAGTGCAGGCAGCCGGCCGCCACCTGGATGAGGCCTTTGTAAAAGCCCGACTCCGGTCCCTTCCGGTCTGGCATCCACTCGTGCTCCCAGACCTCGTGCGCGTCCCAGTACCGCCCGCTGTTGAAGAGCTCGACACCGCGCCTCAGGCCGGGGGTCATGAGTAGGGAGGGAATCGCCGACCGGCACCCGATTCGATCAAGCCGCCGTGCCCGAGCCGCAGCAGGTCCTTGGCGTCGGCACGTCCATACGCGAAGACGAAGGGCAGCAGCAGGTCCAGCGAGCTCGAGCGGCCAAAGCCTGCACAGGAGGCCACACCAACCACCGCGGCATGGTTCAAGCGGGCGAGCCACAACATGCTGCCCGGGTGCATGGGGGCGCCGAGCTGTAGGAGCCGGCCGCCGGCTCTCGTCAACTCTGCGTACGCGGGGTCGAGGGGATCGATCGCTGACGCGCCCGCGAACAAGATGAGCTCGGCCTCCTTCTCGGCCGCCTCGCGATAAGCGCCCGCGACCGCCTCGGGCGTTCGCGCCACCTCGCGTACCGCAAGCACCTCCGCTCCGTACCAGCCGAGCTTGGCTGTGACCGCGCCGCGGAAGAGATCCCGTGCCTTCGGCTTGAGGCGTTCGGTCGCCACTACGAAGGTGCGCAGGGGCCGGAACGGAAGCAGCTCGATGACCGGGCCCTGCTCGTGTGCGATGCGTTCCGCGTCCGCGATGAGGCGGCCGGGCACCGCCACCGGCGTCACCTTGCAGCCCGCCACCTCCTCACCTTCCGACACCGCTTGACCATCCATGAGAGTGAAGACGGACATGTACCCGAGGGCATTGATGGCGTCCACCACCTCGGCGCGTACACGCACCAGCCCTCGCCGCTTCGCGATCAGCCGCACTTGGCTCTGGACCGGCGGCTGGGCCTCGAGGTTCGGCGCCGACAGGGCGGCGGCGAGCCTCCTGGCAGCCACGTCTTCGTGCAGGTCGCCAGGCTCGAGCTCGACGACGTGGACTTCGCCGGAACGGCGAACTTGGTCCAGATGTCCGGCCTCTAGAGTCGTGCCCTTACGCAGGTCGGGACCGAGGTCGTGGACCAGGATTCGGCCTTCGATATCGGCCGCCGTGGCCGTCGCGCCTTCGAGCCTGTGCGCTCGCATTACTGCGAGCATAGATTCGATCTGATGACGGCATTGCGCCTGTACAACACGCTCACGCGGCAGAAGGAGGAGCTGCGCCCGGTTCGCGAAGACATCGTCCGCATCTATTCGTGCGGTCCGACCGTCTATCGCTACGTCCACATCGGCAACCTGCGCACCTTCATGCTGCCGGACCTGCTGCGCCGCAGCCTCGAATATCTCGGGTACCGCACAGAGCAGGTGATGAACATCACCGACGTCGGGCACCTGACCGACGACACGTTCGACAGGGGTGAGGACAAGATGCTGGTCTCGGCGCGGCTGGAGCACAAATCGCCCAAGGAGATCGCGGCCTACTACACCCAGGCGTTCATGACGGACGCCGCCCTGGTCAACATCCGAGCGGCCGACCACAACCCGCGAGCCTCGCAGTACATCGCACAGATGATCGAGCTCATCGAGAAGCTCATCGCCAGGGGCCATGCATACGAGGTGGGCGGCACAGTCTATTACGACATCGCGAGCTTTCCGGCTTACGGCCGGCTGTCGCGCAACAGCACCGACAAGCTGCTGGCCGGCGCGAGGGGCGAGGTCGATCCGCGGAAGCATCACCCCGGCGACTTCACGCTCTGGAAGGCTGCCGGTGAGCATCGCTTGCAGGTGTGGCCCAGCCCTTGGGGGCCGGGTTTCCCCGGCTGGCACATCGAATGCTCGGCGATGTCGATGTCGCTCCTCGGTGAGACCTTCGACATCCACACCGGCGGGGCCGACAACGTGTTCCCACATCACGAGGCCGAGCTCGCACAATCCGAGGGCGTCACCGGCCATCGGGTGGTGAACCACTGGATGCACGGAGGCCTGCTGATGCTGTCCGGCGCGAGGATGGCGAAGTCTGCGGGAAACTTCTTTCGCGTCACGGAGCTCGTCGACCAGGGTTTCGATCCGCTGGCGTTTCGCTACCTCGCGCTGCAGGCGAAGTACCGGACCACGCTCAACTTCAGCACCGAGGGGCTGGCGGGCGCCGACCGGGCGCTGGCGATGCTCCGCCGGCGGGTGGGCGAGTGGTCGACGGGCAGTGACGACTCGTCACAGGGCCGGGAGTTCGAAGACTTCGAGGCTCGCTTCCGCGCAGCGCTGGCGGATGACCTCGACCTGCCCGCAGCGATGGCGCTCGTCTCCGAAGTAACTCACTCGAATCTTCCCGCAGCGCGCAGGGCCGAGCTGCTGCGCAGGTGGGATCGCGTGTTGGGCTTGGACCTCGACAGGGTGGCGCCCGACATCGAGCTCCCGGCGGGCGCCGAGGCGCTCCTCGAAGCACGCGAAAAGGCGCGCACGGCCGGGGATTTCGAGACCTCAGATCGGCTTCGCAACGAGCTCGCGGCCATGGGCATGACGGTCACCGATACCCCCGAAGGGCAACGCTGGAAGAACGCCCCACATAAATAAGGAGAAGAGGTGGCCCGTAGGCCGGACTGATCCGGCCGTCCCCATTACGTGGTTACTCGGACTCCATGCATGGCCTGGAGTTACCTCTTGAGGAAATCCCTACCGATAAGGGAAAAAGAGCAGCCACGCGCGAAGCGCCTGGCGATGAGGGAAAACCGTAGGTTGTCCCTCATATGGGGTTTAAGGGGCCGAGCCTTGCGGCCCGGCCCCGACGAGAGGAAGGGTCTTAACTAGCCGCGATCAGGGGTTGCCGCCGCTTCCACCTGACCCCGGGCTCTTGTGGGCGTTGGCGTTGGCATTGCTCTTGCCCTTGTCCTGGCTCTTGCCGTCGGACTTGCCTTTGTCCTTGCCGTTGCCGCGGGCGTCGCTCGCCTTGTGGCTCTGCTGCTGGCCGTGCTGCTTGGCGATCGCGCTCACGCAAGGGCCGATGCCACGGGTGCCGGACGCCCTGAGGGTGTCCTTGCACGTCTGCACCGCCTGCGTGACCGACTGACCCCAGTTGGACGGGTTCAGGCTGCCGGTCACCGCGACCTCGGTCGCCACCCCAGCCGCGGCGGCCGCAAAGGCGGCCACGGCCACCCCAGTCGCAAGCTTCATGCCGAGTGCGGCTCCCGCGCCACCCAGCAGCCTCTTCCTGAACCCTCCTGACACGGGGGCCCGACGGGGCGGAATGGGCACCGCCGCGATCGGATCGAGGATCCGATGCAGCTCACGCTCCAGCTCCAGCTCGAAGTCGCCGGTCCCGTTCATCGGCAAGAAAGAACAAGGTCCAGGGCGGATCTACCCAAACTTCTCTTGGCCCGCCCGGGTCCCCTCCAGCAGGCCCTGAAGCCGGGCCCGGGCCGCCGCGAGGCGAGATGCGACCGTCCGTTCGGGCACCTCCAGGGCGATGGCGATCTCCCGATTGGTATAGCCGTGGAAGTGACGTAGGACGATTGCCGCCGCCTGCTTCGGAGGCAGCTTGCGCAAGGCAACGAGCAGGTCGGAGCGTTCGGCCAGGACCGCAGGGTCGGCCGGGGCAGTCGGCCTGCCCACTTTCTTGAGCAGCGCGCCGACCTCCTGGAGCCGCTCCTTCCTCTGCCCGTTGATCGCCACGTTGATGGCGATGCGGTGGAGCCAGGCTTCCGCCGGCGCATCGGGCCGCCATGTCTTCCAGGCCTTGTAAGCGCGCTCGAAGGCGTCCTGGGTGCAGTCCTCGGCGGCCGACCGATCGCGCAACATCGTGATCAGGGTCCCGAGGATGCGGCGGTAGGAGTTTCGGTAGAGGCGCTCGAAATCCGCCTCAGACCCAGGGCGGTACTCGGCCGCGGGCTCCCCCCGTTGCTCTTCGCTTGACTCCGAACGAATGTTCGTTTAACCTCCCCGACGCGCCATGGCTGCCTCTCCCACCTTCGCTGCCGCCGATTTTCCGGGAGAGATCACCCTGGACCACGTCATTCCTGCGGTTGCCGCGGAGTTCGCCGCCCTGCCTTCCGACCTCCGGGCCGAGCTTGCACAGGCCCTCGCCGCGCGCGGCATCGTACGCCTATACACACACCAGGCCGACGCATATAACGCGGTCCGGAACGGCCGCCATCTCGTTGTGGTTACGCCCACCGCCAGCGGCAAGACGCTCTGTTACAACCTCCCCGTCCTGCAGCGCCTGCTCGAGAATCCTGAGCGCCGCGCGCTGTATCTGTACCCGACGAAGGCGCTCGCGCAAGACCAGCTCGCCGAGCTGAGCGCGCTCAAGCACGGACTTCCCATTGACGTACGAGTCGACACCTACGACGGCGACACCGCGCCCGGACGTCGCACCGCGATCCGCGAGGCGGGCCACGTCGTGATGACGAACCCGGACATGCTGCACACGGGCATCCTTCCGCATCACACGCGTTGGCGCAGGCTCTTCTCGAGCCTCGAGTTCGTCGTCATCGATGAGCTCCATACATATCGAGGCTTGTTCGGCAGCCAGGTCGCCAATGTCATCCGCCGGCTGAAACGCATCTGCGCCTTCTACGGGTCGAGCCCGACCTTCATCTGCGCATCGGCGACGATCGCCAATCCTCTGGAACTCGCCAGCAAGCTGCTGGAGGAGGAGAACATCGAGCTGATCGATCGCAGCGGTGCGCCCCGCGGAGAACGCCGCCTCATCTTCTACAACCCGCCGCTGCTGAATCGGGAGATGGGCATCCGCCGGAGCTCGATGCTCGAGGCTCGGCGCATTGCCGCGCCGTGGATTCGATCCGGCGTGCAGACCATTCTCTTCTGCCGCAGCCGGCTCCAGGTCGAGGTGATGCTGAGCTACCTGCGCCAGGACCTCGCCCCCCGCCTCGATGCCTCCCAACGCGTGCGCGGGTATCGGGCCGGCTATCTACCGCTGCACCGTCGCGAGATCGAGGCCGGCCTGCGCGACGGCGACATCACGGGAGTCGTCAGCACCAATGCCCTCGAGCTGGGCATCGACATCGGCAGCCTCCAGGCGGCAGTTCTCGTCGGATACCCCGGAACCATCGCCTCTACGTGGCAACAGCTCGGCCGGGCCGGAAGGCGGTCGGGGTCGGTTGGCGTCTTCGTCGCCTCGAGCTCGCCCCTCGACCAGTTCATCGTCCGCCACCCGGAATACTTCCTGAGCACGGATCCCGAGGAGGGTCTGATCGATCCGGACAACCTGCTGTTGCTCGCCGGCCACCTGCAAGCCGGGCTGTTCGAGCTTCCATTCGAGGCCGAGGAGAAGCTCGGTCGCTCAGATGTCGGCGAGCTGCTGCGGGTCTTCGAGGAGGACGGTTCGGCAACACGTTCCGGAGACCGCTGGTTCTGGAGCCGCCAGGCTTTTCCCGCCGAGGAGGTCCACCTCCGGCGCATCGCTGCCGACAACGTCGTCATCATCGACACCTCGAAACCACGCCCTTCGGTGATCGGCGAGATGGACCAGTTCTCCGCGCCGGTGCTCCTGCATGAGGAGGCGGTCTACCTGCACGAAGGCGCCCAGTTTCACGTCGACCGCCTCGACTGGCACGAGAAGAAGGCATATGTGCATCCAGTCGACGTCGACTACTACACCGACGCCCTCGCCTCGGTGACGGTGCAGGTGCTCGACACGTTCGCTGGTCCGGAGGGAGACGCGATCGCCCGCAGTCATGGCGAGGTGAAGATCACGTCGCTGGCCAGCATGTTCAAGAAGATCCGATTTCACACGCACGAGAACATCGGCTCGGGACCCATCCATCTACCCGAGCAGACGTTGCACACGACCGGCTACTGGATCACCGTCGACGATCAGCTGTGGACAGCGCTCGGACGAGAAACTCTCGAAGCCGGGCTGCAGGGGATGGCGCACTCGCTTCGACACGTCGCCAGCATCCGGCTGATGTGCGACCCGCGCGACCTTGGCGCCGTGGCCGAGGTGCGCTCCGCCACCACGCGGCTGCCGACGGTGACGGTCTACGAGATCTACCCCGGGGGCGTCGGGTACTCGCAGCGCATGTACGAGCTGCACCTCGAGCTGCTCGAGCAAGCGGCCGCGCTGGTCAGCGACTGCCCCTGCCTCGCCGGATGTCCTTCCTGCATCGGACCGCTGCATCTCGTCGAAGGAGCCAAGAGCGCATGCCTGCGATTGCTGTCCGCGACCTCAGAGAGCGTCTTGATCGTCTAGGCGGGCTTACCAGGCCGAGATCGAGGCCGCAACCCCAAGCCGAGCTCCCGCGCGGATTCGAGGCGGTGTCGACTCCATTCGGTGATGCGTTCCTTCGGGAGGACGTCATCCCGCTGCCGGCGCTCGATCCACATCCAGGATCGGTCGCCTACATCGACACGGAGACCACTGGTCTCGGCGGCGGCGCGGGCACGTATGTTTTCGCGGCGGCGGTTGCACTGCCGATCGACTGCGGCCTCCGGCTGGCCCAGCTATTCCTGCCCCAGCCGGGCCTGGAAGCGGCGTTCCTGCATCGCTTGCGCCAGGAGCTGGAACCCGCCGGTAGTCTCGCCAGCTTCAATGGAGGCTCGTTCGATCTCCCAGTGCTGAAGACGCGGTGGGTGATGGCGCGAATGCCCGGTGAGCTCGACCACCCGCCGCATGTGGACCTGCTCACGCTGGTCCGAGCCCTCTACAGGCACCGCCTCGAGAGCTGCACTCTGCGCATGGTTGAGGAACGAGTCCTGGGATACGAACGCAACGACCCGGTCACGGGCATGCTGGCCCCGGACGCCTACTTCGCTTATCTGCGCCGCGGGTCGAGCCCCATTCTCGAAGCGGTCCTCGAGCACAACCGGCTGGACGTCATCAGCCTCGTCCACCTCCACTCGCGACTGCTCTCCCGGCTGAAAGGCGGCGACGGGAGCATGGACGCATCGGACTGGTTGGCGCTGGGCCGCCACAGGCTGCGCCGGGGAGCCCGCGCCGACGGCTGGCGCGCGCTCCGTAACGCGGCCGAATTCGCCGACGAGTCAGCCGCCACGGCGGGTCTGCTGCTGGCCCGGCGAATGGCGCGCCGGCGATCGTCGGTGCCGGGCGCCGAGCAGCTGCTCGGGCTGCTCGAGTCTCGCGTCGCCACCGACATACGGCTGCCGGTGGCACGCGCGAGGCTGCTCGAATGGCGGCGCCGCGACCCCCAGCGGGCTTTGGCTGTCGTGGAGGCCGCTCAGAGCCGGCTTCCCGATGAAGCGGCGGCGCTGGAAGCTCGTCGAAACCGCCTCCGCCGTAAGGTTGCCAACCGGCATCCGATTAACAAGAGCACGGAAATGCCTGCTGCCTCGTTATTCGGTTAATGCGCTCCATGCGGCGGTCCGATCAGGTTCAATTCCCCTGTGCCAGTGAAAACTAGGGTCCGCCGAGGGCGTGGTCAGCGCGGCCAGTCGCTGGTCGAGTTTGCCATCTCATCGATCGTCTTGCTGCTCTTGATGATGGGACTGCTCGACCTGTCGCGCGCGTTCTACTTCGCCGTGAACCTACAGGGAGCTGCGCGCGAAGGCGCTCGACACGGTGCCTGGTTCAACACCTCCTCGCGCGCCAACCTCTACCTCGACGACGCCGACGTCATGGCGGCGGTCAACTCGGGCCTGTCCGGGTCTGGCCTGGTCGGAACCTTCGTACCGTCGGCAAACTGCCTCGTGCCGACTGATAGCAACACGCTCAACAACAAGCCCTACCCCGCTTCGGCATTCCCGGCGACGCCGCAGGCGGTCAACGTCTACATCTGCTACACGCAACCCAATGGCGGCCCCCAGACCGGGACGCTGCCGAACCATCCCACCGACAACTCGTGGCGCCTGGGCGACATCAACGTCTCTCTGCTGATGAACTTCCAGCTCATCACTCCTTTCATCCAGAGCCTCTTCGGCAACGGCATCAACATGGCGTACAACGAGCATTTCACCATCCAGGGCAAGCCGTGAGGACCCGCATGAAGCGCCTCGAGGCAAGCGCCAGGCGAGCGATCGCCACCGTCCAGGAGTGGACGCGCAGTGAGCGGTCGCAGGGCATGACTGAGTTCGCCCTGATCGCTCCGGTGATCCTGCTGCTCACCTTCGGCATCATCGACTTCGGCCGCGGGCTGTACTTCTACATCACGCTGCAGCAGGCGGCCAACGAAGGCGCCAGGGTAGCGGTGCGCGCCTCCTACTTCATCGACCCCAACGGCGCTTTCCACACCTGGCCGACCGACGCCGACGTCGCGTCTGCGGTTCAGGCGCATGCGGTCACCGAGGTTCTCGCCAACCCTTGCCCCAACGGCCCCATTCCCAACGGCGGCAAC
Source organism: Chloroflexota bacterium (assembly GCA_005880855.1). Taxonomy (GTDB): domain Bacteria; phylum Chloroflexota; class Dormibacteria; order Dormibacterales; family Dormibacteraceae; genus UBA10449. The sequence continues at coordinate 23,558 of VBGM01000012.1, forward strand.
CCGGTCGGCTCCGCGCAGCTGCCGGCGTCCAACACCGGTTGGATCTTCGTCACCGACCCAAGCACAGCAGGCAACGGCGTGCCCAACGGTCCTCGTGGCGGGCTTGGCACGCTTCCCGCGCCAGGTCCCGGTTGCAACGCGATCACTCCCGCGGTCGGAAACGAGCCCATCAAGGTGACGCTCTGGTTTAACTTCCAGCCTCTCACTCCATTGATCCAGCAAGTTGTCGGAAACAAGATCGTCATCACTGCTTATGCGGTTTATCGCGCCGAGTACTCGAACTAGCGCCCTGCGGCGAAAGCTGCAGGAGGGCCAGGCGATCGTGTTGATCGCGCTGCTGATGCTCGTTCTCTTCGCCATGCTCGGCCTTGCCATCGACTCCGGCCGCGCCTACGTCGACCGGCGCGACCTGCAGGCCGCAGTCGATGCGTCGGCACTCGCCGCCGGCGACTGGTACGAAAACTACGGGAACCTGGCCGGCTCGACCATTCCGCAGTCGGTGACGCTGTTCGAGAGCGACCTGCGCCTGTACTCCGGCTCGACGTCCTCTTCCTGCCAGGCGCCGTGCCCAAAGCTGGTCGGGCCGAACACCAGCCTGACCGAATACACGTACGTCTACAACTACCCAGGCAACCTGGTGCTCACGATCGTGGCGACGAACACGCAGTTCAACGGCTACCAGTTCGTGTTCACGGCCGAACACCAGCTGCCGCTCGCCTTCATGCAGATCTTCGGCGGCCCGACAACTGCGTACGTCATGGCCACGGCCACGTCGATCGTCGGCAACCAGCGCCAGACCCCTGCCCTGCTTACCTTGAGCACCGGCAGCTGCGCAACGAACCTCAAGGGTTCTGCGGAGCTGACCGTTCTCGGCGACGTCTATACCAACGGCACTGCGTGCGTGGATGCCAACCTACACGAAGCCGGCAACTGCTATGGAGCCGCCGGCTCGAACTGCAGCGCGGCCACCTACTACTGCTACAACTCGACCCCAGGATTCGTCCCGTACGACCCGGCGACCAACGGAGGCGTCTGCAAGTCCGGTGACACCATCGGCCAGCCGGTCGTGCCCGCCCCGAGCCTACCCGACCCGGGCTTTCTCGCGCCATCGGTCGGGTACTACACATCCGCGGTGGGCTACAGCCAAAACAACCGCGGCACGTGGACGGAGATGTACCCGGGCCAGTACGGCACCTTCCACCTCAGCGGCGGCTCGGCCAGCTGTGCCTTCCTGGACCCAGGCGTGTACACCTGGACCGGCGGCTACCAGTCCGACGCGACGGGCAGCCTGCTCTCCAACGAATTGAAGGCTCCGGAGGAGGAGAGCGTGGCCGCACCGGGCACGACCGCAGTCGTCAATCCGCAGTTCTGGAACATGAACGGGACCGGGTGCGCAGGCCACTTCAACGTGACGGCGACGCCCGCGCCAGGCTTCGGTATCAAGCACCAGGGCGGCAACGGCGGCTGGGGTATCGAGCTGACCTCGGTCCGGTGGGACACCTTCAACGACCCCACGATCCTGCCCGACCCGTGCCTCGGATCTCCAGGCTGCCGGCGCGAAAGCGCACCGTCATCGTGCCAGGCCGTGAGCACCATCGACGCCAGCAACCAGGGCATCAACGTCAACATCACGCAGAACGCGCCGGGCGCGCAGTACTACAACGTGTACATCAACCCCAATGGATGCCTGCCTTACGCCGGCGGGTCCCAGAACGACTTCTCGTTCGTCGGCCGGTTCCTGGCTCCCGGCTTCGTGGACGGCGGCGGCCCCCCCGCGACTCCAATCGGTCCGTTCCCGAGCGGAGCCAACAAGACCCTGGTATTGGGTACCGGTGGATGGAACTGCGGAGTGCCGACCGTGACCATCTGCGGCCTCGCCTACAACAGCATGTCGCCGACGATCCAGTGCTTCGCACAGACGCGGACCAAGCTGTGCCAGGCGCCCGACGACGAATATCCTCCCCAGTGCTTCAGCAACTGCCCGCCGCCTGCCGGCCTGCTCTCGCAGGAAAACGCGCCGATGTCACTCGAGTACTTCCCGTATCCGGGCGGAGACGTGGCCAACGAGAACTACTGCCAGCAATCGCCCCCCGCTGGAACGGGTGACCCGACCGCGCCATGCGCGACGGCAAAGATCACTCCGGGAGCCGTGCAGTTCTACTTTCCTGCCGGTTCGTGCCTGAGCCAGAACGCACAGGGAGCCACGTATGTGTTCTCGGGAGAGCAGTACAACTGGATCGTGATCTACTCGCCGCCCGCGAATACGTGCTCTAACACGATGAACGGTGGCGCGTCCACCCAGTTCATCGGCACGATCTATACGCCGGGTGCGGACTGGTCCATCAGCGGCGGCGACCGCTCGCCTCTCGCCGGCCAGGTCATCGCCTACACGGCGACCGTCACCGGAGGGGCAGCCGTCGGCATCGACTTCAACCCCAACTACGCGCCCGCCCCGCCGGCCGCCCGCCTGATCAACTAGACCTTGGCGGAGGGCTTCACCTCGTAGCCCAGCTCGCGCAGCGCCTCGTCGATCCACTGCAGCGCCATCTCTTTGGTGTTGAGCCACGTCTCGGGTGACGAATCCGGCAGCCCGGTGTCGATGACGGCGCGCCCGGCCACCCGCAAGAGCCGCCGCACCAGGGGCGCGGCCTCGGGGACCGAGAAGGTCATGTCCTGCAGGGCACGCGAGAGCATGAAGCAGGCGGCATTGAAGGTCTCGGCGTCGATCGGTTCTGACCGGGCCAGCCGTTCCGCAAGGCCGGCCCTCAAATCGGAGGGGTCCATGCGCCAGTTATCATTTCAGAAGGCTGGGAGATGGACCTCACCGAACCTGTATTGCTCACGCCAGAGGGGCTGGAGAAGCTCAAGCGCGATCTCGAGGTCGCGCTACAGCGGCGTGCCGAAGCGGGCGAGCGCCTGAAGGAGGCGTTCCAGCCTGGGGATATCGAGGACAACCCCGAGTACGAACAGGCCAAGGAGGAGGTCGGCCTCCTCGACAGCCGGATCTACGAGCTTCAGGAGATGATCGGCCGCGCGCAGATCATCAAGGAGTCGCACTCGAGCGTGGCCCAGCCGGGCTCGACCATCGACGTGGTGGACTCCGACGGCCATGCAGAGACGTATCACCTGGTCGGCGCGGTGGAGAGCGATCCTTCGGCCGGGCGGATCTCTGTGGACTCGCCTGTGGGTCGCGCGCTCGTCGGCAAGAAGAAGGGCGACCGCGTCACCGTCAGCGTCCCGTCGGGCACGCTCACCCTCTCCATCAAGGCGGTCAAGTAGCGACGTCCAACACCGTCGGGACCTCCGTCTCGACCGACGCGGTCAACCCCGACGCGATCGCCGATCGCACCACAGTGGGTGTCTTCTTCCGCCAGGCTGCCCGCTTCGGCGACCGCCCGCTCGTCCACTATCGCGGGACGGAACCAACTTGGAGCGTCGCGACCTGGGCCGATATGGAGCGGTGGGTCCTGGCCGTGGCTTCCGCGCTGGTGGAGGCAGGCGTCAAGGCGGGCGACTCGGTGGTCCTGATCTCGGAGAACCGCGTCGAGTGGATCTACTGCGATGTCGCAATCCAGTCCGTCGGCGCCATCGCGGTACCGATATATCCAAGCAGCCCGCCCGAGCTCGCGCAGAAGATAGCCTCCGACAGCGGCGCTGTGCTCGCGATCGCATCGGGCGAGAGGCTGGCCGGCAAGCTCGCGACGACGGCCCAGCTTCGGCGCATCGCGCGCATCGACGCCGATGTTGTGGAATGGGTGAAGCAGGAACCCCAACGACTGGTCGAGGTCCGCTCCAGGCTCGAATCGATCCAGCCCGACGACCTGTGCACCATCGTGTACACGTCCGGCACGACCGGCGAGCCTAAAGGTGCCGAGCTCGCACATCGAAACCTGGTCGACATCTCGCGAGCGATCCTCAAGGTGTTTCCGCTGAGCGCTGATGACTCCACGCTCTCGTTCCTGCCGTTCTCACACGTTTTCGAACGCATCAACGGCCTGTTCATCGGCATGATGTTCGGCGGCCAGGCCTGGATCTCGCGCGGCACCGACCGCCTCGCTGAGGAGCTGGGCGACGTCAAGCCGACGGTGATGAACTCCGTACCGCGTGTCTACGAGAAGATGTACGGCGCGGTCATGGCGCGCGTGCGGGAGGCGCCCGCTGTCCGGCGCGCGCTGTTCAAATGGGCAGTCAGAGTCGGCACATCATTCGCCCATGCGGCCCAACCCAGTCCATGGCTCCGATGGCAGCACCAGCTAGCCGACCGCCTCGTGCTGGCCGCCCTGCGGCGCCGCCTTACCGGAGGCCGCCTGCGGTTCTTCATCAGCGGCGGCGCGGCCCTCGCGCGCGAGATCGAGGAGTTCTTCTGGGCGATCGGGGTTCCGATCCTCAACGGCTGGGGCATGACCGAGGTGTCGTCCGGGGCTTCGTCCAACACGCTGGCCGAACACCGCTTCCTCACCGTCGGCAAGCCGTTCCCAGGCGTCGAGCTGAAGATCGCCGAAGACGGCGAGATCCTGATCAAGAGCCCGGGCAACATGGTGGGCTATCACAACAACCCTGCGGCCACGGCCGAGATGATCAAAGACGGCTGGGTCTACTCAGGCGACATCGGCGAGATCGACGCCGACGGCTTTCTGAAGATCACCGACCGCAAGAAGGCGCTCTTCAAAACGGCGGTCGGCAAGTACGTGGCGCCGCAGCCGCTCGAGTTCGACCTCATGCGCGACCACCTCATCGAGCGCGCCGTCGTCGTCGGCGAGGGCAAGCCGTATGTCACCGCGCTGATCGTGCCCGACTGGGACGCCGCCCGTAAGGAAGGTCTCGACGAGAACGCGCTGCGGGGGCACATCCAGAAGGTGGTCGATGGCGCCAACGCGAGCCGCGGCAACTGGGAGGCCATCCAGTATTTCGAGCTTCTGCCCCGCGACTTCTCGGAGGCGGAGGGCGAGCTTTCGCTCAAGCTGGACATCAAGCGGAAGGTCGTCCAGGAGCACTACAAGCAGCAGATCGAGTCGATGTACGAGAGGAAGAAGCCTCCTTAGCGGCGAGCTGCCTTCCTTTTGGTAAGTGCCATGTGGAGCCTTAGGCCGGATTTCATCCGGCCGTCCCTCAAACGTGTCCCTTTCCAAACGCCTCCCAACGTGGTTGTGGAGAGGGGTCGGTCCGCGGGGGGACATCTGTCCCCCCCGCGAATAGCGCGGCGTAGATTAGTCGCCATGGCGGGACCGGCGGACATGTCAGAGGTGCACGCGGCGCTCGATCGCCTGCGCCCGCAGCTGTGCCATTGCGGACTGAAGGGCGAATGCCTCGGCTGCAAGGGCATCGAGATGATCCGCGTCCAGGCCGAGGCGGTGGTCGCGGCCGCCAGCCAGCCCATCCTGCTCCAGGTCGCTCAGGAAGCATCCATGAAGGACATGGCCACGCGATTTCAAGCGATGTCCGAGCGCCTGCTGTCCGACCCCGAGATCCGCCGCTCGGCCGAGGAGATGCAGCAGCGCCTGATGTCAGACCCCGAGACGCGCCAGCTGCTCGAAGAGCTCATGCGCAGGCTCGGCGCCCCACCCGAGGAAAGCGAGGGACGCTAGCGCGCTAGCCGGTCGGGGTCGGGCTCGCGGTGGTGGCCTTCTTCGGCTGTCGCATCGGCGTGTTCCAGTAAGGCATCGGCCCAGTCTGCAGCTTCTGGATGATCGCCTTCTCCTGGGCGGTGGTGAGGGTTTTCTTGGCCACCGCTGCGTCGAGCATCGGCGTCAGCTTCGCGATGAGACGCGAGCGAAACTGGGCCTCGGTCACGGGCGGCGCCTGGGCCGCGGCGATCTGCGAGAGCGTCATGCCCTGCGCGAGATCGGCCTTCAGCTGCGTGTCGGTGATCCCGAGCGCGGAGGCGGCGGCGCTGAGGAAGGCCTGCTTGTAAGCGCCGAGCTCTGACGCCGAGCCCTTTCCAGCCGAGGCTGGCAACAGTGAGCACGGAGACTGGTTCGTGAGCTTCTTCTTGAGGGCGTCGGCCTGAGCCTGAGTGAGGTCGCCGTTTTTGACCTCGTCGTCGATCGTCTGGCCGGCGGCCTTCTGGAAGGCGGCGTCGACCTTGGTCTGGGTGGTGCCGAGATTGGAAGCGAAATGCGTCACGAAGTCAGTGCACGCGGCGGAAGCCTTGCCCGCCCCGGCGGCGGTAGCGTCCGAAGCCGGCAGGCTCTGGGACGGTGAGTGGAATCCGATGTTCAACCCAGCGGCGGAGGCGGTGATCCAAACCGCTCCGACGGCGATGGCGACAGTGCCGGCAGCGAAGCCGAGGATGCGAAGGTGGCGGAAAGTCGCGATGCTCTTGATCACCCAACTAATAGACCCCGAAATGCCCTGCGATTTCCGCGCATGGACATAAAGGTTTTGTAAGTCTCGGTTGACTAGACTCAGCTGAAGTGGAGTCGCCGCCGCAGGCCGGATGGAGAGGGAAGCAGGCCGTCGAGCTGTACGTGCGCACGTACACGACGATGCTGCAGAGCTCGGGCGACATCAAGGTCGAGTCCCTCGTGCACGCACACCTCGCCATGGGCTCGGTGCTCCATCCGCTGGCCGCCGAGGCGCAGGTCGACATGGGCGCGCTCCTGTACGCCATCCGCCGCCTGCCCAGCGCGATCGTCCGCAGCCGGCGCGTGATCATGGGCCAGAGCCCGCAAGGGTTCCGGGCGGTGATCGGGGCGGACATCCTGAGCTGGCAAGCCGTGAAGGCTCCGGCTCGCCGCCGCAAGTGGTACGAGAAGGGCGACACGCTCGCGGTCCTCATCGCGTCGCCATCCGACATCGATGACCTCGTGCCGACGCTCGTCGCCTTTCAGATCGAGTGGAACAAGATGCACCGGCTGCTGCAGGACGTGCCCCTGAACGACGCGGATGCACGCTCGGCCGCCGGCGCCGGCGAGGAGGACTGGCACCGCTTGCGTCAGACGTGGGGCGACGACTTCGACGCGAACCTGGCCCGGATCAAGCGCGAAGAATGCCGGATCGTCATCAGGCTGATCGGGGGCAGCCACCTCGGCTATGCGCGCAACGCCAGCCGTTGGTGGCAGCCCATCGCCGCGGCGATGGACGAGATGGGTATGCGTGAAGCGCCGATCTACTTCGTGTCGTCGAACGCTCATAGCCTGGTCAATGTTTTTACGGGCGTCGCCCGCCAGTTCGAGAAAGACATTCTCGACTTCGTCCGCACCAGGGACCCCGAGCTCGACGAGGAGCGGCGCAAGCTAGAGGCCGGCCACAGCCGGGCATCGCGATATAACTGGATGTATTACGGCGCCCGCGAGCTGTTCGATCAGCATCCCGAGCGAAACCGCCTACGCAGCCAGCGCGCCGAGATGGAGAAGACCAACGGTATCCGCCACATTCCCGCCAAAGGGACCGGCGTCGACTCGGCTACGCAGGTTTTCAAAATCTCGCAGCTCGACCCGGCCGCGATCGATCCGCGTGTCGGTCCTGTGGACGAGAGCAAGCTTCGAGCATCCGGCGCGTGCATCGTCAACGTCGACTATCCCCTCGGCCTCGCGGCGTATCACATCCTCCGTCAGGTCGCGGAGCACAGCGCGTGGGTCGCGGGCGTGTACGTGCTGGGCAAGGCGGCCACCCTCAACGCCGAGGTTGGGGACGTGATGATTCCCAACGCGGTTTACAACGAGCATTCCGGCAACACGTACTGGCTCGACAACTGCATCGCGGCGGCAGATGTGCAGCCCAACCTGGTCTACGGCTCCGCGCTCGACAACCAGCGAGCGGTCACGGTGCGCGGCACGTTCCTGCAGAACCGCGATTATCTCGACATGTACTACCAGGGCCGCTACACGGTTGTGGAGATGGAAGCAGGCCCATACCTCGACGCGTGTTACGAGATCACGCAGCCCGACCGCTATCCACTCGGCGAGAGCGTGAACATGGCCAAGGTGGGGTTCGACCTCGGCATCGTGTTCTATGCATCTGACACGCCTTACACACAGGCGCGCACTCTGGGCGCGCGCGGCCTCAGCTACCGAGGCATGGACTCGACGTACGCGGCGGCTATCGCCCTCGCTCGGAGGATCCTGCGACAGGAGGAGGCACTGCCCGCGCGTTCGATGGGCTGATACTCGAGCTGGCCATCAGGACGTGCTCGTGCGGATGGTTGTGCTCGCCGGCGCCGTGATGAATCTCCCCGCACGGGTGGCAGCTCTCGACCTGGATGGTTGTATGCCCGATATCGAAGCGGCCGCAGAGCCTGCTCTCCAGGTCACGGACGACGTGTTCCGCATCACCCAGCGGGCATTCCTCGAGGACCACGTGGACGCTGAGGGCGGTCTCTTCCGAGGACAGCGCCCAGACGTGCAGATCATGAATACCGATCACATGCTTGGTGCCGGCGATCTCGCTCGTCACCTCGCCGAGGTTGACCTCGCTCGGCGTGCCCTCGAGGAGAAGATTGACCGTTTCGCGCACGATGCGCCAGGCGCCGTAAGCGATGAGCGCGGCGATTCCCAATGAAAGAATGGGGTCGATGTAGAGCCACCCGGTCACCAGGATGATGGCGCCGGCCACGACCACTCCCGCCGATGCTCCGATGTCGCCCGTGACATGAAGGACAGCCGCGCGCATGTTCAGGCCCTTGCCTTGCCCGTGAAGGCCAAGCGCGACATAAGCGTTGATGGCGATTCCAACCAGCGCCGCAACGACCACCACCGCGCCCTGGACCGGCTCCGGGTTGGCGAGCCTGCGGGCAGCCTCGATGGCGATGGCGATGACGATGACGATCAGGGCCACGGAGTTCACCAGGGCGGCCAGGATGGTGACCCGCTGGTAGCCGTAGCTGCGGCGACGGTCGGCGGGACGCCGGGCCTGCTCGACGGCGAACCAGGCCAGGCCGAGCGCGAAAACATCCGTGAATACGTGGCCTGCATCCGAAAGAAGGGCCAGGGAGTGGGAGATCAATCCGCCGGCCAGCTCGACGGCGAGTACCAGGCATGTCAGCAGGAGTGCCCTCTTCAGGGCCGACCCCTGGTTGCTCACAGGCTCCATGAATTCATCCTACCCACGTGCTCAACGGCCGAAAGCTCATAACCTCACCTCCACCAGTCCTCTCCACGTTCGAGGTAGGCGAGGAGCATGCCGTGACGCAGCCCCTGGTGGCTGATCTGCAGCACCGCCAGCCCGTACCAGTCGAGGAGGAGGAGGAGGGCTTCGACGCCTCCGCGCATCGCCCTCACGCGGCTTGGTTCCAAGCCGTACTTTTTCGCCACCTGCACGACCCTGCCGGAGTCGAGGCGGCTCTCGCAGGTGAGAAGGTCGGCTGTGGTGAGGACCGTGGGCGGGTGGCGGCGGGAGAGGAGGAGGGGGAGGTTGGAAGCGGTGCCGCCCGTCGCCACAAGCCAGTCGACCTCGCCGTCGGGAGCGCGGGCCAGCTCCCGCAGAGCGGCCTTGCGCAGGCGCGCCCGCTCCTCGGGCCGGGGCGGATCGGACAGATACGTGCTCGACAAGACGCCGGAGCCGATCGCCAGCGAAGCCGAACGGAGCATCTCGCGGCCGCGGGCGATCACGATCTCGGTCGAGCCCCCACCGAGATCAACCATCGCCCACTCGCGCTTGGTGGCGTGATACGTGGCGACGCCTAGGAAGCTGAGCTCGGCCTCGCGGCTGGTCGAGATGATGTGCACCGGCGCGCCGATGGCCTCGCCGGCCTGGCGCGCGAACGCCTCCCCATCCTTGGCTTCGCGCACGGCCTCGGTTGCCGCCGCGAGAAGCTTGTCGTATCCGTCCTTGCGCGCGCGGTTCACGACCGACCGCAGGGCACGGATCGCGAAGCGTCCCTTGGTGCCGATGGAACCGGTGCGGGCGACCCGCGCTCCCAGCTCAGGCATCTCGACGTAATGGGCGACCTCTTCCAGCCGGTTGCGAACGACGTCGGCGACCAGTGCGTGAACCGTGTTGCTTCCAATATCGACGGCAGCCAAGCGCATTCCGAGCAAAACTTACAATCCCTGCGGTGGCTGCGAAGGAGACGAGGATCGAAAAAGACTCTATGGGCGAGATGGAGGTCCCCGCGGACGCTTATTACGGAGCGTCCACGCAGCGAGCCGTCCTCAACTTCCCTATCTCCGGCCAGCCGTTTCCGCGCCGGTTCCTCCGTGCGCTCGGGCTGGTCAAGAAGGCGGCGGCACAGACCAATGGCGAGCTCGGTCTCCTTTCACAACGCCGCGTGCGCGCGATCGTCAAGGCGGCGCAAGAGGTCGTCGACGGCAAGCTCGACGACCAGTTCCCCATCGACGTCTACCAGACCGGTTCAGGCACGTCCACCAACACCAACGCCAACGAGGTCATCGCGAACCGCGCGACCGAGATTCTCAGTGGGGCGCGGGGGTCCAAGCTCGTGCATCCAAATGACCACGTCAACCTCTGCCAGTCCTCTAACGACGTCATCCCCACCGCGATCCAGGTCTCATGGGCGGTCGCGATCGCGGATGAGCTGATCCCCGCGCTGCAGCAGCTGCAAACTGCGCTCGAGGCGAAGAGCAAGGAGCTCTGGCCCGTGGTCAAGACCGGCCGCACCCACCTGATGGACGCGACGCCAATCCGGATGGGCCAGGAGTTCAAGGGCTACGCAGGGCAGGTGGAGGATTCGATCCGCCGGGCACGCGCGGCGGTCGCCGAGCTGACCAGCGTGCCTCTCGGTGGCACCGCCGTCGGGACCGGACTCAACGCGCATCCTCGGTACGCGCGGCTCACTTGTGCCCGACTGGCAACGGCGACCGGCGTGCCGATCCACGAAACTTCCAACCACTTCCACGCACAGGCGACGCTTGACGTGCCGATCGCCGCTCATGGTGCGCTGCGCACGATTGCGGTGAGCCTGTGGAAGATCGGCTCGGATATCCGGCTCATGGGCACCGGGCCAGTCGCCGGCATTGGCGAGCTGCGCCTGCCCGAGACGCAGCCCGGCTCGAGCATCATGCCGGGCAAGGTGAACCCGGTTATCGTCGAGTCGATGACGATGGTGGTGGCCCGCGTCCTCGGCAACGACCTGACGGTCACCTTCTGCGGGCAGTCCGGAAGCCTCTTCGAGCTCAACGTGATGATGCCCGTCGCAGCGGTCGTAGGCCTCGAGTCGATCACGTTGCTCGCGGCCACGGTTCGCAACTTCCGCGAGCGCTGCATTGAAGGGCTGCAGGCGACCGAACGCGGGCCTGAGCTCGTCGAGCGCAGCCCGATGCTGGCGACGGCGCTGAATCCGGTGATCGGCTACGACGAGGCCGCCAAGATCGCGAAGGAGTCGATCCGCACCGGCAAGTCGATCCGTGAGCTGGCCCGCGCCCGAGGCGTATCCGAGGCGGTGCTGAACAAGGTGCTAGACCTGGGCAAGATGACAAAACCCGGGCTGGAAGGTCCTGGCGCGGGCGGCTGAGGGCAAAGAGATTGGAGGGGCGCCGCCGGAGTAGGTGATAAGGCGCCTGCCGCACCCGCTGCGACGGTTTCGGCTGCCTGCGGTGCTCCTGCTGGTCGTGATCCTCTACGGCATCACCGGTTACACGGTCATCGAGCGGTGGAACCTGCTCGACGCCTTCTACATGACGATCATCACGATCTCGACGGTGGGCTACATGGAGATCCATCCGCTGTCGAACGCGGGCGAGATCTTCACCTCTACGCTCATCGTGGTCGGCGTGGGTACGATGCTCTACGGCTTCGGCGTCTTCGCGGAGACGCTGACCGACAACAGCTTTGTCATCTACAGGAGAGAGCGGCAGTTGGAGCGTTCGCTGAACCAGCTCCGGGATCACTTCATCATCTGCGGCTACGGCCGGATCGGCACTCAGATCGTCGCCGAGTTCGAGGAGCACCACATCCCCTACGCCGTCATCGACCAGACCGAGGAGGCGCTGGTTCGCCTGCGCAACGAGGACCGGCTGCACGTTGAAGGCGACGCATCGAGCGAAGAGATCCTGAAGCTCGCGGGCATCGAGCGTGCGCGTGGCCTGATCTCCGCCGTCGACTCCGATGAGCGCGCCGTCTATATCATCCTCGCCGCCCGAGCGCTCAAGCCGAACCTCTACCTGATCTCCCGTGCCGGCCGGCCCGAATCGATTCGCAGGCTCGAGCTAGCCGGCGCCAACCGCGTCATCTCGCCCTATCAGATGGCAGGACACCGCATGGCCGAGCTCGCGGTGAGGCCCGCGCTCGTCGACGTTCTCGACACGCTCCACCATGGGATGGCGGAGATCGTGGTCGAGGAGATGCTCGTCAAGCAGGGCATGGCGGCGGTTGGCAAAACGGTCGACGAGGCTGGGCTCCTGAGCCCGAACGCGGCCAAGCTGCTTGCAATCCGACGGCGGGATGGCACGCTGCACGTCAACCCGGGTCCTGGCTTGCGCCTGGAAGAGGGCGACCTCCTGATCGCACTGGGATCCGAAGATCAGCTCTTGGTGTCCGCCGCGATGCTGAAGTAGCGCGGGCCCACCCCAAAGACGACCTCTAAAGTGGGGACCATGAAGGTCCTCGGACGAAGGCCGGAGCTCGTTGCGCTCGCCTCGGTCGTCATCGGCGCGGCAATCGTGATCGGCAAGCTTGGCGTTGGGGTGCTGACAGGCAGCCTAGGCATCATCAGCGAGGCAGTCCACTCGCTGCTCGACCTCGCCGCGAGCGGCTTCACGCTCGTCGCGGTGCGGACGGCGCGCAAGCCCGCTGACCAGGAGCATCCGTACGGCCACGGACGGGCCGAGAACCTCGCCGCCTTCGCCGAAGGCGTGCTGTTGCTGATCACCGCCGCAGGCATCGCATACCAGGCAGTCCATCGCCTTACCGCGGGCGGCGCCGCGGTCAATGCCGCCGGTTATGCGTTCGCCCTGCTCGTAGTCACGCTGCTGATCGAGCTCGGCCGTGCCGCCGTCCTGCGACGGGTCGGACGCGAGGCTGGCAGCGACGCGCTGCTGGCTGACGCCACCAACCGCTGGTCCGACGTGCTCGCCACGATCGGCGTCCTGGCTGGTCTCGCCGGTGTGCGGATGGGCTTGGCCTGGGCGGACTCGGTGGCAGCACTCCTGGTGGCCGTGATCATCGCGCGCGCCGCAGCCGTGCTGGCCTGGCGCTCCGGCGACATCCTCATCGATCGAGCCCCGGCCGGCGCCGAACGCAACCTGCGCTCAGCGATCGAGGCTGTGAACGGCGTGCGCGAGGTGCGTTCCGTGCGGGTGCGCCGCTCGGGGCCGAACCTGCTCGGCGACGCAAGCATCGCAACGGCCCGGATGCTGCCGCTCGAGGCTGCGGGCGGACTCGTCGATGACGTGAAACGGGCGGCCCGCGAGGCGCTGCCCGAGCTCGAGCTCACGGTCCTTGTCGAAGCCCAGTCGCAGCCAAGTGACCTCGTCGAGCGCATTCACGCCGCGGCCGCGCGCAACGGTGGCGTGCGTGATCTTCACAACGTGACGGTTGAGCGGGAGAGCGATGGCTCCCTCCACCTCACGATGCACGCGAAGCTCCCCGGCGACATGACGCTGGCCGCTGCGTCGCAGGCGAGCGCACGACTCGAGAAGACGCTGCGGACCGAGCTGCCTGACGCGACGCGCATCGACATCCACCTCGAGCCCATGGAGCCGCACGTCGTGCGAGGCGAGGACGTCACGCAGCGCCGCGCGCAGCTCGCAGAGCGAATGCGAGAGGTGGTGGAGTCGCATCCGGCTGTGAAGCGCTGCGTCGACGTCGAGCTCAGCGATCGGCACAACCGCATCCACGCGCATGTGGTCGCGGAGCTGGCAGGCGATGTGAGCCTGGAGCAGGCACACCGGGTCGAGACCGAGCTCGAGGAGCAGATTCGGCGCGCACTACCCGAGGTCAGCGAGGTGACGGCGCGGGCCACGGCGTGAGACCGGGTCGCGAGGATGACCTGTTCGCGGTTCTCGAGCTGTGGCATGCGGAGGTGCGCGCCGGGCGTCAGGACTGCGTGCCGGGCGAGGCGCACATGACCAAACTGCTGGCTGGCTTCGACTGGGGAGCTCGCTCGAGGATGGTTGAAGGCGCGAACGGCGTCGAGGCCGCAGTCCTCGTCGCGGGCCGCCCCACTCCGGGCGGCACCGTCACTCAGATTTCGGTTGCGTGCGAGCGGCCGGCGTTGCGGAACGACCTTCTGCGCTGGGGACTCGACCTGTCGAAGGCGGCGGGCGCGGTTGCGGCGCAGGTTTGGTCCGGACGCGGCCACAGCGACGGCCTGGCCGAGTTGGGCGCTCATTACGTCCGTCCGTGGTGGCGCATGGACATGGACTTGACCGGCGCGCTTCCAAATCCCCAGCCCGTCGCCGGCTACGTGGTCCGCGATGGAAATCAGGTCGCCCCTGGCGGCTGGTCGGAGGTGCACAATCGGTCGTTCGCGGACCACTGGCGTTTCTCGCCACGTTATGAGGCGGAGCTGGTGACCGGCCGGCTGCCTCATCTGGCGCTGATGGCCATCACGGACAAGGGCGGGCCGGCTGCGGTCACGCTCGCCCATCTCGAGTCGTATGCCGAGGATGCACGGCCTCAGCCGGTCGGCCTCGTGAGCTCCGTGGGCACGGTTCCTGAGCACCGACGCAGGGGACTGGCCACCTGGCTGGTGGCTGAGGCGCTCCGGCGCCTGCGGAAAGAGGGAGCGGCTTCCGCTTCGCTCTACGTCGATGGTTGGAACCACACGCGGGCGTTCGACGCCTACCGCAAGCTCGGATTCGAGTTGTCGTTCGAGTCAGAGGTCTGGGAAGCTACCTTCCAGTGAGGATCCGCGTGGTGGGGGCGCTGGCCGCTGTGGCGATCCTTGGCCTGACAGGTTGCAGCTCACCCCAAACGGCGAGAACCGCGGCGCCGGTGCGCAGTGTGACCGCGACACCACCACCCCTCGCGACGGCGATCAAGCAGGCCGCGAAGCTGGGCCCGTCGGGCATGGCAACCCACATTGAACTCAGCCTCGGTCTCAAGGTGAGCCAGGGCGACGAGCTGGCAAGGCTCGTGGCGTCGGGACGAACCGTGACACCCGAGGAGTACACCGCCCGATTCGGCCCCGATCCCATGCGCGTCCAGGCAGCTCTTAAGGTGCTTGTTGCAGCCGGCCTCCACGCCACGTGGCGTCCAGGTTCCGCGCTGATCGCGGCGGATGGTCCGGCGCCGGCGGTCGCGGCCGTGTTCGCGATCGACATCGAGGACTACCGGCTACCCAGCGGCGCTACGTTCTACGCATCCCTCGACACCCCGAAGCTTGCACCCGTCCTGGCCGCGGTGATCAGCAGCGTGAACGGGCTGGACAACTACCGCCACGAGCGCACATACGCGGTGCGGCCGGGCGGACTGACGCCGACCGACGTGCTCGCGTTCTACAACCTGAAGCCACTGCGTGATGCCGGGCTCGACGGCGCCGGCATCACGGTCGTCCTCCCCGAGATCGACGACCTCCCCAACCTGACCGACCTGAACAAGTTCGCCGGCGAGTTCGGGTTGCCGCCGTACGATGCCGTCTTGACTCTCAAGCGCGACACGTCGTGGGGCACGCCTGAAAAGCCTCAGGGTGAGACCGCGCTGGACCTCGAGATCATCCACCAGGTCGCGCCGGCGGCAAAGATCGTCGTCTACTTCTCAGCCCCGGACTTCGCCCATGCCGATCGCGCGTTCGACCAGATGATCAACGACCACCTGGGTTCCGTCATCTCGGAAAGCCTGGGCGCGTGCGAGTCGGATACGCCAAGCGGTCATCGCGACCTGTACGCGAGCATCCAGAACCGATCGGCCGCCCAAGGCATGTCGCACTTCGTGGCCAGCGGAGACGGGGGCGCTTACACATGCGGCGTGACCGCGACGCCTGCCACCAGCTTTCCCGCAACGCTGCCCAACGTGACCGCGGTCGGCGGCACCACCGTCTTCGAATCGGTCCAGGGCGTCTACTTCAAAGAGACGGCCTGGGGCGGTCCGCTCACGGAGAGCGGCAGCGGCGGCGGCGCGAGCCAGTTCTATGCCATTCCCGACTATCAGAAAACCGTCAGCCAGGCCGCCGGCCACTCCTTCCGGCAGGTGCCCGATGTCGCTGCGGACGCCGATCCCTCCACCGGATTTCACATCGTCTTCGGAGGACGTGACGGCCAGGCAGGCGGTACTTCGGCGGCGGCTCCGCTGTGGGCGGCGACCGTCGCCCTCATCGACCAGGACCTCAAGCGCAAAGGCCTGCGTGAGACGGGCTTCGCCAACCCGGCCATCTACTGGATGGGTGCCAACACATCACGCCTGCCTGCGCGTCCGTTCCATGACGTCACCGGGGGCAACAACCTCGCATTCGACGCCGTTGCGGGCTGGGACTTCGCCACCGGCTGGGGAAGCATGGACGGCGCTGCTCTCGACGCCGCCTGGATCACGTACATAAAAGGAGGGGGGGCGTGACCGACGAAGGCGGCCCCAAGAAGCGCCCGCCTGCGGAAACGCCCATCCCGTCCGAGCCGCATTCAGGCCCAGAGCTGGTCGCATGCCCGCACTGCGAAAACATGGTTCCCGCCGGCGAATTCTGTGGTCACTGCGGCGCCCATCTGACGTGGGGGGTCGCCTCGAGGCAGCACGCCTTCGCCGCGGTTCCCTCCGAGCCGGTCGTGCACCTCTCCATCGTCTCGACGCTCTTTCCGCACCTGCCCCACCGCCGCGGCGGCGCATTTCGTTGGGCGCTGCTCGCGGGCGTCGCGACAGTGGTCATCCTCGCGGCCCTACACCTGTTCGCGCCGGCGACGATCGCCGCCGTCTTTCTGCTCCCGGTGCTATATGGGCTGTACCTGTACGAGGTCGAGGTGTACGAGTCCGAGCCTTGGCTGCTGATCGGGACCACGATGGTGGCCGGCGCCATCCTCGGGTACGTGTTCACGATTCTCACCGGCGGCGCCGTGGCCCGCCTCGCCATCAGCGGCGATGTCGGAACCAACTTCGCATTTGCTGGAGTGGTGATCCCGATCGTCGCCCAGGCTCTGATGCTGGCGGGGCCCGTGTTCCTTTATTTCTTCCGGGCGAGGCTGCGCGAGCCGCTCGACGGCCTCACCTTCGGCGCGGCCTCGGCTCTGGGGTTCACGTTCGCGACGACGCTCACAGCGACCTGGCCACTGCTCGCAGGCCCGCTGGTGGGCACTGGCTCGACCATCGACTGGGCGCTCCGCCTTCTGACCGCCGGGATCCTGTTCATGCTCATCAACGCCAGCACCACCTCGGTGGTGGCGGCCGCTCTCTGGCTGCAGCGCTACGACCTTCGCAAGGCCGGACGCGGCTGGGAGGCGAGCCTGCCGGCAACCGTGGTCATCGCAGCCGGCGCGCAGGTCGTCCTCGGCATCCTGGCAGTCACGGTGCCGGACCTCGCCCTGCAGGTCGGCCTGCGAGCGCTGGCTGCGGTCGCGGTGCTGATGTACGTCAGGCTCGTCATCCACCGGTCACTGCTCGCCGAAGGCGCGGCCCACGAGATCGGTCCGGACGCACCCTGCCCTGAATGCCACCGCATCGTGCCGACTATGGCGTTCTGTCCCGCCTGCGGAGTGGCCCGGGCGGCTTCCAAACCGACGCGCATGCACGCGGAGCCCAGAGGCTGATGGCCGTACCGGGACGATTCTGCGGGCGATGCGGCGCCCCGATCGCTGCGAACGCGCCGTACTGCGGGCAATGCGGAGCGCCGCAATATCCCGCCCAACCCGCCACCGCTCCGGCCTATCACTACGCGTACGCGCCGGCGCGGCCGCAATCCACGATGCGCAGGTACAGCGGCACACAGATCGCCGTGGCCGTCGGGCTGCTCGCCATCCTGGCGGTCGTGACCGTGGGCTTGAGCGCGTTTGCGGTGTCGCAAGCAATCGGCAACCACAGCACATGCACGTCGAACTGCGGGCCGAGGATAGTCACGCCTCTTGCCGCGCCTGCGACGTACAAGAGCTCGGCCTTCGGATACCAGGTCGACTACGACCCCACCTGGACCGTGCGCAGCCAGGATGCTCAGGGTGTCGTCCTCGCCACCAAGCTCGGGCTGCTCCAGGTTGCCGGCACCAAGTCTGGCCAGCCACTAGACCAGGTCGTCCAGGCCGTGGTCAGCGCGCTGCCGTCGTCCACGTGGCAGAGCGTCGCCCAGGTCAACCAGCTCAAAGGCGCTCATATCGGCGATCAGGACGGGGTCGGGATCGTCTACTCAGCCAACCTGATCGCTTCCAGCGGATCAGCGACCAAGGTGCGGTTCTTCGTGATCGCGGCGACGAAAGGCGGAACCACCATCTCTATTTTCGGTGTCAACCCCGCCGATCCCAAGACCTATCCCAACGGCATTCCGGAAGGTGAGTCGTTCGACGCGGTGTGCCAGCAGTTCCAGTGGAGCCAGACCTGACGTCGAGCTAGACCCGTTCCACCGCCAGCCTCGCTCCGAACCCCAGCAGCACGACGCCGGTCACTCGCTGCATCCACTGCCTCACTCGCGGAGCGGTGATGAAGTCCCGGATGCGCGATATGAGCAGCCCGTACACGATCATCCACGACCAGCCGATGATCGCGAAGGTCAAGCCGAGCTCCAGAAGACGCGGTAACAGCGCTTGGCCAGGCGACACGAACTGAGGCAGAAAGGTCACGAAGAACACGCCGAGCTTCGGGTTCGAGATCGCCGAGAGGAAACCCTGGCGGAAGATGGCATGGGCGGGCGCGGGCGGCGGCGCATCGGCAAGCAAGTCCGAGGGACGCTGCCGCGACTCGAGCAGCGCGCGCACGCCGAGGTACGCGAGATAAGCGGCGCCGACCAGCTTGAGCCCGAAAAGGAGCTCGCCCGACGAGCGCAGCAGCGCCGATAGGCCGACGGCGGTCGCGGTGACCCAGATCGCAAGCGCGAGCGCGATACCGGTAGTCGTGAGAACGACTCCGCGCCGCCCGTGTGCGAGCGCGTTCTTCGTCACCACAGCCATGTCGGGTCCGGGCGTCACCGCCAGAAGCAATGAGACGCCGGCGAACGCGAGCAGCTGCGTATCCAAGCTCACAGATCGCCCGGAAGGTCGAACGTGATCTCGTAGACGCCGCCGGTCAGCTTGGCTTGATGGATCCAGCCCATCTTCCGGAGCAGGCCGAGCATCTGCTGATTCTCCGGCAGCACGATCAGGGTAAACATCTTGATGCCGTGGTCGCGAGCCACCCTGGCGAGGATCGTGAGGAGAGCGCTGCCCAGCCCGCGACGCTGGAACTCATCGATGACGGCGACCGCGGTCTCGGCGACGTCTGTGTCGACGGCGCGGTCGTAGCGGGCGACGCCGACGATCCGCTCCTTGCCGTCGTGCTTGCGGGTGGTGGCGACGAGCGCGAAACGGTCGTTGTAGTCGACCACGGCGAGGCGGTGCGCAAGAGCATCCGGGAGACGCTTGAGCGGCGAGAAGAACCGGAAGTAGACGGTCCGCTCCGACATCGCCGCCACAGCCTCGATCAGCAGTGGCTCGTCTTCGGGGACGATCGGCCGCACGTGGACCTTGGTCCCGTCTCTCAGCTCGAGGACGCGTGGCTCGAACCCCGGTGATGCCATTGCCGGTGAAATGTACGGGAACCTACGGATACCATCCGCGTCGATGGGCGGCACGCGACGGTGGCAGAACCTCGGGATCGCGGCAGGCGCGACCGCGGCCGTGATGTTTGCTGCCTTCGACGTCTACCAGTGGGTGGTCGCCTACGCCTCCGATCACTTCCACAACGACTTCACCTTTTATTACGCCGCGGCGGTGATCGGCGTCACCCACGGCTGGCCGTCGATATACGACCTCGGTCGCCAGCAGGCTCAACTCGACGCGATGGGCTCCGGCATCGGCATCGCTCAGCTGGCTCGGTTCATCAGCCCGCCTCCGGTCGCCTGGCTCGCCCTCCCGTTCACCCTGCTGCCTTATCCCGTCGCCTACTGGCTGTGGAGCGGGCTCTTGCTGGCGGCGCTCGCCGCCACCTGGTATCTCGCGGCCCCAGGCGCGGGGCGCTCGAGGCTCATCTACCTGGTCGCGGCATTGGGCTGGCTGCCGGTCATCTACGGCCTTCAGCTCGGCCAGCCCGGCCTGTTCGTCGCGCTCGGCGTGGCCGCGTCGTATGTGCTCCTGCGGTCGGGCCGCCCGCTCGAATCTGGGCTTGCCCTCGGGTTGACCGTGCTGAAGCCGCAGCTCGGCTTCCTCGTGCCGGTGGCACTCCTGGTTGGCGGTCGCTATCGCGCCTTCGCCGGCGCGGCGATCGCGATCGGCCTGCTGGTGCTGGCGTCGGCGCTCAACGTGGGGACGGGAGGCGTCGCCACCTACGAGCAGCGGCTGACGTTCGCCGCCGGCGTGCCGGTCAACCGCGAGCTCACGCTGGCGCCATACATCGGCGACCTGACGGTGACGCGCATCGTGCAGGGCGCGATCGCGATTTGGGCCCTCGCGCTGGTATTTCGATTTCGCAAGAGAACACCGGAGTGGATCTTCGTGCCGGCCATCGTGGGCGGGTTGCTGGCGAGCCCATATCTGCACATCGACGACCTGGTGATGCTCGGCCTCGCGGCCTGGCTCTACCTCCGCATCCCCGGGCAGCCGCGATGGTCGTGGGCCTTGATGCTGGCGCTCATCATCGCGGCAGAGGGGATCGGGGAATGGGGACCCCTGCCGATCATCGCCGGCGAACTCGCGGTCTTGGCGCTGCTCTCAGTCGCGGCGCTGAAACATGACGACGGCGATGCCGAGCATGACCGCGCCAAACCCGAGCACGATGCCGGCCTCCAGCGGGATCGGCAGCACCTGACCGTTGATGGTCAACCCGAAGCTATCGACCAGCGCGCTGGATCGGCCTGACTCCGCAAGCACCACACGTCGCAGGGGATCAACCCCGTACGACGCCGGATCCAGGCGGGTCAAAACGGTCATCCAACCCGGCAGGTTGGTGAGCGGAAAGAGAGCGCCGGACAGGAAGAACATCGGCATCATCAGGAAGTTCATCACCACCTGGAAGCCCTGCAGCGATTTCATCGAGGACGCGAGGGCGACGCCAAATGTCGAAAGCCCGAATGCAAGCACGGCGGCGAGCGGGATGAGCTCGACGATCGTCAGGAAGCTGAGCTTGACGCCGACGAAAGGCGCCAGCACCAGGAGGATCAAGCCCTGGATCATCGCCTGGGTGGTGCTGCCGAGCGCTTTTCCAATCGCTACCGCGGACCGGTCGATGGGCGCCACCAGGACTTCTTTCAGGAAGCCGAACTCTCGGTCCCAGACGATCGACATCGCGCCGAAGATCGCGGTGAACAGGATCGCCATGCCGATGATGCCGGGATATACGAACTGGATGTATGAGAATCCCCCGGCGGTTCCGAACAGCGAGCCGCGTCCCAATGCTGAGCTCAGACCCGAGCCGAACACGACAAGAAACAACAACGGCTGCGCAAGCGATGCCACCAGCCGCCAGCGGTCTCGCCAGTACCGAAGGATGTCGCGGTACCAGATGATGTAGATGGCGCGCAGGCTCGCAAGCCGCGTGTCGATGGGCTCGACAGCAGGAGCCGACTGCTTGGTGCCTTGCGCCGCGGTCTTGACGCTCATCTCCTCCGGCCCATCCATCTGCTCGCCATCGCTCGCATCTGGTCTTTGGTGCCCGCCGCCTCGTCGCGGATGGCGTGGCCCGTCAGCTTCAGGAAGACGTCGTCCAGGCTCGGCCGCCTGAGCGTGACCGTGTCCACCGGGGCCGTCAGCTCGCGCACCAGGCGCGGTACGAATACCTTGGCGTCCGGCACCTCCATGCGCAGGCTTCCGTTGTCGCGAACGGGCGTGACTCCGAGCATCTTGGTGATCTCCGCGGCAGCCTCATCAGGACGGCTCGAGGTGATCGTCACAACGTCGCCTCCGACCATCGCCTTCAATTCGTCCGGTGTGCCCTGGGCCACGATCTTGCCCTGGTCGATGATCGCTATGCGATCGCAGAACTCGGCCTCGTCCATGTAATGGGTGGTCATGAAAATTGTGATGCCCTTGTCGGCCCGCAGCTCGTTGAGGTGCGTCCAGATGCTCTGCCGCGTCTGCGGGTCCAGGCCGAGGGTCGGCTCGTCGAGGAACAGGATCTGTGGCTGGTGCAGCATTCCGCGCGCGATCTCGAGGCGGCGTTTCATGCCTCCCGAATAGGTCCGCACCTGCGAGTTGGCGCGGTCGGTCAGCTGCAGCAGCGCCAGCATCTCGTCGATGCGCTTGCCTCGTTCGCTCGACGGGACGCTGTAGATCCAGGCGTGAAACTCCAGGTTCTCGCGGCCGGTGAGCTGGTCGTCGAGCGACGGGTCCTGGAAGACGAGGCCGATGCGCTGGCGCACCCGCGCCGGGTCGTGCGCCACGTCGATCCCCGCCACGCGGGCCGTGCCGGCTGTGGGCGTAAGAAGCGTGCAGAGGATCGAGATGGTGGTCGACTTCCCGGCGCCGTTCGGACCCAGGAAACCGAATATCTCGCCGTGCCGGACCTCGAGGTCGATGCCCCGCACTGCCTCTACCTCTTTGTATCTCTTGACCAGGCCCGTTGCCTGGATCACGGCCTCCGCGCCGACGCTAGGGTCCATCACTTGAATCGACTCTAGCAGCGAGCGGTCTGTCACTCGCCGTGCCGGCCGGCGCCGCCCGAGAAGCGACGCGCGCCTTCTTGTGCCTCGCCAGAGGCGATGACGTCGATGCCGCCCCGATACTCCTGTCGCATCGCCTGGTCCATCTCGAGCGACCACTGCCTCAGCAAGCTCCGCCGATCCGCGCGCAGCGCGCCCTGCGGATGCGCGGCGAGCCGGTGCGCGAGCGCGATTGCTTCGGTGAGCGCTTCGCCCGGCGGCGCCACCCTCTCGACCAGGCCGATGCCCAGCGCCTCGACCGCGGGCACCGGGCGTCCGGTCAGCACCAGATCCATCGCCCTGCCCTGCCCGATCATCCGAGGCAGACGAACCGTGCCGAGATCGATCAGCGGGACGCCGAAGCGCCGGTTGAAAACTCCCAGCGTCGCGTCACGCGCCGCCACCCTGAGGTCGCACCAGAGGGCGAGCTCCAGCCCGCCGGCGACGGCGAAGCCTTCGATGGCGGCGATGACCGGCTTGTCGAGGCTCATCCGGGTCGGACCCATCGGCCCAGGCCCGGTCTCTTCGACCAGGGTCGCCTCGCCACGCGCGATCGTCTTCAAGTCGAAACCGGAGCAGAACGTCCCGCCCGCGCCGGTCAGCACCGCCACCGCCAATGCATCGTCTGCCTCGAAGCGTTCGAAATACTCGACGAGCCGGCTTGCCGTTTCCGGGTCGACCGCGTTGCGAACTTCGGGACGGTCGATGGTCACCACGACCACTGGGCCGTCGGGTTCGTAACGAACGGTCATGGGCTTTGGCCCCCCGAACTACTCCGCGTCCATGAACGGATAGCGATGGTCGGTTGGCGGCGCGTACGTCTCCTTGATCACCCGCGGGCTCGTCCAGCGGATGAGGTTGAGGATGGAGCCGGCCTTGTCGTTGGTGCCCGATGCGCGAGCACCGCCGAAAGGTTGCAGCCCGACCACGGCGCCGGTCGGCTTGTCGTTGATGTAGAAGTTGCCCGCCGCGTTGACGAGCGTCTCCGATGCCTTTCGAATTGCCTTCCGCTCGGTCGCGAAGACGGCGCCCGTCAAGCCGTAAGGGCTGGTGCGGTCGACCAGCTCCAGCGTGTCCTCGTACTTTCCGTCCGCATATGGATAGACGGTGAGGATCGGGCCGAACAGCTCTTCCTTCAGGAGCTTGAAGTCGGGGTCGGTGGTTTCGATGACGGTGGGCCGCACGAACCATCCGACCTTGTCGTCACCCTTGCCGCCGGCAACCACTTTCGCCGAGTCCGATTTCTTCGCGAACTCGATCGCGCTCATGTGCTTTGCGTACGCGTTGCCATCGATCACCGCGCCCATGAAATTGCGGAAGTCTGCGACGTCCCCCTGGGAAATGGCCTCGACCTCCTCGGCCATCTCGGATCGCAGCCGCTTCCACATCGACTGCGGGATGTAAGCGCGCGAGGCGGCCGAACACTTCTGGCCCTGGTACTCGAAGGCGCCGCGGATGAGCGCGGTGCGGAGAGCGTCGGAGTCCGCCGACTCGTGGGCGACCACGAAGTCCTTGCCACCCGTCTCGCCAACCAGCCGCGGATAGGTGCGGTAGTGGTCGACGTTCTGGCCGACCGTGCGCCACATGCCCTGAAATACCTCGGTCGATCCGGTGAAGTGGATGCCCGCGAGCTCGCGGTGCGCGAGCACCTGCTCGGAGATGTTCGCGGCGCTGCCGCTGACCATGTTGATGACACCGGGCGGCAGTCCCGCCTCATTGAAGAGCTCCATCAGGAAATGCGTCACCAGCAGCGTCTGCGTGGCGGGCTTGAAGACGACGGTGTTGCCCATCAGCGCCGCGGCGGTGGGCAGGTTGGCCGCGATCGATGTGAAGTTGAACGGGCTGACGGCGAAGACGAAACCTTCGAGGGGCCGGTACTCGAGGCGGTTCCAGGCGGTGCCGTCGTTGTACGGCTGCTGCCCGAGAAGCTGGTCGCCGAAGAAGGCGTTGTAGCGCCAGAAGTCGATCGATTCGCAAGCGGCGTCGATCTCGGCCTGATGCACCGTCTTCGACTGCCCCAGCATCGTGGCCGCGTTGATGGTGTCCCGCCACGGTCCGGCCAGCAGCGCCGCCGCCCGAAGGAGCACAGCGGCCCGCTCGTGAAATGAGGTGGCGGCCCATGCCTTGCGTGCCTTCAGCGCAGCGTCGATGGCATCGGAGAAATCCTTGTCCGAGCCGACCGCGTACTCGGCGATCGCCAGCTCGTGCCGATGCGGCGACCGGATGTCGCCGCGAGACGCCCCCCATCGACGCTGACCGCCGATCTGCATCGGAACTTCGGTCCGGGCGTCGGTCAGCTCGGCCAGGCGCGCCTTGAGGCTCTTGCGGTGGGGATCGCCGGGCGCGTAGGAGCGCACAGGTTCGTTGACGGGGGTGGGGACCTTGAAGTGTCCGTCGGCGGTCATGTCAGCTCCTGGGAGGGTGAATCGGCCAGCGCCAAACGTTGATGTTAGGAGGTCTCAGTAACCCGGGGTCGTATCGGATTGGTGAGCAGTCCGATTGTGGGAGGCACTGCGGTGATCGGCCATTCTCCAGCCCAATCCTCGTCCACGTCGGAGCGGGTCCGGCGAACCGCCGCCCTCCTCTCGCGCCGAGGCTTTGCGCTCGACGCAGGGCGGCTGGCGAGCACGTGCCTGGGCGGAGCCCTTGCGGAGCAGGACGTTCGCTGGGCCGTCGCCGCCTCGCCGGAGCTGACCTTTGCACAAGATCTGGTGGTTCTGCGCTCGGACGGAACGCGCGCCGTTGCCATCAGGTCGCGGGCCGCGGCCCACGCCACTGACGCCCCCCCGTACCTGGAGATGACCGTGCTCTTCGTCCGCACTCTGGTCCGCGTCGCTCCGTTCATTCGCAGCGTCTCGATTGCGGGTTCGCTGGCGAGCGGAGGCTTTCGAGCGACCGATGACGTGGACCTGAACCTCATCGTCGATGATGGCCGGCGCCACCTCGCCTACGTGGCAGTCAACGTGCTTGCGTTGCTGCACGCACTGCGTCATCGTGCCAAGCCTGTCGACGACCTGACGCGGCGACCGCTGGCACCACGGTTGATGACGGCGAACCTGATCCTCGAGCGGTCCCAGTGCCATCCGCTGGCGCGCCAGGACGAGGACATGGCGTTCGAGCTGCTGATGTCACAGCCGATCTTCGGCCTGGACATCTTCGATGAAGTCGTCGAGGCGAACCCCGCTCTCCTGGACCATTTTCCGCAGCTCGAATCCCGATCGCCGATGCTCGTCATCGAAGCTCCGGCGCGGCCGTGGCTGCCGGTCTGGCTCTTCCCAGCGATATTCGACGGTTTCGCGAGGAAGATCGGCGGCTCTGCGTGGCGCTTCATGCAGTGGACGCGCCGCGGCAAGCCGGATGCGCTGGCGCGAGTCGCCTATGTGCGTGCCACCATGCGCCCCTACACGTTGTTCGACGAGACCCACCCGACGTGATCGCCGCGATCACGATCGGGGTGCTCGCGGCGACGAGCTTCGCTCTGCTCTGCTTCGGATTGAATCTTCTCTACCTCACCTGGAGCTCCACGCGCATCCGCCCCTCGATTCCGTCGGACGTTCAGCCCGGCGAAGAACCAAGAGTCTGCGTGCAGGTCCCCATCTACAACGAGCGCTACGTCGCCGAGCGCGTCATCGACGCGGTGTGCGCGATGAAGTGGCCGCGTGACCGCCTCGAGGTGCAGCTGCTCGACGACTCGGATGACGAGACCTGTTTCATCGTCAGCCGCCGGACAGCGCACTGGCGGCGAAAGGGGACAAGGGTCACCCACGTCCGGCGCGGTTCGCGTGAAGACTTCAAGGCCGGCGCGCTCGCGCACGGACTGAACCTCACCGCCGCACCTTTCATCGCCATCTTCGACGCCGACTTCGTGCCGCCCCGCGACTTCCTCCGCCGCATCCTTGGCGTCTTCGACGACGCGCAGGTCGGTTTCGCGCAGGCGCGGTGGGGGCACCTCGACGAGGGCTACTCGTGGTTCACGCGCCTGCAGGCGCTGGCCATCGACTTCCACTTTCTCGTCGAGCAGGCCGTGCGCTCGGACAAAGGCTTCTTCACCAACTTCACCGGCACGGCGGGAGTTTGGCGGCGTCAGGCCATCGACGACGCCGGCGGATGGAGCGCTGCCACGCTCACCGAGGACCTGGAGCTCAGCTATCGCGCCCAGCTCCGAGGCTGGAAGGCCGCATACGTCGAGGACCTGGTGGTACCGGAAGAGCTGCCGGTGTCCATCGATGCATACCGGCGCCAGCAGTCGCGGTGGGCGACTGGCAGCTTCCAATCGGCGTTTCTCCTGCTCGTCCCGGTCATGCGCAGCTCGAACCGCATGGCGGTCAAGTTCCAGGCCGCGGTTCACCTCGTCGCCTATGGCGTCGGCCCGGTGATGCTGGTGCAGCTCGCCTGTTATCCGCTGCTTCTAGTCGTATTCGCCCATCAGAGACTGGAGCTGCCCTGGTACATCAAAGACGCGGCCGCTGTGGCCATCCTTGTCGGGATCTCGCCCTGGATCGGATTCATGGTCGCCCAGGTGCGGCAGGGACGACGCTGGTGGGCGGGAGTGCCGTCGTTCCTGTGCCAGGTGGTGGGCGCCGGCATGTCGCTCAACACGTTGATCGCCATCGCGCGTGCCACGAGGCGCGGAGGCGAGTTCGTGCGCACGCCGAAGCACCGCATCGTCGAGCGCGGCCAGGAGTGGCGCGACCAGGCGTATGTGCAGGTCGGCGATCCGCGCGCACTGGCAGAAGCCGTCGTCGGTCTCGGCGCGCTGGCGATCGTGCCGGCGGCACTGGGCATGGGCCAGGGCCTGGTCGCGGTCTACGCGAGCATGTTTGGGCTCGGGTTCCTGACGATCGCCGCCCTCAGCGCGGCGGACCTCGTCCAGGTGGTGGCGCTGCGGCGGCTCGGCGCTCGCGCGCTGGCGCGCGTGCGGGCTCTCACGCCCGCCCTCGGACTGTTCGGTCTGTGCGGAATTCTCCTTCTGCTCGCGGCGCAGATGCCGGAGCCGTTCGAGGACGGTTACGGCCACTGGCTCATCGCCGCCAACCTCGCCCAGACCGGACATCTGCACGACCCGCTCTTCGGGATGGAGGACACCTGGCTGCCGGGATATCACGTGCTGGGCGCCGCCGTCCTCAGCGTTTTCGGATGGCACCAGCTGGCCGCCCTCAAGGCACTTGGCGCGGTGCTCGGGCTCGCCACCCTCGCATGCGTTTACTGGATTGCGCCCAATGCCCGCCAGGGCCGGCTGGCCGTTGTCCTGCTCGCGCTCAACCCGGTCTTCCTGCTGACCTCGGGTTCGGCCGTGGTCGAACCCCTGATGACGGTCCTGCTGGCCGGCGCCGCACTCGCCGCGATTCGCCATCGCATGCGGTTGGCCGCCCTGCTCGCAGCGCTGGCCGCGGTCACCGCGACCAAGGCATGGATCTGGATCGCGGCGGCCGTCGCGTTCGTAGTCATCGAGGCGATCCATGCTCGGCTCACGCGGCGTGCGGCGCGACCACTCGCCGCCGCCGCATGGGCGGTGCCCGCGGTCGCGCTGCTGGTCTTCGTGCAGCTCGGCTATGGCCCGGCGAGCCATTCGATCGCGCGCGGTTCCGTCGAGGTGCTTTCCGCCTCGGCCCGGGGCAGCTTGCCAGGCGGGGCTGTCGCCCGCCTGCTGGAGCTGGCGCGGACGTACGGGCTCGCGGCGCTCCCGCTGTTTGCGCTGGGTTTGGTCGGTCTGGTCTCGTCCGCACGCCGGCCGACTGGCGAGATCGCCGCGCTCCGTTTCCTTCACGCACCGGCGCTGGTCTACCTGGCGGCGGTGTTCGGACTGGTCGCCGCCGGTGCCTACACCGGCAGCCACCGCTACCTCTACCCAGCGCTGCCGTCGCTCGCGCTGCTGGCAGCGGCCGCGCTGGACCGGGTGCGTTGGCCTGCCGTGATGGGCATCGCGGCCGCATCCGCACTCCTTGTGTTGGGCTTTCTACCTCTATATGCGAGCTTCGGCGCTGACAACGCCGGCCTGGTCGCCGCGGGGAGAGCGTCGGCCGGTCCCGGTATCCTCATCACCGACTCCCCCGTCGTCGCGTATTACAGCGGGCGGGCGCCGTCAGACATCTCCGGCTCTCGCGTGTTGCCGGCCGACCGCATCCAGGCGATCGCATGGATGACCTCGCACCAGGTGCGCGACATCGT
Organism: Chloroflexota bacterium; assembly: GCA_005880855.1. Classification (GTDB taxonomy): domain Bacteria; phylum Chloroflexota; class Dormibacteria; order Dormibacterales; family Dormibacteraceae; genus UBA10449. The sequence goes on from VBGM01000012.1 coordinate 52,296, forward strand.
GCTCGAGGGCATCAGCTACTACCCGGCGACCGGGCTGTTCCCCGACCTGGCGAGCGGCCACGCCACCCCCCCGTTCAGGTCGTTGGGCGATCAGGCCCAGTATCAGGTCGCGGGCGGGAAACCCGTGTTCGCCTACCGCCTTGGAGCGCCGCTTCTGACGCAGTCGATCACGCCAGGCATCGCTGCATGCATCGAAGGCAATGCCGGTCGTGGCAAGACGGCACAGCTCGCAAAGGGTGTCGTACTGGAGGTGGCCGGGAGCGACGTGTCCGGCGAAGGCATGGGCTTCGGAGTGCCGATCGTCCACTATCCGGATGGGTGGGTCTTCTCGCGGACCGTCACCACAACCGATGTCTCCACGCCGACGGAAACGATCTGGCAGAGCGACTTCGAACTGGACGAGGCCGGTGGCAACGCGATTCCGGGTGGAGGTTTCGACTTCAAACCCGTTGCCTCACATGGGCGAATCGAGGTCACCTACACGATCTCGACTGCAGGGATAGCCGTGAACGTAAAAGTAATCCGTTTGGAGCCGGGCTACACGGAGGTTGCGATCCTGAACGAAGAGTCAGCGGCGTTCAACGACCTCGCCGACCACTCGAAGACTCTTGTTGGTTCCGCTTTCGGCCGCTGGGTGCCGGTGGCCGGCGACTGGGCACGGTTGCGCTCAGGAAGCCTAGGCGTCGAATGGTCCGTGCCTGCCATCAAGGGAGCACAGCTCTACGGAGGCCGCGAATGGGCCGCTCCCAATTTCGACTGGGCTGGTCTGGACTACGTGTTCTCGGGGCCGTTCTACGGCACGAGTTATCGCATCAACGTGCAAGAAGCGAGGTGAGTGAGGTGAAGGCGGATGTCGTTTTGGTCTACCCGCAGGTGGCGCCCGCGCAGGGTCGTCACTGGATCATGCCTTCCCTTGGGCTCATGTACCTGAGCGCGTCCTTGAGGCGGGCCGGATACGAGGTGAGGCATATCGACCGTACCTTCATGACGCGCGCCGAACTTCTCGCCGAGATCGAGCACTTGCAGCCGTCAGTCATCGGCATCTACTGCATGATCACGATGCAGGACGAGGCGCTTTGGATCGCAGAGCAGGTTCGTGGCAAGGCGCTTACGGTGGTTGGCGGCCCCTACCCCTCGGGCGAGCCCGACACCTTCGTCGACCAGTTCGACCTGGTTGCAGTAGGCGAAGGCGAGGAGACGATCGTACAGGTCATGGAACACCTCGACGACCGCCGCTTCGAGGAGATTCCTGGGTTGGTTTTCAAGCGCGACGACGAGATCGTGCAGACGACCCCGCGGGTCCGCACCAAGGACATGTCGCACCTGCCGCTGCCCTATCGGGGGGATATCCCCAACGCCAAGTACATCGATTACTGGCGCAAGCACTGGAAGGACGCGACCACGCCGCTGATGTCTACACGCGGCTGCCCGTTCCGCTGCGACTTCTGCCACAAGTCGGTGTTCGGCGACCTGTTCAGCGCACGGCCCGTCGAGTCCGTGGTGGCGGAGATGCGCGAGATCGCCGAACTCGGCTACGACCACATCTGGATGTCGGATGACCTGTTCACCCTCAACTACAAACGCACATTCGAGCTGGCCCAGGCGATCGAGCGTGAGCATCTGCCCTTGACGTGGGAATGCCTCAGCCGCGTGACCCACGTCGACCAGACATTGTTCGAGCAGATGCATCGCGCGGGCTGCAAGCGGATCTTTTTCGGTATCGAGTCCGGCGACGCCGGCGTGCTGAAGGAGATGAAGAAAGGCATCACGCCGGAGCAGGCGCGCTCAGCGGTCGAGGCGTGCGTCGCGGCCGGAATCAAGGCGGCCGGCTTTTTCATGGTCGGTTACCTCGGCGAGACCACCGACTCTTTGATCCGCAGCATCAACTTCTCCAGCAGCCTTCCGCTCGACTACGTCAGCTACACCATCGCCTACCCGCTGCCCGGCACTGGCTTCTACGAGAGGGTGCGGGAACGCAGGCAACGAGGCGAGTGGCACAAGGTCAGGCACAACCGCCTCCTTTTCAACACGGACTTCTCCGAGAACAAGCTGCGTGCGGCGATTCTCAAGGGCGCGATCCAGCACCGGCTGAACAAGATGAATCTGCGGCCGGCCTCGAGAGCTTTCGAGCTCGCCACCAACCCACTCCTACGCGTTCTTCGTTGACGGCAGCTCTGGCTGCGCTGGTGATGATGTGCGGCTGCTCGCATGCTCCCGCCGCACCCCGAGCGGAGCATCCATACCCGAAAGTTGGCGTGATCCTCCTTTCGTTGGCGACAGGAGCCGTGAAGGCGTCGGCGTCCGTCGGCGGGGATCTCGTCGCGGTGACCTTGTCCGAGGATGGGGAGATCGCATATGTCGCCGATAGCGCGCCAGGAGACGTGTACGCGCTTACGATGCCCGCGCTGACCGTCGTCTGGAAGCAGCATGTCGGAGGCTCGCCGTTCGGACTACTTTTGCATGGAGGTCGCCTCCTTGTGAGCTTGTTCGCAGGAGCGGCGGTCGTAGCCCTCGATCCTTTCAACGGAGCACAGATGGCCTCGTACCATGTGCCCGCAGGCCCCGCGGAGATCGCACTGGATGCCCAAGGTCACGTTGTAGTCGCGGGCACGCGCGGGCAAGTCACGTACCTGGACGGCACCCAGCTTCGCGCCGGAACTGGATTTGCGATCGCGCTGGTGAATGGCACGATGTGGACCGAGGACTACGAGCGCTCAGAGCTTGTACATCTTGGCGATGGTCATCGGATTGGCTTGCCGCTACCCCTGTTTCCGTTCTGGCTCGCCCCGGGCGGCCCCGGGCAACTGCTCGTTTCAGCCGAGGGCGGTAATGAAGACGACGATCCCGGCGGTGTCTTTGCACTGGACACCACATCCGAAAAATTCACGACTCTGGCACGGCCCAGAGATCCCGACCAGGTGGTGCAATTCGGAACCAAAGTCCTGGTCGCAGCACATGGTGACAAGGAGGTATTGGCCATCGATGCCGAGAAAACCAATACGTGGGCGCCAGGCATGCCGGCGGTAGCGCTAGCGCCCGACGCTCAACTCGGCCTTCTGGCTGTCGTTGTGAATGATCATGAGTGACGCTTGGCCGAGCGTCTTCAGAATCGTTGTGGGCATTTATTGGCTGTACTTCGCGAGCCAGAAGTGGCAAGGCGTTGGCTGGATGCAGGGCGTGATCAAGTCAACCGCTCAGTCAAATCCAATTCCGGGTTTGCACGAGTTCCTGAATGGCGTGGTGGTCCCGAACTGGTTTTTGTTCGCCGTCGGCCAGACGATCGGAGAGACGCTCGTCGCTGTCCTTCTTATCCTCGGCTTTGCAACACGCTGGGCGGCCGTTTTGGGCCTTCTGCTTGCCCTCAATCTGGCCGTTACGGTCGCGTTCGGGGTCAACGATAACGGCTTCAGGTGGATGTATTACCTCGCGGTCATCGCCAACGCGCAGGTGATCGTGTCCGGTGGGGGCCGCTACGCGGCCGCGAATGCCAAGTGGATGCCCGCGTTTCTGCGCTAACCGGTTTGGTGATGCTTCTGATCGGCTTTGGCGCGTGCACAAGCGATAAGCCCACAGCGCAGTCAGGGGGGAGCACCGGATGCCGACAGGGCCCTCCGCTGGCCGGGGTCTGGAGCCCGGACCGGCTTCGGCTCCTAGCGCCATGCAAACACGTGTCGGGAACAGTTGAGGTAACCCAAGGGGAGCCGGACGGCGACCATCACGTCTGGCTGCGGGTGGACGCCGGCTACGAATATCTACTTGATGACGAGAACCATTTCCAGGCCAAGCCGGCCTTGCTGGCCGAGATAACACCTAGCTGCCGCCTCGACAGCAACCCGCCTAACGCCGAGGCAGCCGACCGATGCCCGCCAGCGGAGCTCCCCATCCCAGCCGCCGGTGACCACATCGCAATCGATGGCCCGTGGGTGCTGGACACCGATCACGGCTGGCGGGAGATTCACCCGGTGGAGGCGATCCAAATTCTGGCCCAAGCTTGAAGGCTGGCTTCCCGGTTACCCTAGACAGCCTATGGGCGTCGACGCCGAGGGCTACGGGTTTCCAGAACACAAGCGCACGATCGCACGCCTTATGGATGACGTCCGCGTCCTCTCGCCTGCCGGCGTGGAGCGAGTGGCCCAGGGCTGGGATGAGCACGTCGGCGAGGGCGGCCTTGCCGCGTTCCGCGAAGCCGAGAAGGCCGCGCTGCACGCGATCGAGCAGGCTGATCGGGGCGGGGCATGGGACGAGGTCCGGCGCACGCTTTTTGGGCTGACCGAGTCCGGCGCTTCCCTCATCTCATGGCGGGCAGAGCACGGTGACATGGGTCACAAGGCCGAGAACGCAGCCTTCGCAGCGGCGCTCGGGCTCCTCGCCGATAGCCTGATCGGCAAGCAGCAGCAGCAGACTCTTCTCCGACCCATGGCCGAAGCCCTGCCCTGGCTGCTGCAGGAGTAACCGCCCTCATCCGGCGGTAGGCAGCAGATCCTCGAGGTTGGTCGAAAGGTCGGCCAGAGCCTTCTCACCCACCCGAATCCGCCTCTCGATGAGGTTGCCGCCGGTCTCGTTGACCTTCTTGTCGTTCATCGAAAGGACGGCCTTGATGACCCCATCGCGCAGATAGAAGACTGAGAATCGAAGCGCTTCCTTGTCGCCGCGCCAGACCGCGCGGTCGTTGCCGGAGGCATGGCCTCGATACTCGAGGCTGACGTCGTACTGGTCGGACCAGAAGTACGGCAGCCGCGTCACCGGCGCATGGCCGGAGGCGATGGATGTGGCAATCCCCCGTCCATGGTGCTTGGCCACCTCCCAATGCTCGACCCGAATCGCTTCCTCGAGCACCGGATGCGGATGGAGCGCGATGTCGCCGGCGCAGTACGCGCCGTCGGCGGCCAGCAAGCCTTCGTCGACCCTCACACCCGTACCCTCGATGGGCAGGTCGAGCGCGCGTGGCAGGTCGAGGTTGGGCTCGATGCCGATGGCGATCAGCACCAGGTCGACCGCCTCGCGGCGTCCGTCGGAAAGGGTGACTCCGCTGACCCGGCCGCGTTCGAGGTGCCATTCCTTGACCGTGGTCCCGGTACGCATGTCGACCCCGCGGGATCGATGGATGGAGGCGTACACCTCGCCCACCTCATCCCCCAGGGCCCGAGCGAGCGGCACGGGCGCGGCCTCGACCATCAGGACCTCCTTGCCGAGCTGCCTGGCGGACGCGCCCACCTCGGCGCCGATGAAGCCGGCGCCCACCAAGAGCAGCCGCGAGCTCCGCCGAAGCAGATCGCGGAGATGCTGGCTGTCGCGCAGGGAGCGCAGCGTCATCAGGTTGGCCGCGGACGGTGCGTCCGGGAGGCGGCGCGGCGTGCCGCCGGTAGCGATCACGAGAACGTCAAACCCCACCTCGCCCCCGCTTTGCAAAGAGACGGTGCGGTCGGCGAGCGAGCCCCCGACGACCCTCTCCTGGAGCCGGAGCTCGATCTTCTCCTTCGAATACTCGGCCTCGTCGTGGAGGAAGACCTTCTTCAGCTCGACCTCGCCGCGCAGGAACTCCTTGGATAGATAAGGACGGTCGTATGGCCGGTCGCTGTCGGCGCTGAGGATCGCCACCTCACCGTCGAAACCCCTCTTCCTGAGTCCGAAGGCGGCCGCGTCGCCGGCCCCGCCGCCGCCCACGATGACAACCCGTTTCGCGGTCATCGCCGCACCTCCAGATGGCCGCGGCCGGATGGCGCGGCGATTGTCACCCTTTCCCGTCCCCTACATGAAAAATCATCCATTAATTCGTGTTGACGCGTCTGGCCGGGTCTAGAATTTCCGCCACGATCTAGCCCGGCTGGACGGGAGTCGTAGGAGGAGAGGGATGTTTTCGATGTGGGCGCGCGCCCAATTGGCGCGCGTGGCCGCCTGTGCGGTGGCCGCGCCGTTGCTGTTCGCCGGGGTCGCTCCGGTGTCGGCCGGACACCCCATGACCCCAGCCTTCGGCAGCGATTCCCAGGTCGATTACATCGACGACTTTCAGCCCGATGCAGGAGGGCTACCGATGCTGGGTTGCCTGCACTCGACCCCGATCGGCTGCTTCGGCGCCGACACCATCCGGCCTGCGTATGGCATCCCTACTTCTAACGATCCAACGATCAACGGAACCGGCCGCACGATCGTCATCATCGATGCGTTCAAGAACCCGAACATCCGGACAGACCTGGCCCATTTCGATGGCTTCTGGAGTATTCCCGCCGCGCCCAGCTTCACCATCCTGTCGCCGTTCGGCGACCCAGGTTTCGATGCCACCAAAAAGATCCAGCGTGGCTTCTCAGTCGAGATTTCGATCGACGTCGAGTGGGCACACGCCGTCGCGCCGGGAGCGGCGCTGGTGTTGGTTCAGGCCACCAGCGAGAAAGACGTCGACCTCGTCGCCGCCTTGAAGTACGCAGTCGACAACAACCTGGGGGACGTGATCACCCAGAGCTTCGGCGAGGCCGAGTCGTGCATCGACCCGGTCGTCCTTGCGGACCAGCATGCCGCGTTCGAGGACGCCAGCCGGCTCGGAATCACGGTCCTGGCCTCGTCAGGCGATCAAGGCGGGGCTAGGCAATCATGCGATGGCACGACTCTGGTGGCCGGTCCTTCAACCCCGGCGTCGGACCCCGAGGTCCTCAGCGTTGGAGGCACGAAGTTGGTAGCAGACAGCTCGGGCGCATATACCTCGGAGACCGCCTGGAATACCGCCATGGGAGCGGCGACCGGAGGCGGAGGAGCCAGCGGAGGAGGGTTCAGCACCCTGTACCGCCGCCCCGGTTACCAGGCACCGTTCCAGAAAAACAACAAGGCGAGAGGCGTACCCGACGTCGCCTATAACGCGTACTTCACGCGTAGCACGGGCTTCATCGCGGTGTACAGCGGCATCACGCCCCCCAAAACGAATCCGCTCGGTGTCATCGTTGTCGGCGGTACCAGCGCAGGAACGCCTCAGTGGGCCGGGATCGCGGCCCTGGCCGCGCAGATGGCCGGGCACCGGCTCGGGTCGATCAACAAGGCGCTGTACCACATCGCCAAGAGCGACGCCTACTCCAGCGCTTTCCACGACGTAACCGCCGGGAACAACAGGTGGGGCGGACTCCCCGGCTTCGACGCCGGACCGGGTTGGGATGCTGTCACCGGCCTCGGCACGCCGAACGTCTCGAGCTTGCTTCCCTTGCTGGCCGCCGGCGAAGATGGCTAAAGGGCAGGGCACCAGGCAGTCGCCCTGGCAGCTGAAGACGCCGAGCGGATCGTCGGAGAACCAGATGTACAAGGACGAAGCCGCAACCCGCCGGCCCTGGTTTGCACGGTCGGCAAGACCGAGCTCCGATACCAGCTCCGGGCGATCGACGACCTCCACAAGATGCTGAAGGCGAATGGCGGCTGGGTGCCGCTCGGCAGCGCCGATGAGCAGAAACCCGCGGCCGAGGGCACGGTCGAGGCCTGGGGCCGATCAGTCAAGAACCCGGTCGGCGGTTGGTACGGATTGAGGAAGGGCTACCGCGGCCGTTTCGGCATGTACATGCCACCACTGCTGGAAGCGCTTGGCCTCGCAGAGGTCGAGCACAACGCCAAGAACAACCGGATGAGAGCGCTCTAGAAAGCTCCCGCCTTCAGGCGGAGGTCGGAACGGCGTGCATCCAGCCGTGAACATCTCGGGCTGCGCCACGCTGGATGTCGACAAGCTCCTGACGCAGCCGCATGCTGATCGCGCCGGGCTTGCCGGCGCCGACCGGCCAAGATCCGCCCGCCGATTTCACCGCTCCGACCGGGGTGATGACCGCGGCGGTGCCGCAAGCGAAAACTTCGGTGAGGGAGCCATCGGCGCAGCCGGACCGCCACTGCTCGACGCTGATGCGACCCTCCTCCACCCCGTAGCCCAGGTCTTTGCCGAGAGTGAGCAGGGCGTCTCGGGTGATTCCCGGCAGCAAGGTGCCGGTCAGGGCCGGCGTCATCAGCTTGGCCTTGGCGCCGGTGCCGAACACAAAGAACAGGTTCATGCCGCCCATCTCTTCGACCCAGCGGTGCTCGATTGCATCGAGCCACACCACCTGGTCGCAACCCTGCTCCGCCGCCTGCGCCTGAGCAAGCAGGCTGCCCGCGTAGTTGCCGCCGGTCTTGGCCTCGCCCGTGCCGCCGGGCGCGGCCCGGCTGAAGTCTTCGGACAACCAGACGGTGACCGGCTTGACCCCGGACGGGAAGTAGGAGCCGGAGGGCGATGCGATCAGCACGAACGTCACCTCGTCAGACGGATGTACCGACAGGTTGACCTCGCTGGCGTACATGAACGGGCGTAGATAGAGGCTGTGCTCGGGGGCGGACGGCACCCAGTCGGCGTCCAGCCCGACGAGGAGGTCGATGGCCTCCACGAAAGCGCCATCTGGCAGCTCGGGCAGAGCCAGCCTCCGAGCCGAGCGTCTGAACCTGGTGGCGTTTGCCCCTGGGCGGAAGACGGCGACTCGGCCGTCCTGCAAGCGGTACGCCTTGAGGCCCTCGAAGACAGCCTGCGCATAGTGAAGGACGGATGTGCCCGGGTCCATCGAGATCGGCCCGTACGGCCGCACCTGCGCATCGTGCCAGCCACTCGCGCGATCCCATCGGGCCGTCGCCATGTGCTCGCTGAACACCTTGCCGAAGCCGGGGTTGGCGAGGACGCGCTCGCGGTCGGCGGCCGGCACACGCTTGGCCACTCCTGTGACCGTGAACCTGACATCGACCGCTGCCGTGCCCATGGCAAACAATTTTGACTCAAAACAAATGGAGGTCGAGCCTTTCGGCTCGACCTCGCGAGAGGAAGGAAGGGGTGTTCTTCTGGTCAGATGAGCGCCGGGGCGGCCGCGACGGGCGCCTCGGCGAGAGCGATGGCGTCCAACCTGGGGTCCCCGGCGTCCGCCAGGACGGCGACCGGCGGGTGCTCCTGCTTGGCAACCGACATGGTCACCATGGAGAGGAGGTGGAGGGCAGGCCGCCCGCCGGCCCGGCGGCGAGGGGGCGGAGGAGTCGTGACCACCCTGTCGAGCATCTGTGCGAGCCCAGCTTCCAGGCGACGGTCGAAGTCGTTCATTTGTAGTGAAAACGCCTCCTGCAACGGGAGTACTCATTGGCATTCCTACCAGTGAGCAATCCGGTCCCAGGAGCCCTGAAGGCCCCGGGGAACCCCCGCCCTGGCGTCAGGCCGCGATGCGACGGGCCTGGCGATCGTCGAGCTCGTGAGCGAGCTTGACCATCTTCAGGCGCAGCGGCCCAGGGCCGAGAAATCTCGCGGCGAGGACCACCAGTGGCTTCACGACCGGCGCGGCGCTGACATCGCTGCCAAGTCTCGGCACCCTCACTCCCATCCCGATTAGAAAACGCGCGCCCACAGCCGAGTATTGGCTTTGCGGAGATGCTTCACGCCACCGGCGGCGGCACATCCAAATCGAAGGCTGATGCAGCGTGACGAAGAAGCTGACGCTTGCGGTTCCACAGCCGCTCGATCAGCTCCTTTCGCGGCGGGACACGCCCGCCGGTAAACACCCCGAGGGCGAGCAGCTCCCCGCGGGACATCGGCGCCGGCCAGTCGTCGGTCAGCGATGGCCTGGCCAGCATGGTCAGCGCCCGGTTGAGGCGCGTAAGCTCGAACGCATCACCGCCTGCAAAGCCGAACCCCTCATTCATCTCTTCCCTCTGCGCTCTCCCCTCCAGCACCGGACGCTGAAGCAACCAGGTCCGGCCTTTGCTTCGAGAAACGCTGTGGGCAAGGCGAGTACCGGGAGATGTCGGTCCGTTGAATCTGCGGGGCCGAGCGCTCGCGTCCTCTATATGCGAAGCTGGGCAGTTCGTAATATCCGCTAGGGGGTTAGGCTCCTGTCCTTGGAGACCGCGGGTTATTCGGAGACCGGCCTGTGGGACCGGCTCGAGGCATTTCAAGCGGTGTCGGCCGAGATTGCCGGCGCCCCGGACATCGCGCACGTCGCGGATCAGGCCCTCCAGCTGGCCCTCGAGCTGACCGGGGCCGTGGTGGCTTTCATGGCCTTGGTCGACGACGCCGGCAACCGCCAGCAGGTGTATTCGCGCGCGGTCGACCCCTCGCGCCTCGTCACTGGCGACGAGATCGACGAGCTTTTCGCTGCGGCATCGCTCGCGGGGTCGCCGAAGAGCGCGGCACGCATGCCCGACCCCGGCCTGAACGCGTACGTCGGCCTGCACCTGAAGGCGGGCGGTCGCATCGTCGGCATGCTCGGCGTAGCCGGGGGCACCGTCTACACGGTCGTGCAGCGCAGCGCGCTGTCGATTCTCGCCAACCAGGTGGCTGCCGCCCTCGAGATGTCGCGCCTCCAGCTACGCCGGCAAGAGCTCGTCGAGGCGCTCGTTCACATGCGCGCGGACCTCGATCGGAGCGAAAAGGAGCGAGTGCTCAACGAGGAGCGCGCCAGGTCTGCGCTGCACATCGAGAGGGCACGTGAGCTGGCGGTCAAAGCCCTGGTGGCGGTCTCGACCCATGCGCGGACGGGCGCCACTTTCGGCGCGTTCTACCGAGGACTCACGGAGAGCGTGGCCACCCTCGTTGGCGCGGGCAAGGTGCTGTTCTGGCAGCTGAATCAGGATCGGACGCTGACTCCGATACCGGGCGCGCACGGCATCGAAGACGAGTTCATCGCCCGCCTCTACCCTGCGCCGGCCGAACCTTTTGGCAACGACCTGACCAGCCAGGTGGTGTACCAGGACCATGTCTTCAGGGCGGCGATGTCGGACGACGAGAACCCAGCGCATCGCGCTGTGCTGGAAGTGCTCGGCGTGTCGAGCGCCATCAGCGTTCCGTGGCGCGCAGGGGACCAGCGCCTCGGAGTGGTCGCCGCCTACGACTCGCGGCAGCGTGAAGGTTTTTCGTTGGAGGATGCGTGGCTCCTGCAGATGGTCGGACTCGCGGCGGGGCTGGTGTGGCAGCTGAAGCTGGCCGAGACCGACCTGAACAGCACCGTCTACCGGCTGCAGAAGGTGGATGAGGCACGCCAGCTTCTGCTGCGGAACATGTCGACCGCGGTGGACTCCGCGCGCCGGCGTTTCGCGAGCGAGCTCCACGACGATGCGCTGCAAAAGCTGACCGCCGCCGAGCTCCACCTCCAGCGGGCCAGCGACGATCACCCCGCACCGGTTGTGGACGCGCGCAAGCTTCTCGACCAGGCCGAACAGGCGCTGCGGAAGCTGCTCTTCGAGGTGAGGCCGCCGGCCCTCGAGGTGCCCGGAGGTTTCGAGGAGACGATCCGTGACCGGGTGGCGATGATGCGCACGATGACCGGCATCGAAGCCGAGATCGAGCTCGGGCTGCCCGACGATGAGCCTTACGAGATCAAATCCATCATCTTCCGGCAGGTGTCGGAAGCCCTGAACAATGTCGAGAAGCACGCCGCGGCCACTCGCGTCCACGTCATGGTGAAGGCGCGGGACGGAGGGATTCATGGCAGAGTCATCGACGATGGGCGAGGCTTCGTCGTCGATGAACGCGATCACCTGCCCGGACACCTCGGCCTCCTCGCGCTTCGGGAGCGGGCTCTGCTCGCGGGCGGTTGGTGCGAGGTGACCAGCGAGCCCGGAAACGGAACCACCGTCGAGTTCTGGGTGCCGTCGGCTCAGTGAGGGAGCCGATCAGGGTCCTCATCGTCGAGGATCACCAGGTGGTGGCGGACGGCCTCGCGGCCCTGCTCAACGACCAGCCCGACATCTCGGTGGTCGGCAGCGCAGCCTCGGTGGCGGACTCGATCACGCGAACGCTGGAATTGAAGCCCGACATCGTCCTCGTCGACTTCCGCCTCACCGACGGCACGGGCGCCGACGCCGGCGCAGGAATCCGTCAGGTCCGTCCCGACACCAAGCTGATCTTCCTCACGCGCGAGGACAGTGACGGAGCGCGCTTCGCCGCCATCGAAGCCGGCGCGAGCGCGTTCATCCACAAGTCGCGGGCCGCTGCCGAGGTGGTGGAAGCCATCCGGACGGTCGCCTCGGGTGGCTCGCTGTTCACCCCGCGCACCATCGCGACACTTCTCAATCGGCGCCGCGAGATGGACACGCAGCTCGAAAGCCTTACGCATCGCGAGAAGGAGGTGCTGCGGCTGATGGCCGAAGGCACATCCAGCCGCGAGATCGCCTCCAAGCTATCGATCAGCTACACCACCGTGCGCACGCATATCCGGAGCCTTGGCAGCAAGCTCGGGGTTCACTCCAAGCTCGAGGCGATCGTGAAGGCGAGGGAGCTGGCGCTGATCGAATAGGTGCGTCAGCCGCCGGCCAGACGCCGCCGGCCCGATGACCGCCCGAGTATCCGGAGCGGGGTCGCCGTCTTCTCTACCTTGGGCGCCAACCGTTTCTCTTCTTTGCGGCGACGCTTATCCTCGTACAGCTCGCCGTCCACGACCTCATAGGCCGCCTGCCAATCCTGGCCTGGCCTCCATGCGGTAAGCCCCATGCTGACCTCGATCGGCTCGGGCGACTTGGCGGCCAGGCTGGCCTGGTTGACCGCGGCCCGCAGGCGAGCCGCCACCTCGCGCGCGCGGTCGAGGTTCGTTTCCGGCATCGCGACGCCGAACTCGTCTCCTCCGATCCGCGCGCAGATGTCTGACGCGCGCACGACCCGCTGCATCTGCTGGGCGACCAACCTGAGGGCGGCATCCCCAGCGCTATGGCCCTGACGGTCGTTGATTCGTTTCAGGTTGTCGAGGTCGATCATCATGACCGAGAGCTGTCGACTGTGCCGCTCCGCCAGCGCGACCTCGCGCTCCATGATCCTCTCGAACTCACGGCGGTTGGCAAGCCCGGTCAGGTGATCGGTGCGGGCTTCGTTGGAGAACTGGCGAGCCCGGTCGAGGGCGATCGCCACCTGGTCGGCAACGGCCGCCATGAACAGGAGGTCGGAGGCCCCGAAGATGCGTGGCATCCTGGTTCCGACAGTCATCACGCCGACGACCCGGCCTCTCACCCGCAGCTGCGCGCGCAGCGCGTTCCACTCCGCGCCGAGTCCGCGGTCCACCCGCGATTCGGAGCGTCCGACCGCCGTGACGGCCGCTTTGACATGAGGTCCGGTCTCATGTGTGAACTGCTCGATGTCCGGAGCGTCAAGGCCGGCGGCGTGGGCCAGCCTGAAAGCGGCGCGCTCCCTCAACCACAGCGCGCCCGCGCTGAGGCGCAGCGCGGCCATGGTTTCGACCAGGGCCACCTCGGCCGTCTCGACGACGTCGAGCGAGCGGCCCATCGAGGTGACGATTGCCGCGAGCCCGAAGAGCTCGCTTTCGCGCGTGCGATGCTCCGTGTCGAGATGCTCGAGGTACCCGCGGACGACGCATGTCGTGAGCCGTTCGACCACATCCTCGAGACGTGACTGCGCCAGCGCAAAGATCTCGTCTCGCCGCTGCGTGCCCTCGATCGGCTGGGTGATGAGCTCGATCGTCGCCCGGCGGTAGACGGCCAGCACGTCGATCAGGGTTTCGAGCGGGACCCCTTGCGCCGCTTTCAGGCGCCCGTAGTCCCGCGTTCGCTGCTCGTACTCGGACCACGGCACCTCGAGGTCGGATCGAAGCGACGTCAACAAAACGTCGATGAACCCCACCGATGTGGCGATCAGGTCCTCGCCGGTGGCCTCGCTCATGCGCACGAGGTCCGGCGAGCGCGCGCGTATGACCTTCAGCGTCTTCCGGCCGGTCTGGCTCGCATCGGCGGCAAGACCGACTGCCAGCGCGCTGAGCACGTCGCCAGGATGGTGGCCAAAAGCGCCCGCCGAGCTTGGGGACATCCTTCTTGAACAACGCCGAACTCAGAGCTCGTTACTTGAACTCGGCTGGAACGGGCCCTACCTCAAGTGTGCGACCCAAAATCCGCCCAACCGTACGGCGACCGTGAAGGCCCCCGCGAGGGAGATTAGATGCGGGAAGCGCCACATAGCTTGCGCACCGACTACGCAGGGGGTTGATTCGAGCTGATGCTCAACGAGATCCAGGAATCGGTCGAGTCAGACGATCGCGAACAGAAGCCGAAGTACACGCCCGGAAACGAGGCTGACTTCGAGCGCCTGTACCAGGCGTCCTACGGCAAGATCCTCGGCACGTTGACGGCCATGCTCGGCGATCGGGCCGCGGCAGAGGACTCCGCCCAGGATGCGTTCGAACGCGCGTACCGGAAGTGGAGCACGTGGAAACCCATCGCTCCCGCCGAGGCGTGGGTCCACCGTATCGCTATCAACGCGGCCGTCTCGTACCAGCGGAAGATGCGACTCCGCGAGGTCGGCGAGGTGATCCGGAGGATCGGGCGCCCGGAGCTCGCCCCCGACCCGCAAGAGCACATTGAGCACCGGGACCTTGCCGAGGCGCTCGCCAAGCTGCCGCCCAAGCAGGCGGCCGCCATCGTGCTGCGTCACTACCACGGCTACACCAACCGCGCGATCGCCCAGTCCCTTGGCATCCCGGAGCGCACGGTGGCCTCGAGGCTGGCCGTCGCCAAGGATCGTCTTCGCGTGATGCTCCGGCACTCGTACGGCGAAGCGGGCGACTTCATCAGCGAACCCGGATTGATGGCGGCGGCCGACTGAAGCACCGGCCGCAGGCCATCGCGGTTCACACGATCTCCCCCGGATTGTGAGGTTGAGCTTCTGATGCAAGCCAGGTTCGACAAGCAGGGCAATCGGCTCCCCGACACAGGTCACGGCTGTGGATGTCAGCTGTGCGCGGACGCCAATGCGCCCCGATACGAGCGACGGCGGACAGAGCGAACCTCGGCGTGGAGCCCACTGCGCCGGCGCCTCGTCCAGGTGCTCGGCGCCATCATTCCCAACCGCCGACCCGAGCCCGCCGCCTAGCCGGACCAGGCTCCCATCAAGGATTCCGCACGTTTGGCGCCCGCGGGATCTTTTCTGGTTTGTCGCCGCCCGGCTTAGGTGCCCGGCAGGAACCAGGCGGTCTGGCCGCTGACTGTCCTGTGGATCAGTCCCGGAGGCTCGGAGAACCACTCGTCGCCGAGATTCAGCGTGTCCAGCGCGGACTGCATGAATGCGTGCCACGACGGCGCCGCGACGACGTAGCTGTCCGAGTCCTTGGTCATCTTCTGGCGCCAGTCCGGGTTCCCCGTCCACACCGCCGCGACGAGATGCGGCGTGTAGCCAACGGTCCACGCGTCCGCGAACGAGTCCGACGTGCCGGTCTTGACCCCGACATGGCGATTCGGAAGCGTCAGCAGTGAGTGCAGGCCGAAGATCATCGCGCGGTTGCGGTCGTTCGACATGATCTGTTCCATGATGTAGGCGACCTTGGGGTCTATGACCTGTACTCCCGGGTCCTTCTGGTGCTGGTACACGTAGGTGCCGTTTCGGGAGATGCTCTGGATCGCGAAGGGCTGCCGCAGCAGGCCTTGCGCCGCCAGTACTGAAGCGCCGGTGGCCATCTGCAGCGGCGTCTCTCCATAGCCGCCGAGGGTCAGCGACGCACCATACGTGTTGAGCGGATCGTCATTCGTGTACACCGGGTTGCCCGACGCGGCGTAGTGCTGCTGCCATGGTGGCGCGCCCATCGAGCGTGCCATCGACACCACAGACGAGACCCCGATGCCAAGCTCGACCTTGACGGCGGGAATGTTCAGCGAGTTGCCCATGCACTGCTGCAGCTGCAGGGTGCCGTGGTAGCGGCCGTCGTAGTTGCGGGGCGTGTACGCCTCGCCCGACATCGGGTCGCGATACGTGAACGGACCATCGGCAATGCGCGTGACCATCGTGTAGCGCTTGCTCGCGATCGCCGCGGTGTACGTGAAGATCTTCATCGACGAGCCTGGGTTGCGAGGCGGCCACACGGCCAGGTTGTACTGGCCACCGTTGGCGTTGGGGTTGGCCGACCCGACCATCGCCAGGATCGCGCCCGTGGTCGGGTCGATGGCCACCAGCGCACCCTGGCTCACACGGCGGTATGCAAGCCTGGCGATTCCATTTGTGATCGCACCCTGCGCTATGTCCTGAAGCTTCAGGTTGACCGTGGTGATCACGTTGAGCCCGCCGCCGTATGTGACGTCGGGGCCGAATTGGTTCACGAGCTGCGCCACCACATAACGCACGAAGCTGGTAGCGACGATCTGGTTGGTCGGCGTGAACATGTGCTTTGGAGGCGAGATGTCCTCGCCGTATGCGGTGGCCGCGTCAGGCTGAGTGATGGCGCCCGTGCGCACCATCGCGTTGAGCACCTGCAGCTGCCTGGCCTTCGCCGACCTCCAGTTGAGCAGCGGGTTGTACACCGTCGGCCCGCGAATCAGGCCTGCCAGCATCGATGCCTGCGCGAGGTCGAGTTGCTGCGTGTCCTTGTGGAAGTAGATCTTCGCCGCGGCCTCGGCGCCCCATGCGCTGTTGCCGAAGAAGACATTGTTCAGGTACATCTCGAGGATCTCAGGCTTCGAGTACGTGCGCTCGACCTCGAATGACAGCAGCGCCTCGCGGAGCTTGCGGTCGAGGGTCGCCTCGTTGCCGACCAGCCGAATCTTCACCAGCTGTTGGGTGATCGTGGATGCCCCTTCGACCGTCCCATGCGCGCGCCAGTCGATCAGGGCCGCTCGTGCAACTCCGCCCGGATCGACGCCAGGCTCGGAGTAGAAGTTGCGATCCTCGATGGCGATGACGGCCTCGGGCAGAAGCGTGCCCATGTCGGCGAGGGACTGCTCGTAGTGCTGGTAGCCGGGACCGTGAAGGTCCGCCAGCAACGAGGTGCCGTCCGACGCATACACAACCGTGTCCGTCGGCACCGACTTCTCGAGCTTGCTCACGTCCGGCATGCGATCCGCGAATGCCACGTAGCCAGGCGAGGTGAGGAAGAGCGCCGGGCCGGCCACCAGGATCAGCACCAGGACCCGCAAGAGCCAACCCATGGGGCGCAGCAGCCTCGCCCTCTTGATGACACGTGGCGTGCTGGCTCGGCGCCGGTGCCCGTTTCCCCTACGAGGCCAGTCGATCTGATCCATGTTCCCCCTCCGCACCTTCCGAACCCGCACGTGGCGGTGCGGGCACGATCGGCCCGTACCAGCCGATCGACTGAGCGCTCAGCAGCGCGTGGATGTTGACGACCTGGTCGGCCGTCATGGCGTCCTCGCCGGGGAAGTCGGCCAAGCCTGCTCCCCCCACCACCGCTCGATCCAGCACCTGGCCCGCTCTCGCGGCCAGGCCGTTGATGGTGGGGGTGTGCTCCGCCTGCCAGGAACGCGCCGAAGCCTGCAGCCGAAACGCCCTCTCGCGGAGCGTTTCGAGTCCGGCGGCTGCCTGCACGCGGCCCGCCTCCACCGCCTGCGCCCGGCGAACCCTCGCCTGCGGAATCACGACATCGCGGGTCCAGATCAGCATCTGCACGAACCAGGTCAGGAACGCCGCCACCAGCGTCGCGGTCGCGTGCTCGGCGCGCCGGTTCCACTCGGGCACTGCGTATGGGGCCGCTACAGGGACCGGAGCAGGCGCGCGCTGCACGGGCAGCTCGATCCACTCGCCGAGCCTGACCCGCGGCTGCCAGCCGAGCGACTTCCGGTGCGAGCGGATGAGGACCAGCACCAGGATGTTTGCCCCGACCGTCAACACGACCGCGTTTGCGATCAGGAACCTGTGGTCGGCCACCCATCCGAGCATGCCCGAGAAAACCAGGCCGATCGACGTATTCACGATCTGGTCGGCACCCCAGGCCGCCGACTCGGTCAGCTTCCGGGTGCTCACTTGCTCGATGTTCGTGATGGCGAGCCAGCACGTGACGACCAGGCCCAACCAGATGCTCGCCTCCATCCATCTAGGGACGGAGCGACGCACCGGCGGTACCACCATGGCTGCCGCCATGCCCGCGAACAAAGCCAGGGAGAACTGCAGCATGGTGGTGTTCCCCATCGAAAGGGAAACGCGGTCGCTGAGTCGAGTATTGGTGGCCCGGCTCACCATTTGACCGCGGCGCCACAAGGGTGGTCGGAGCGGCTAAGGCGTTGTATTGATGGCGCGGCCGCTGACCCGCTCAGTAGCCGCGCCGTTCCGCCTTATGGCAATACTCCTGGTCATTCTGGTGATCACCCTGGGGCTCGCGTTCAGGGCAGCCACGGTGGGCCGACGGGTGAGCCTGGCCGGATCCGAAGGGGGCGACGACACCGGCCTCGTGGACGCATACGCGCGCACGTCCTTGCTCGTGCTGCTCAGCCTGCTCGGCCTCTTTGCCCTCGGGCTGGCGTACGGCAATGTACTGGGTGCCAGCGCCGGGCCATAGACCGCCCACTGTGCTCGGAACAGTGTCGCCGGGCGCGATTCGCCTCTTCAGGACGAGCGCAAGCCCTAAAAAAGGGCTCTCGCGAGGCGCTTTCGGGCCATTTGACAACGCTTGAGTCAAATTAACCACATCGCAGTGGCGGTGTTGCTGACTCGCCCCTAACGTCCCCTCTCCGGTCACCAACCAACAGGTCGCAAACGGCGGCCGCACGGCCGGTGACACGAGGAGGGGTACCTGGACTCAAAGCGCCGGATCGGTCGTGGCTTGCTGTTCCGTCCAGCGAGCTACCTGCCGCTGCTGCTCGTGGCAGCGTTCATGCACCTGAGCGTGATCGCGCTCGCCGCCGCGCCCGCGAGCGGCTTGGGCCTCATGTCTTCATCGTCCAGTGCGCCGAGCCCGAGCGACGACCGACCGACCCTCGCGCTGCCGTCCGGCGGCAAGCCATGCCCGGGTTCGGGCCGGGGAGCCGCATGCGACGCCACCCCTGCCCCCATCCCCACGCCAGGCCAGCCGTCCCTACCCGATGGCATGGCGCAATGTCCGGCCGACCCGGCGAAGCCGGTACTCAGCTCACCTGCAGCATGCGATCCCGTAACGGTCTCTTCACCGGCCTCGCCGGCTCCGGCATCCCAAGCCCCCGCGCGACCGTCGCCGGTGATGCCGAGCGTTCCGGTCTCGTCTCTGGGCACCGCGGTCGCACAGGGCAGCAACCTCAGCTTGTCGGCGGATCGGTCTTTGCGCCGCTCTGGTGAGGCCGTGCTCCTCACGGCAACCGCATCGGCAACGGTGACCGGGTCCGCATCGGCCATCGAGATCTTCGATCGCACGACGAGCACCCTGGCCGGTGCGTGCATGCAAGCCAGCCGCTGCCTCGTGAATTACAGCGCGTCATCAGGCGTGCACTCGTTCACGGCTTTCATCACTCCTCCCTCGACGACGGCGCCGGGAGTGGAAACCGCGATCGTCTCCAACGACATCCAGGTCAGCTGGCTCGACCTCAGCCTGAACGCAGGCCCGACCGCGGTGGGCCCGGGCAAGGCGCTGCAGATCTCAGCCTCCACGTCGATCGACGTTGGCCGCCTCGGCTTCGTGCTCCTGTTCTGGGACGTCACGACGGGCAAGCCTCTCACCTACTGCGGCAGCGGCACGAGCTGCAGCACGATGCTGGGTTATCCGCTGGCCGGCTCGCATGACATCGTCGCCTTCGTCGCCGACAGCGCCTCTACTACCCCGGCGTCGGGAGTCAACGCTGCCTCGGACATCAAGTCGCCGACGTGGCTCGCGATCACGCTGGCGGCCAGCACGACCGACATGCAGGGAGGCGGCACCGTCTACCTCGCCGCGACCGCCAATGCCGACCTCACCAACACACCGTGGAGCATGGGGATCTACGATCAGACCGGCAAGCAGCTCGTCACTCCATGCAAGTCGGGGCGTGTCTGCACCACACAGGTGACGCTCGGCGGAGGCCCCACGCCATCTTTCTCGGCGGCCATCGGAGCGATCCCGACCCCGCCCAAGACATCAACCACCGCCGGCCAGCTTCTGAAGAACGTGGCCCAGGTCGCGCTCGTGAACATCCAGGCGCGGTCCGGGTCGGTGAAGCCATCGCGGCTCCTCTGGGGCGTCGACTCATGCAAGCGGATCACTGGCGACGCGGCCGGCGCCAGTGGCCTCTACCCCGAGGTGAACTCGATCCTCGGCACGCCTGACTTTTGGGGTCGATACCTGACCGACACCGGCAACTGCCCGGGCATCAGCTCGACCGAGGTGGCTGCCGCCGCAAGCCATCACATGGGCATCCTGCCGATCTACAACGACTACGACTGCTCGGCGGTCTCCGGCCATGACACCGGCCAGGGCTACGCGACCAACGCAGCCTCGGCGGCGGTAAGCCTGGGCATCCCCAAGGGCACGGTGCTGGTGATCGACATCGAGCCGCCCGGCCCATGGTGCTCAGGCGGGATCGACGCGGCGTTCGTCCAGGGCTGGTACGACGGCATCATCGCCGCTGGATACGCGCCCGGTTACTACGGTGACGGTACCGCCTCCAGCACCTTCGCGTCGGCCTGGTGTAGCGCGGTCGCGGATAGTCCCAAGGTCGCAAAGGACTCCTACTTGTGGTCCTTCGAACCTTCGCTCACCGAGGGCTACACGAAGGCATGGTCGCCCGTGTGGCAGCCGAACCAGGTCGGCTGCGCCGGCACCACGGCCGCCTGGCAGTACGAGCTGAGCGCGGGAGGGACGCCGGACGTCGACAGCGACGAGGCCCTGTCCAAGATGCCGCTCTGGTACCCGTAGGGCACCCGACTCCCCGATCCACGCCGTAGTCGCTGGATGACGGCGAGGCGACGGCGTACGCCTGACCCTGGTCAGGGTGATGAGTACCGAGTGGCGGGCGCAACCCCCGCGTTTACATTTGTAGATCTGCGTTCGTTTGACGACTGGAGGGTCCGTCATGGAGCACGAAGAAACCAAACACGTTCGCGACGAATCGTCAGGCACAGTCCGTGAGGAATCGTCGACCGTCGTCAATGACACTGGAACTGCCCCTGTGCAAGAAGCGTCCGTCGTCAAGAGCTCGACTCCGGCGCGGCGCGCGATGGAGGGCATCTACCTTCTGTTTGGGATCATCGATGCCCTATTGCTGATCCGATTGGTGCTCAAGCTGCTGGGAGCCAACGCACATGCGGGGTTCGCGAGCTTCACCTATGGGATCACCGACTTTCTGTTGGCGCCGTTCAAGGGCTTGCTGCCGACATTCGTCAGCGGGCAGTCGGTGCTCGAGCTGTCGTTGATATTCGCGATCCTCATCTACTCGCTGGTCGCGCTCGGTCTAGTGCGACTGGTTGCGATCACTCTTTCTCGCAGCGTCATGGTTTCCCAGCACAGCCGGTCCGAGGGGCTGAAGCCTCGCTCGGACTGATTCAAAGCCGAACGCGAGGAATCTCTGTCATGGGCGCGTTTGATCGGGGTCGGCGCAAACGCCCCGGACACACCGGCGCCACGATCTTGACGGTGATAGTGGCGCTCGGGACCGCGGTGACGCTTCTACTGCTGGTCACGATCATCGTCCTCATCGCGACCTCACCGAACTGGGTCGGCCGCTAGGCTCGAAGAAGGCTCGCAGGCGCGGTCGACGTCAGCCGGCGCGCAGGCCCGGCACCGCCACCAGGTCGCGGATGTCCTGCACCTGGCGGGTGATCCAGCGCGAGATGTCGTTTGCACGCACGACCTCGCGTGCGGCATCGTTTCTCTTCCTTCGCTCCTCGCCGTTCATCGTCAATCCCTGGTAGATGGCCTCCGCCGTCGCCTCGATGTCGAATGGATTCACAGACAGCACGTGCCGGTGCAGCTCTTCGTGGGCACCGGCATTCTCGGAAAGGACGATGACCCCCTCGGAGCGATTGACGAGTGCGCCCTCTTTGACCACGAGATTCAAACCGTCGTAGACCGGATTGACCAGCAGGACGTCGAAGTTGCGCAGCGCGGCCATTGCCTTGCGCACGTTCTCGCCGAACTCGAGGCGGATTGGCATCCATCCGTCGCGGCCATGCTGGCTGTTGATGCGCGCCGCCACCTGCCGGACACGGCGAAGGTAGGTGCGGTAGACGGCAACGTCCTGGCGTGAGGGCTGCAGGAAGGCCCAGAACTGGATGTCGCCTTTCAGCTCCGGGTGATGCAGCAGGAGCTTCTCGTAGGCGAGGAAGCCACGGACGATGTTCTTGGATGGATCGGTTCGGTCGATGCGCACGATGAGCTGTTTGGGGCGCCAGTCCCGGAGCTTGCGCTCTTCGACCATGACTCCGTGCGAAAAGGCGAGCCTCGTCGTCGTCGCGACGTCGATGGAGATCGGGTAAGCACGCGCATACACGACCCTGCCGTCGATGAGGACCGCCTTCTCTCTCTCGTCCACCTGGAGGCCGGCGTTTTCCTCGCACGTCATCAGGAAGTTGCGCACGTCGAGGCTTGACTGGAAGCCGACGATGTCGCAGCCGAGAAGACCCTCGAGGATCGCCGAGCGCATCTCCTTCGGGAGCACCTTCCAGTACTGTGCGGTCGGCCAGGGGATGTGGATGAAATGATGGATGATCGCTCCGGGCAGCAGTGCGCGGACCATCTTGGGCACCAGGTAGAGCTGGTAATCGTGGATGAGCACGAGCGGCCGGTGCGGCAGCTGGCGCCCGACAGCGACCACCTTCTGCGCTACCTGCCGGTTGACCTCGACGTAGCCCTCGTTCCAGGCACGGTGAACGCGGCCGTTGATGATCGGCTGCTGCCCTAGGTCCCAGAGGTAGTGCTGGATGAACCACAGCACCGGGTTGGCGATCACCGAGTAGTACTGCTCGTACTGCTCGGGCGTCGGCGTCACGTAGTGGAGCCGCGTCTCGGATCGGAGCAGCGGCGCATTCCAGGTGTCGCCGTGCTCTTCGACCATCTTTCGCTCGGCTTCGTTTCGCGCGCAGCACACCCAATCCGCGGCTGTCACCTCGGCAAGGGTCAGCAGCGCGGTGACCACGCCACCCGCACCGCGTGCGAATCCGCCTTCGGGTCGCGGCTCGTGCGGCGCCCGGTTGCTGACCACCACCGCAGAGTGCTGTGGCAGAGTCCGCGTCACATACGCACGCATCGACCCTCCGGGGCGGCGGCGCTCGACGCTGCTCATGAACGGGCTGTCTGCGATCTCGAGCATCTCTCTTCCTAAACGCTTAGGGCGATGGCTTGATAGACGGGGACGGCACCAGGCTTGGCGAAGGAATCGGCGATGGCAGCGACGATGGGCTCGGCAAATCTGTCGGGCTCGGCAGCGGTGACAGGGTGGGTGACGGACTCGGGCTTGGGCTCGGCGACGGGCACATGCCCTCGGTGCCGCTCAGCAGGATCTCCTGCTGGCTGCCGCATGTCGCCCGAACGATCCCTGAGGGCTGGCTGTACCAGCCGCGCATCTTGCTGGGCAGGGCGTTGACGAACCGCGCCATGATCGTCTGCCCGACGCTCTCGCCGAAGGCGCGGATCATTCCGCCACCGCCGTTGGGCGCCGTGTTGCCGACCCACACGCCCGCGACGATGTCGGGGTTGTAAGCCATGATCCACGAGTCGGGGATCTGGCCGTGGCCGTTGTCGCTGGTGCCGGTCTTGCTCGCCATCTGGCGGTTCCAGCCGAAGCCCCACTTGTACTGGTACTGCTTCAGGACATCGGTGATGAGGTAGGCCTCGGCCGGCGACAGCACCTGCTGCGGACCAAGGACGTCGTGCGTGTACACCGTCTTGCCGCTGCCGTCGTCGATCGACTTGATCGCGTTCAGCTCGATCTTCTGGCCCTGGTTGGCGAAGACCTCATAGCCCTGCACATGCTCGAGCAGCGTGACGTCGCTGCCGCCGATCGCGGTCGACAGCCCGGGGTCGAGGTGGCTATTGATTCCCATCGCGTGAGCAAGCGAGATCACATTGTTCATGCCTTCCATCTGGCCGACCTCCACAGCGGGGATGTTGCGCGAGTACACCAGCGCCGTCCGCGCTGGGATCTTGCCCATGCCGCCGTTGTCGAAGTCGTGGGGAACGTAGCCGTTGAAGCTCTGGGTATGGTCGTCGAGAATCGTCGCCAGCGTGATCTTGTGATCGCGCAGCGCGGCTTCGTAGACATAAGGCTTGAACGAGGAGCCCGGCTGCCGCTCGGCGAGGACGACATCGTACTGGCCGGCGATGGAGTCGTTGCTGTAATCGGCTGAGCCGACCCACGCCAGTATCTCGCCTGTCTTCGGATTCGCGGCGAGCAGGGCCGAGTTGTTGATGTTCGCCCACGCGAGATCCCTGATCCCGTTCTTCACCGCGGAGTCGGCCGCCTGCTGCAGGTCGAGGTCGAGGGTCGTGTGGACGGCGATGCCGCCCTGCTGCACTGCCGCTGGCCCGAAGGTCTGCTCGAGCGAAGAAAGGACGTAGTCGACGAAATGAGGCGCCTTGCTCTGACGCGCCGAGGCCTGGATCTTGAGCTCGGCCTTGACGTCCTCCGCCGCCGCCTGGTCGGCCTGTTCCGGCTTCAGGGCAC